>NZ_JBHIQI010000001.1:0-381885 GCF_042196465.1 Bartonella sp. AD13SXNS
CCCTCTGTTTTATCGTAATGAACAACAGCCGAGTCATCTGACTGAAGACTGTTAGAAAGATCCTTCAAACCTTTATCTAGCTGACCTTTGTTAACAGCTTCATTATCCTTTGTTGCTTCACCAACACCTGAAAGTGTCCGATCCGCACCAGTCTTGTTGGCTATGTTGATTTCACTGCCTTCTACTTCTTTACCAATAGTGATAAGATTGGTTGTTTGATCTTTCTTAACAAGGCTATCACCTTTCACATTGGTAATCTCATTATTAATTTCTTTACTAATCTCATTTCTAATATTTGTGAAAGAATTACCAACTCCAGCCAAAGCATCCGCCACATTGCCATAGTCTATCTCTTCAGATTTACCATCATCCTTAACTGTCTTAACCTTAAAACTTGGAGCAGTCCATTGTCCTTGCTCATCATAACCTGCACCACCACCAAAATAGGTTGCAAGCGTGTTACCCATTGCATAAAGTTGACTACCAATGACAGCATCCGTTGAGTCGGGGCTGATCTCAGCCTTTTCTAGAAACGTAATTCTACTGTTTTCTTGTGTTCTTACAGCTTTGCCTTTTTCTTCTTTTTTCTTTTCATGACGCGCTACAAAGGCATTGACCTCATCATTCCATAACAAAGAATCCTGTGCCACTCCTTCAGAAACTTCTTTAATCCGTGTATTCACATTCTTGATATTTGTATCAAGACCTGCAAAAGCACTCCCAACATCATTAAAAGAGCCCTCTGTTATATTACCCTTTGTATCAATCTTGGATAAGTTATAAGTTGGTCCCGTCATGGCAGAACCAGCAACGCCTGCACCTCCACCAAAATATTTTGATGTATTCGCCATAGCCGTTTCCAGATTTCTCGCTGTCGACGAAAGACTCTCATTGGTTTTGCTTAACTGTGAAAAATTAACTGCATCGTTCGCTCCAGTGCCATCAGACACTCCTGTAATCTTTTTACCCCCAGCATCTATCCCAGAAATGATTATTTTCGGTCCACCAGAAATCACTAAGCCTGTTGCGTCTAGGGTACTGCTTCCTGCAGTTACTTTATTGACTGCAATTTCCTTAGCTAGATCAAATTTTACATTATTATCTTTATCACTTTTTGTAATCGTAAGATTTGTACTTCCAGCGGAAAAATCTACCGCGCTGTCCATAATAACGGTCTTACCATTCTTACCCCCAACAGATAGCTTCCAACCGTCATTTCTTACGAGACTTTCTAAGTCTTTTAACTGTATAACATTTACTGCATCAGTAGGTTCACTACCAGCTGCTACACCTATAATCTGCCGCGTTATGCCCTTACTAAGATCACCAATACTAACGGCACCCTGCGTGCTCTTCCAGTGCGCTTTAGTGTTTTTTGCCGGCCCCTGCAGCAAAGAAGTATACCCCAAAACACCAGCAGCCCTATCGGATACAGAATATCTCCCTATAGCAACGCCATCATTCACCGAAACCACAGAATCAACACCGATAGCGATAGCTCCCTCTCCCTCTGCTTTCGAATAAAATCCAAGAGAAATAGCATGCTTACTAAGTGCCTGTGCACGATGACCAACAGCAGTCGTACCATACTCCAAAGCCTTAGAAACAGCACCCACAGCCGTTGAATAATCACCCTTCGCAAAGGTATGATCGTCTGGCCCAACCGTTTCATTATATTCGGAACCTATCGCAACACTGTCTTTACCTAAAGCATGAGCCATGTAGCCTATAGCAATGCCATCCACTTCACTTGATACCCGTGCTTGATAACCTAGAGCAATACCACGCTCTCCCCCCTCATCCACCTGTGCCTTAGAACCTATAGCTATTGAATGCTGACTAAAAGCATTTGCATGATGACCAATAGCAATCGCATCTTCCTGCGTAGTGCCAGCAGAATCCCCCAACGCTATTGTAAACTTGCCGAAAGCTCTAGCTTGAAAACCTATGGCAATTGCTTTTTCATCTCCAGCAGTTGTTCTTTGCTCTCCAGTAGCATAGTCTGGAGCAGAACCAATCGCAATACTATTATGAGCATTAGCGTAAGAAGATAAACCTATAGCAACACTTCTATCTTGTTTTGCTTCCGCCAATGGACCTAACGCAACAGCATCATAACCTTTTGCACTCGCACTATAACCCTGCTCCAAAGGATGACCATTGCCTTTTGCTGCAGCTCTTTGGGTCGATACTGCTCTTAACAAACCAGGAGAGTTTGAAAAATCTACACCATCTATAGAATTTGTATGAATACTTTTTGTGAACTGTTGTACTTTTTTATCACTCACATTTTCAGCTTTGAATATACTTGATACACCTTTCGATGCAGTACTATTATCTGGAGCTAAAACATTCACAACAGGACTATAATCACTGACATTAGACAAGATTTTGGCTAAAAAATTTGCGTAGTCATCAGAAGTATTCGAACCAGCAACAGAGACGATACTTTTTGGATAAGATATATCAGCACTTTTTAAACCTTCAACAAATGTATTTCTAAAATCAGGATTTGCTGAAAAAACAGAGGTAATATTCGATACAAATGTAGCTACCACAGCCAATGAAAGAATTTTAACAAAAGAAAAACGAGAAAGTTGTAATTCACTCGCCCCTTGTGTGGTATATAATTTCTTCATAATGAACTCCCCAAAAAAACCTTTAGAAACACACTTAAGAACACAAAAAAGACATATTTTAATGATAAGAAGCGCGTGAGATTTGGATTTTGAATGTTTTGTTGTTAGCATTTTAAATCTTTTTATGTTTGTGTTGCATGTGATTTCTATAACCAGACCTAAATGAAACTCTTTCATGAGTATGGAAAATATTTTTAGGTTCTTATTGAAAACGGGTTTTTGTTTTATATATTAAGTGTAAAAGGGCTTTTCTGTATTATATTAGTGTATATAAATATTAAATATGTATTAAAAAGGGTTTTACTTGAGGTGTTTTTTTAATAAGCTGCTTTAAAGTAAGGGTTTTTTAATTGTTCTCTTACTTGTAATTTCTTTCTATTAAGGATTTATTAGCTATTAATGAGTGAACGCCTAAATATTTCAGAATCCGTAGCTCTTTTAGCCTTAAGCTATAACATCAAAACGAAATGTACGTTTGAAATATATTCTATACGCATTTTTACTTTCCCCCTTTGAAAGGTTTCCATCAAAACGAGTCCTACTAAGATATTTCATCTACGATTAAGCAATTAAAATAAAATAGCAAGAAAAAAATGAGTCTTTTCAATAAAGTATATCATTATGGATTCTAGTGTGTCCTTTTTGCAATAAAAGCAGAATGCTTGTAAGAAATGCAGGGGCACTGTACAGCATCATAATTTAGCGCGTCGCTAAAAATCTTGTAATATTCAATTATGGATGCAATCTATACCTCTCCTTTGTATCATCTGCACCCTTTATACTTTAACCACAAACCTCTCATTAAAATCAACAAAAATAAAGACTTAACGGCGTTGATGGTTAAAATCTGTTTGCTTCGTCTTATTTAGGATAAACCTTTTGGGTTTGAGTTTTTTATTGCTAATTCAGCGTTACACTAAACCCTGTGCATATCCCCATTGTTCGCCAGCACTTGTAATCGATAAATTAGAGCAAATCTTTCTATCTTCTGACATGTAGCTCCTATAGAAAAGCTAATTTGTGCATAGGGCGGAGTTAGTTTAGTATATTGTTTTTATAACCTCCTCTAATAAAATTGAAATAAATTTAACGATATACTTCTACCTTATCAGAGAGTTTTTTAGTAAATTTGCAACTTTGGAGAAAGTGAAAGGGTATTTATTTTTTCTATCTATAAAGCTCTATAGATCTTTTAGATTTAAAACTTAAAGCAGCAAATAATGAACATATATTATATGAAAAAGCTTATTATCTTATTTTGAAAAAGAAGTTCGCTTTGTTGAAATCTTGCAAGCTTTTGCTGTTTTTTTACCTGTAGTTATCATTATATCACTTATCAATTTATATATTTTTTACATACGTAAAAAAAATTCCACCCCTGCCTCATGAGACAGGGGTGAAAAGAAATTTTTATGTATTTTGTTTATTATCAATTCAATGTCATATTGAATCCCGCACCTATACCCCAGTGACCTCCAGAAGTTGTTGCGGATATATTAGAACGGTATTTTCCATTTTCTGAGGTGTAACCTGCACCAAAGGCAAATGCAGATTGACTACGCCATAAACCAGTACCAAATCCAACGCTTAATTTTCCAGGTGTATCATTGTAGCGTAAGTTAGAAACCGCTAGCCCAATAGCCGCTGCTTGTCTGGCCTCTTTTTTCACACTCTCAATACTATAGTTTAAAACATCAAACTTCATATCTGTATATTGCTTAGCCCGATCAACAGCATCATCAATCGCATCAATCACAATATTATTAACCCGTTGATCCGTATACTGCTTGGATTCATCAAGAATAATCTTCATCTGTTCTTGGGTGTAATCATGCAATTGTCCACCATTTACAGCCTCTTTCGAACCTTTTTCAATTTTACCATCAGCGACATTATCAATCAGAACAGGTTCACTGGCATCACCACCCGCTAATGTGATTTTATTGGTTTTTTTGCCGTTTTCATCTCTATCATAACGAACCGCATCCTCTTCAATGTTGTCAACTCTATTATTGATGTTATCAACTTTACCATTAATATTGAGAACTGTATCACCAATATCAGCAATGGTATTGGAAATGTTATCAACTCTATTTGAAATATGCTTAACATCTTTTTCAACACCAGTGATACGTTCATTGGTTTCCCAAAGTTGTCCACCATTAACCGCATCTTTCGAACCTTTTTCAACTTTACCATCGGCTACATTGATAATCTTACTTGGTTGACCATCATGGTTAGCGTCATAGGCTCCTTTCTCCTTATTCCAGTGTAGAACATCTGAATCAACCTTGTTGATGACATCATTAATACGGTTATTAATATTTGACATCCCCGTATTAATATCACCAAAAGCATCAGCGACATTATGGTGCTCTTTCTCAGCAGTATTGCCATTCTCATCGACTTTAGAAATCTTGAAGGTAGGGTCTGTCCATTGACCATTCTCATATTTAGCACCACCACCGAAATAATTAGCAAGCTTGTTGCTCATGAGATAAAGTTGGTTACCTGTAATGGCATCCGTTGAACCTTCGGCAATCTCACCATCCAAAAGATACTTTAATTTGCTCTTTGTCTTCTGCCCATCTTTTTCATGACGTGCAACAAATGCTCCTTCTTCATCATCCCATAATAAAGCATCTTTTGAGATACCTTCAATTTTCTGATTAAACTCATTGGATACATTCGTTAAGCGCTGATTCACACTTTTGACATTCGCATCAAGCCCCGTCAAAGCATCACCAACATTATAATAGTTAACTTTTGCTACTTGGCCATCTTCAACAATGGTAGATAAGCTATATTTTGGTTGTTTAAAAGCACCATTTTCGAATGCGGCACCACCACCAAAGTAATTTGCAATATCTCCTGATATTTTATTAATCTGGCTACCATTGATTGCATCATGAGAATCCTGGGAAATTGCACCATCCTTAACATTCAAGAGAGCAACCGGCCCATTGCTCTTATCGCCACCTAAAGTTACACTACTGTAATTAACATTGCCATTTTCACCTTTATCGTAGAGAACTGCAGAAGCAGTTACTGTCTCAATATCTTTTGTAATATCCTTTATGCTTTTATCCAGTTGGTCTTTGTTAACAGCTTCATCGCCCTTCTCTGCTGCCTTAACACCAGAAATAGAACGCGCTACACCAGCATATCCCGCAATATTGATCTCAGTACCAGCTGTATCCTTACCAATAGTGATAGGAGCAGAAACTCCGTCTTGCTTAACAAGACTATTTTTTACCACTTCGGAAATCTTATTATCAATATTTGTGATCGAAGTATTAACACCTGTAAACGCTTCCGTAACATTATGATATGTCTCCCCCTGAATAAGGAAAGCTGGTTCTACACCATTCAGTACATCTGTACTACCCCCAAAATATTTCGATGTATTTTGAGCGACTGTTGTAAGATTGTCAGTAACAGTTGTAACCTTCTTATCCGTAGCAAAAAGCTGTGAACCATTTACCGCTTGCGTTGATGTTTGAGAAAGTTCTCCATCTTTCACACCAGAAAGTGTTCTTTCTTGATTATCTTTATTTACAAGGCTGATTTCAGTACCACCGGTTGCTTTACCCACAGTAATAAGACCATCTTCTCCCTCCTGTTTTACAAGGCTATTTTCTGTTACATTATTAATCTGATTATAGATATCCGTAATAGAATTATCGACACCTTCAAAAGCATCAGCGACATTATGATGCTTTTTCTCAACAATAGTGCCATCCTCATTACGCTGAGAAACTTTGAAAGTAGGATCTATCCACTCTCCATTCTCATAGCGAGCACCACCGCCAAAATAATTCGCAATCTTATCGCCCATCTTATAAAGTTGAGAACCATTTATTGCATCTGTTGAATCTCCTGAAATATCGCCATCCGCAAGGAACTTAATCTTACTATCTGTCTTCTGTCCATTTGGTCCACGCAGTGCAACAAACGCTTGTTCCTCTTCACTCCAAAGTAACGCGTCTTGAGAAAATTTATCAAATTTATCATCAAATTTCTTGTCTACATATTGTATATGTTTATTCACATTTTTGACATTTACATCAAGTCCTTCTAAAGCCGAACCAACATCTTCAAAAGTTTTCTGTGCTACTATACCATCTGTCGAAACTGTAGATAAATTATACTGTGGTCCAACAAAAACACCATTTTCAAATGAAGTACCACCACCAAAGAAACTCGCGATATCTCCAGATATTTTATTAATTTGGCTACCATTAATTGCATCTGTTGATTCTTCGTGAATTTCCCCATTCATAAGATAGCTAATCTTACTTTTTGTTTTATTACCCTCTCCACCATGCCGTGCAACAAACGCTTGTTCTTCTTCACTCCAAAGTAACGCATCTTGAGAGAGAGTATCAAATCTCTGAGTGAATTCATTAGTAACATTCGTCAAACGATTATTCACACTTTTGACATTCCCATCAAGTCCTTTCAATGCAGAACCAACATCACGATAATTAGCATTTTCTATAGTACCATCTTCAACAATAACAGA
Organism: Bartonella sp. AD13SXNS; assembly: GCF_042196465.1. Classification (NCBI taxonomy): domain Bacteria; kingdom Pseudomonadati; phylum Pseudomonadota; class Alphaproteobacteria; order Hyphomicrobiales; family Bartonellaceae; genus Bartonella; species Bartonella sp. AD13SXNS. Next base: position 7,165 of record NZ_JBHIQI010000001.1, read on the forward strand.
TAAACTATATTTTGGTCCTTTAAAAGCACCGTCTTCAAACGCTGCATCCCCACCAAAGAATTTTGCAACATCTCCAGCTATTGTATTAATTTGACTACCATTTACAGCTTCCATGGAGTCTTTGGAAATTTCACCATTTTTCACACCTGCAATGGTTCGCTCTCCCTCAGTACCTGTGATATCAATTTTCGTACCGCCTTTTTCAGCACCAATAGTGATAAGCTTCTGATCTTCTTTCCATTTAACAAGACTATTTTCTGTTACATTATTAATCTGACTATAAATATCTGTGATAGAAGTATCAACAGCAGCAAAAGCATCAGTTACATTATTATGTTTTGTCTTCTGAACAGTAAACGTTGGTTTGATACCATTATATATATCTGTCTGCTCACCACCAAAAAAATCCGCTATAGTCTCTGTAATACTCAAGAGCTGATCACCATTAATTGCTTCTGTCGAATTACGTCCGATTTTTCCAGCTCTAACACCAGCAATAACTCGAGTTTCATCTTTACTGTTAGAAACATTTATTTCAACACCTTCTTTTTCGGCACCAATAGTGATAAGCTTTCCATCTTCTTTCCATTTAACAAGACTATCGTCCGCCACTTCTTTTATTTTCTCTTCTACTGTCTTCAACTGGTTAAGATTAACTGCATCCGTACCCAAAATACCGTCTTCCACTCTTCTAATTACTTTATCGCCCGCATCAATACCGCCATATGTTATACTTGGACCACGTTTAATCACCAAGCCATTATCAGTTATAGTAACTTCATCCCCTACTTTTATTTTATTAACTTTAATAAGTTCGTTTAAATCAAATGTTACCTCGTTATTATTGCCTCTTACAATTTTGAGATTTTTGTGATCATTCTTATCTGCAGCAGCTACAAACTTTACTGTACTCCCAGCTTTAACATCTGTAGCTTCTCCGTCTTCAACAGCAAGCTTCCAACCCGTTTTAATTCCCGCTGTAACATCTTTCAGCTGCTTAAAATTCACAGCATCGGTATCATCAGTTCCGTTAGCAACTTTTGTGATTTTTTTATTGTAAGCATCAATACCATCAACAGTTATGCTTGGTCCTCCATCAACAAACTTGAAGCCATCGTTGCTCATAATGCTGTTGCCTGTTGTAACACTCGTGAGCTTAATCTGTTCATTCAAAGAAAATGTGACTTTGTTATTATCTTTTACAATTTTGATATTTTTGCTTCCATCATCACTCGCACCAGCAACAAAATCTACTGTACTCCCAGCTTTAACATCTGTAGCATTATTCCCATCAACAGAAAGCTTCCAGCCATTTTCTGCAAGTGTTCTTACCTCTGTCAACTGCTTATAATTTACAGCATCGGTTTCTTCTTCCCCCTTAGCTACTCCTGTAATTTTTTTATCACCAGCATGAATACCATTTAAAGTTATGCTTGGTCCATTACCATCAATAAACTTAAAGCCCTCATCACTCATAATGCTGTTGCCTGTCGTGACACTCGTAAGCTTAAGGTTATCATTCAAAGCAAATGTAACTTTATTACTGTCTTTTGCAATTTTTATATTTTTGCTTCCGTCCTCACCCGCATCCGCAACAAGATCTACTGTACTCCCAGCTTTAACATCTGTAGCATTGTTACCATCAACAGAAAGTTTCCAGCCTGCTTCAGCAAGTGTTCTTACCTCTGTCAACTGCTTATAATTTACAGCATCAGTATCTTCTTCCCCTGCCGCTACTCCTTTAATCGTTTTATCACCAGCATGAATACCATTAACAGTTATGCTCGGCCCCTCATCACCGTCAAATCTAAAGCCAGCAGCATCCATAATGCTGTCTCCTGCTGTGACAGTCATTACCTGAATATCATCAGCTAGATCAAATGTGACATTGTGATCATTATCTTTTTCGATCTTGATATTTTTTGTACCTTTATTGTCAACTGACTGAAAATTTACTGTACCATTTGGACCAATAGCCGTAGCATTTCCACCGTTAACAGCAAGCTGCCAACTCGTTTTGTTCGCGTTTTTCACCTCTTGCAACTGTTTATAATTCACTGCATCGTTAGGTTCAGACCCATCTGCTACGTTTGTGATCTTTTGATTTCCAGCATCAATACCATCAACAGTCATGCTTGGACCATCATTACCATTAATAAAAAAGCCGTCTACAGTCATGCGTGAACCGCTTTCACCGTTAACAAAAAAGCCATCATCACTCATCGTGCTTTGGCCTGTGGTGACTTGCGTCAATTTAAGATGATCATTTAAAGTAAATTCAATTTTATGCTTATTATCTGCAGTTTCTCTTTTAATCTTTAAGTTGTCTTTTCCCGCTTCTTTTTCACTTTTCACTGAAAAATCTACGATATTACCTGAATTCACATCTGTCGGATCGGTATCGTTAGCAGAAAGTTTCCAACCCCCTCCCTCTGCTATGACATCTCTCATAGCTTTCAACTGTGCAACATTCACTGCATCAGTGTCTTTACTCCCTGCTGCGACATTTGTAATCTGTCGCGTTAAATTCTGGTTAGTATTACCAACACTAAAATCACCTGCAGTGCTTTTCCATGCAAGATCACTTTTTGTTGTTGTAGTATTTGTTACAGGATCATACCCCAAAACTTCCCCATTAACACGAGAGACAGATCCTCCCCCCACAGCAACACCATCTATAACACGTACTTGTGCATTTATACCAATTGCAACTGAATGAGCCATCTCAGCATAAGTATGAGTACCTATGGCAATCGAATTTTTACCCTTTGCTATTACTTTTCTTTCCTCCCCGTTGTCTGCAGGTTCCCCACCACCTATTGCAATAGAACCAAGAGCTTCCGCTTCAGCCTTCGTGCCTATAGCAACCGCGTACTCGTCAGTTGCTTTGGTCTTTAATCCTAATGCAATACTACCGTAACCAGATGCAGATGCCACCTTACCAATAGCAACACTATTTATACCGCTCGCTGTTGCATCTGAACCAAACGCAATCGCATCATCCAACGTAGCTTGGGAACGCACACCTATAGAAATGCTATTCTTACCAGAAGCGGTTGCGAGACCACCAAAAGCAACAGCAGATTTCCCCGATGCTTCTGAGCCTACACCCATAGCAACACTTGCTATACCACTTGCAAGTGCGGAAACACCAAAAGCTTGTGCACCCCCTGCCTTTGCTGTCGCGCCTGCACCCAAAACGGTTGAATAATTACCCGTCGCTGCAGACCCACAACCTGTTGCAAAAGAATAAACGCCATAAGCCTCAGGCATAGCATTAGCGATACCACCAGTAAGTCCCCCCATATAACCACCTAAAACTCTACCATTAGTGCTAGTCGTGTATCCATCACCCCCCCAAATAACCTGTTCAGTGGTCGTACCATAAGGACTACGACCTCCAAAAGTTTTCTCACCAACAAATCTTTCATATTGTTCTTCTGCGGTTATTCGTCCAGTATCAGGAATTGCCTGCTGTTGTTTGCCGCCACGACCAATAACATTGTCTGCACCACAAAAATCATCATCACCAGCAAAAACAACACTCCCATGACTACCATGCGGATACCTGACATCACCACCATTTGTGCTTCTAACCAGCTCTCCTGTTATTGAGAGATTCGCCGCGAAAACAGGAGAAACACTCGATAAGAGTGTAGCCATTACCGTACTAAGAGAGACAACTTTAATTAAATTTGGTGTGGAATATTTTTTTTTCATAAGAACCTCCTCCAACAGAGTTCAACATCATTACAACGCGCGGAAACACTCATGGCAAAACCCTTAGTTTGCGCACTTCAAAAACCAATAAATCAAGACAAAACCCTCCCCTTCCGATGCCGATATTTTTACGGCATCGCCCTAAAATCTTTGCAACAACATCGAATCTAGAAAAGTCCCCAACCCTTTTAGCTAGAGGGATTCAAGCTAAAAAATAAATAAAAACACAAAACTTTGAAAATATACCGTTATCTCCATTCAAAAATACTGCGATTTATCTCTTAACAAAAATAGTTTCACTAAAGAGCAATTCTACTTTTCAAATAAAGCGCATTAAAAGAATGGCAAGAGTGTAAAAATAAATTTTTATAAATTTGTAAAAATACTTCTCAATAAAATAGCTGTTCTTATAAGCACAAATTTATGATTTTTTAACTTATAGCATAATGTAATAATGACGATTATCATGATAACATCACTCTTTGCTGCGAAGTAATCTGTTTCAATATATGATGTACATCTTTGAAAGAATTTTTTTATATCCAATATAATGAGAAACTTCCTATTAAAAGTTTTAACGTACTCATCTCATCGTCTTCATAAAAAAGATAAAAGCGCTATAAATAATCTTTCATTCTTCTCTCTTTCATGTCTATTCCCCTTCTATAGTCATCAAACACCGTCCTTGTATTTTCACTATTGTATGAATTTTTTTAATATTACAAATCGAAAAGAAGCTGTTTTCTAAACTCTTTCCTCTCACATAACCCACTGTATTTTCACTGTTGTCCGTACCTTTTCTTCAACCAACAAATATTTCAGGAATGATGCTATACTCGCTTCCTTTTGTAGAAATTTTGTTTGTATCACTACTCGTCATTCTTTTTATCTGTATTAGAGCAATGTATTGATTTATAATGATAGTTTCTCGTTTTTCAGATCGAATAAGAGACTCGAAAATCGTGAGATTTTCACATTCCAAACTTGGTTATACAGCAGAAGATCAAAAAAGTTTTATTTTTTTAAAAGGCTGTTCAATCGTATCTTATGAAATTTCTAGATGTGCTTTTCAGTTTCGATTTTACGCTTTAAATGTAATTTTAAAAGTGGCAAAGTGGCTTCGACTTCTTCTATATCATTGAGGTTTTGAATAAGCTCTTGCAATCTTCCATAAAGCTCTGCTGCTAATTCCGCAACATCTTCAGGAGAAAGTGTTATTTTTGCATCATGATAGGTCGTATAAACTAAATGTCCCAGCTTTTTCATCAGCCCAGTAGGAATCGCCTGCGGTTTAAAACCAGCTGCTTTCGCCTTTGCCACATCTGAAAACATCTCACCATCACCCGTTACAAGCCAATCTAATGAAACACCACAAATTTCTTGATATTTGGAGAGCGCAGAGGCTGTAGGCTCACTTATACCAGTTTCATAAGTTCCTATAGAGCCAGCAGTGATACCAAGATGTTCAGCAAACTGCTTACGCTCTGTAAAACCAAGAGCGTGACGCACTTCACGAAAACGTTTTGCCAACTCAGTTTTAGGTTTTGCTTCCGGACGAGCCAAAAAAAACACTCCAAAATCAATATAATTGTTGACTAAATAATTATATTGATTTATATCTATCATTACTGCCCCTTAAGAAGAGCAGTTATCACATACATACCCCACAAAAACGGATGTTATAGCATCCATTTAAGCAGGAGCGAAAATTATGACAATTACAAAAAATGCAATCGCCGTGGTATTTTTCTGAGCTGCGCCCCTGTAATATAATCTTGGAAAAACTTAAGCCTATCAGAGGCTATTTTCCAGAGTCAAAAACATTTGGACACAGGCCAATGAAAAAACTAAACGCACCACTGCCAACTCTATCAGTTCGCATGCCAAGCCAATTGTTGCCAACTGCTTTCTCAAAAGTCGCAGTCATATTCTTTCAAAAGCAAAAAGCCTAATACGATTCTCTTCATTTCATGCTGTGCAATATACCACTGAAATCTTATTACAAAAATATGCAAACGCATTTCCCATAGGTTTTTATAAGGTAAAAAGTTTATCAATGTCTAAAAATCAATATAAAATAGGCAAAATAATTGGTATTCTACAAAAAATGAGATTATCACTCGTTATTAAAAAGTTAGACGTTTACAAACCCTGTTTGCTTATTTTATATATTAATGGCACTGATTTAGCTGTAACTGGCAATAGAGATTTCAGGGTGTTTGGTTTATCGTCAGAATACTCTTCCTCTACGCATATTAAAAGCCTTTTGGCAATGTATTTTAAATGCTATAAATTCTATAGTAAACACATTGCCATCCATATTTACAATTGGGCGCTTCAAAATCTTGGAGTAATAAAATCTTTAATAGGCTTTGATTTAAAAGCGCGTATTTTGCAGAAAATTGACAAAACCATGAGGTTCGTATACATGGCAATTTTAAGTGATGATAGTGGAGTGATACTTAAAAAAGCTGCATGGAAACCCGCAACGTTGAGGAATTAAGCATGACCTCTTTATGCGATAAAGAATTATCTGATACACTGGTTGGTCTTTATGACGACTATCAACGCGGTTTCGACATTGGAGAAGAGCTTAAATTGTGCGTGGATTTGGCGTTATCTCTTGAATTGGAACTCAGTATTCACCGTTTAAGTGAAACAGATGCTGTTTTAAAAAAAGAGATTGTGCAAACCTTGCATCGTCGTAGAAATACTCATTCCAATGAAGATGAAATTGATACAATTTTTCATATGGATTTTGAAAAACAAAAATAATGCAATACTCTCCCCGTATGATAAGATATTCCCTCATCGCTTTACTTTCTGCTACGCTTAGACAAAAAACTTTCAAGAAGATTTAAAGTGTTCCGTTTTCGTCTTCTTAACAGCAGTGAGGTGAATTAAAGAAACGCATCAATTCTTTTGGGTCATTATCAAAAAGTAAAGGGTATTCTCTAGCATACATCAATTTATGCTTTATTCATTAAGTACCAACTTTTACATTTTCTCAACTCTCCTTTAAAAGCAAAATATGAAATGTGCTGCAGCGTAAATATTTATAAAATAGCGTATATTGACCACACTTAAACGTAATTTATTGTTTTTCATGTTTATAAAACAGCACTATGAGTATTCCAACAAACGCAACAATGCTTTGAAAAAAATATATCGATTGGGGTGATATGCTACTGCTATCGCTTGCCATAGTGAGGTAGACTCCGAGGATCAAGCATCCAGAGATACCATTAAAACTTGCCTGCAATCTTCCTTGGTATTCAGGATCACAAGAGAGTTGTGATAAAGAAATCGAAAGAGCCCAACTCGAAAGTCCAAACCCAATCATAAAGTAAACAGGAAAAACAACAAAATTGTGTGTATTAACAGATAAAATAGCGAGGCCAATAGCCATAAAAGCTAATAAAATGGCTAATGTTTTCCTTATGGATAAAACTTTACAAAGAAGTGGTGAAAAAAACGCACCTGTCAATACGCCCATAGAATAAAGCACCTCAAATATTGCAAAGGTCGTGCTATCCGCATGTAAAACCTCTTGTATATAAGGAACAAGAATAACAGGAATGGTCATCAAAAGAGTCATAATAATCATCTGGCTTATATAAGGTACAAAAAGAGCCGGATTCTGTTTAAAATAATGAAGGGATGCTGTATAATTTTCCCACCAATTTTGCTGGTTTTGATTTTTAGATCTTCGGTTTTTAGGTACCTTCATTGCAAAATTAAATAAACCAGCAATGATAAAGAATATACCACCTATTAGAAGAGTTCCTTTTGTTCCTGCATAGGACAGTATAAATCCACTTAAGCCCATACCTACGATAGTGCCAAGTTCATAAACCATATCGATGGTCGCATTTGCATTGATGAGCTGTTCCTTCAGCACAATACTTTGAATTAAAGAAATAGCTGATGGCATATAAAAAGGGATAAAAATACCCAAAAGAGCAGATAAGACCATCAATTCAATTTCTATACCAAAATGCCAAAGCATTACCCAGCTTACGATTACCAAACCTCTCACAAGATTTGAAATAATAATCTGCGTTTTACGGTTATATTTATCTGCCAATATGCCAAAAATAGGCGCAAAAATAATGCCAGGCGTCCAAAGAAAAAGCATCATCAACGCTACACCACGGATTGAGCCCGTCTGATTGTAAGCGAGCCATGACAATGTAATATAATTTAGTCCACTTCCAAATGTAGCAAATAAGCCGCTCAAAGTAAAATAGAGAAAAGTTCTATTTTCAAATAAAGCAATGCGTTCCTTCAAATTTGAAGTGAACATAAATTATCCTCTAAAATGAATACCAGTCGATATGCATGATACATCCTGTTTAAAAACAGGCATTCTTACAATTTTCATTTTAGATCATTAAATTTAAGAAAGCAAAATCCTTTTTTAGGCTTTTAAAATCTCTATTCTGTCGTATGATCAATTTTTTATATGAAAATAAAATATTTACATATAAAGATAGAACAAAATTAATATTTTATGTGCATTTATTCAGAAACTATACCTTTATAAATAATGTAAAACAATTTTACGGTATTGAAGATTCATACGTATCATTATCTTACAGGAAGTTTACCTACACATCGTGAATGCAATATAGTATCGTTGAAGCTTATTCTTTTGCTCTTACCAAAGAGCAATAGTCGTAACTCAGATTCAGACAAACCTAAAAAGTCTAGCATAGCATTTGCATCGTTATTATACATGTTCAGAAAAAGCTTTAGTTGCTATATTAAAAAGGAAAACTTTATTATTCCATCAAAATAGATTCTTTAGTACTTGAAAAATAACCAGAAATGATGGTTGATCAATCTCTTCTGGTACAAAACTTTCTTAAGGAAAGCAATGAAAAATAGAAAGCCTCATCATTTATTGCCATGAGAAACAAAGTGAATGTACTACAAAAGTCATATTGGAAGCGCCAAAAAATGAAAGTGACAAATACGAATAAAAAATAACAATGCCTATGGTGCTGTTACATAGCAAAGAAAAAACTTGTGCTATTGCTACATTAAAGTCAGAAGGAGAAAGTTTTTTAAGGTAACAACGAAAACATAAGCGCCATTATTGCCTCCCCCCTTAACTTATTTTCACACTCAAATAGGATCGAGCACATCCCCCCCCCAAGAACATAGCTATGCTAGCCGTTTAGCGAAGAAACTTCTTATTGGCAAAACATCCTACAAGAAGCACAATAAAAACACCAACTGTCTCTGCTCTCAGTCTCTCCGAAAATTAGCTATCACAATGATAAACATTATTGTTCAAATTTATATCATGCTCTTATCGAAAGAACTTGACATGCCTAACGACACAGATATTAGTTTTTTATAAAAACGTATAGATGTATATTTTTAGATATACGAACATGGGGGGAAGGTGATGGGCGCAAAGAATTAATGTTTCGGTTTTATGGGCTTGTTGTCCTGCTGTATCTTTCTGATATGGTTTTATTTTTAAGTAATCTTTGGAATGCTTATCGCATAACCTCCTCATCGGTTTTCCTAGGCGTAACCATGGCTTTGGGCACCCTTATGCCCTATCTTTTGAAAAAAAGCGGACTTGTGCGCATTAAAGCCTCACTGCGGTTGGTAGATTTATACAAAAGGCGGATCATTATCTATAGCCTTCTTTTATTGATTGCATTTTTCCATTACGCTGATTCCCCCTTTGGTTTTATCGCTGTCTCTATCTCTATTGGTTATCTCTCTTTGATCACTTTAAGTACGCTGGAGACTTATAATACTAAACTCTCGCTTAGTGGCTATATTAGTGCTCAAAAGGCTTCCCGCATTATGCAAACAGTGGTGCAGATTGGCGCCTTTTTGGGAGCAGCATTGAGTGGTTATCTCTTGGAAGCAACCAGCCCTCAAGGGGCTGCAGCTGAAATCGGCTATAATGGTTTGATTGTGACACTTTGTGTGTTTGACATAATTATAAGCATTATAGCCGGATATATTATCTTTTGCGATGAATATAACGCCACAGATACCACAGCACTTGAAATTGGTAAGAAGCCAGCGCCTACACCGCAAGCGGATGGGCTCTCCCGTGAGCTTAAACTTTTATGCGTCTTCATAGGACTTATTGGCTTTCATATTTGCGCTTATAATACGCTGGCAACTATTCTTTTTCAGAGTGTAAAAAATTTTGGCTCTGAATATTATGGGCTGTGCAGCGCAGTTGCGGGTGTGGGGGCTTTTCTAGCTGCTTTTATCAAAATCCCGCGCTTTGAATTTATTCTCCCAGCCCTTATGTTGAGCGTAGCTGATCTTATTTTTAGCACCACACAATCGCCCTATTTGGCTGTGGTCTTTTGCTTTTTTATTGGACTTTCAATGAATACCATGCGAATTAATGCCCGCAAACATACGATTGAAGCGACCAAAACAGAGGCTCAAGCAGAGCTGCTGGGAAGCTATAGCGGTATGCTTTATACTCTCTCCCAATCGACAGGTTATATCATTCTTGGTCTTCTTACAAGCTCTGCCCTTATGGGTCCTCAAGCAGCTGTTTATCTTCTCCCCCTTATAGGGCTAATAATCTTTATTTATGTTCTTTTCCTTTTATTACAGCGGAACAAAGTATGAGAAAACCTATTCTTATTGTCGACCCTTTCTCCACAGGTGCCCTCTATGGCCCTGCTTTGCAAAAATTAGGCTATGCTTGTTATGGTGTTATCTCTCAACAAGCTCCTTTTTCACACTATATGCTTTCTTATCAGGGAGAGGGCATGGCAGAAGCGAAACTTCATAATGTAGATGAGATAAAGACACGCTTTCCTATCGGAACGATAGAGGCTGTAATAGCGGGTGCCGAAGGGGGTATTTATTGTGCAGATCAATTGGCGGCTTATTATAATTGCCCTGGGAATAATCCCTCAACCACAGATTGGCGACGGAAAAAGGCAGCAATGCAGAAGCACCTTTGTGAAAACGGTTTATCTTATATCCGATCAAAAATTCTTACAAAAGACAATTATACTTTCGATGGTTTTGAAAGCCACAGCGGCTATGTGGTAAAGCCAAATGATTCTGCAGGAAGCGATGGTGTTTTATTTTTCTCTAATCTTGAGGAAGTGGCGGCATGGTCCTCTAGAATCGACTGGACGCAAAAAAATATTTTTGGCGCACCTAACGAGGCTTATTTGCTCCAAGAAAGATTGGAGGGAGAGGAATACATCGTCGACGCCATCGTAAAGGGAGAGGCTATAAAGGTATGTGCTTTATCGCGATATAAAAAAGGTATTCATAATGGAAGTGCTTTTGTTTATGAATCGCTTGATGTGCTTGATGCTCAAGATCCCCTTTATGCCGCTCTTATCTCTTATGCAAAACAGTGCATTCGCGCGGTGGGGATTGAATATGGGCCTGCGCATATGGAAATCATGCAAACAGCTCGTGGTCCAGTGATGATCGAAGTAGGAGCCCGCCTCCACGGGGGGATTGCGCCCACTTTGTTTGCACATTGCTATGAAAATGATTTACTTGAAAGCTCCATTAACCTTATTACGGGAGTGTTTTCGCAAACACCAAGTCGCTTTAAGAAAAAAGGGCGTATTATCTTTCTTATCAATAAAATTGATGGTCGTATCATACAAGATATTAATCTATGGCAGCAAAAGCTTCATTCTTGGGAAAATGTCGTCCATTTTATGCTCTTTTTTAAAGAAAATGAACCCCTCCCCCTGACCATTGATTTAAATACCTGTCCAGCCATTATAGCAATTTTGGGCGAGAGTGATGATGAATTATCGACTTTGGAAAGGATAATTCGTAGCAATTTTTTATAAAATACAACAATTGGGAGGAATACAGGGATTCAGCAGCGCAAATAATTAAAAATATAGACAAATATGAAAAATGGATCCAGCTTAACGGATTAAACAACAAAGAAATAATTTTGTTTACAGCTTTATTGTCGAGCATTCGCGGATGGATTCTAGTATTATCTCTATCTAGAACTCCCTATAGGCAAGAGGCAGAAAAGTTATCAAGCATACTTAGTATACCTTAATGATAACTGCTATTACCATGCGTGATGGCTCTAAAATGTAGATGGATTTGAACTTTTAAATAATTTTTTAACTCTTTAATCACTTTATTTCCATACTTTTTAAATAATATTCAATAACTTAAGTAAAATAAATATTTTTATTTTGGGTTTTGGTGTGTTGTTAATCTAAAGCATATGAAGAGAATATATTAAAGAATAACAATGTTTATACATCGAGATTTAAGCTCTGTTTTACAAAAGGAGGACTATTATGACACAGACGAAGCTAGCTATTAATCCGTTGTTGCAAACCAGTGGAGAGATAGTGCTAAATGTAGAAAAAGTTGCATAAGAACCTTTAACAAAAATGATTAAAATTTAAATAGAGTTACAAGGTATGAAATAAATTTTTTTCTATCAGCTCTTCAGTTTTTTTGGTTAATTTATTTATTCTACCTATATCGTTGAAGCTTTCTTCTAATGACATCGTCTATCATTAGAGGGAGATGTATGATTGTTTTTCGGGTTGTAACAGCACATGGGTTTCGTGATTTATTTTTCCCATCAGAAGAGTTATAGTTGAACAAGTTTTAAAATACATGGCATTCCATATAATGCAGTGTGTGCATATAAAATTTTTCAGGATGGGAGTGTTGAGGTAGTGTCTTTTCTTGGAAAGACTGTACAGCAGTTACTAGAAAATCTAGGAGAAGAAGAGCTTATTTTTAGAACAGATAGAAATTTTGATTATAACAATTAATTAAACCAAAAGAATAATATTTATTCTAAAGTTGATGATAAAATTGTGGCAAAATATATTTTTGATAACCATAAAGAAAAAGTTAGGGAACATGTTTTTATTAGTAAGAAAGAATATCATTCATTTGTCTCGCTAAAAGTTAGCAAATTTATAGATAACTTTTTTCGTTCGTTGAATGGTGAAAAAATAATTGTCGGAGTTAGTGGAGGAGGAGATTCTAATCCATTGTTACAAAGTTTAATAAAAGTTCGAATACCTAAAGATTCTTTAGTTCCTGTGAGAGTGTTAGGAATACAAAATTGGGATACAGAGGAGACAAAGAGAGCAAAAGCCGAAAACTTTGCACCAATGTTGGTTAAAATTGCATCTTGTTCATTCAGACGAAGTTGGTCAATTATTAGGTGCAGCAGAGATAGATTGAGCGGGAATTTTTCAAAAAGCGTATCCCGAATCTGACTTAGAGGTTATTGAAACTTTAGCAGTGCAATTGTCTTTGTCTCATGTTGCTCAAACATTAGACCAATCTTTTTGTGATTAGAGTTAATTTAGAAGATCCGCTTGCTGAAAATTTTTATAATATCATGATAGGTCAAAATATTTCTTTTTGTTTCGTGCACGAAGTGGATGCACCTCGTATTTTTTATCTATTGCACTGTTGTCCGAAACATATTTTAGATGGTTGTTACTTGAAATATGCCTTGGAAAATTATTTGGCAAGAGAGCGTACCTATATGTATTGGAAAGTAATTTCCTATTATTTATCTCAATCTATAGGTACAACGTTACCAAGTATAGAATTCATGCTGACAGATGACTTTCAAAAAATAAGTGCCTATAACGCATTTGAACTAAACTTTTATGAAAAACTGGAATTTAGTACCGAACCATATTCGACAATGGAGAAAATCATAAAATGGCTTGAGTCTCTGTTTAAAAGGAAAGAGGCTATTGCGTAATTCTGTTTTTCTTATGATTGTGATTGGTTGTTTGACGAGTTTTTGTGCTAGTGGTGTATTATCTATTGGCCTTTCTTTGTTACAATTCCAAGATACAACGGGAGAAGCATCTGCTACTTTAAATGTCGTTAATTTAATCGCAATTGGAATTGCTGGCTTATGTTTGGGAAACGTGTTGGCGCACTATCAAGGCTTTATAATTGGGTTTTATAGTCAAATTACTTGCGCTTGTTTATTGTCTTTCTTATTATTTATGAACAATCCAGTACTTATTTTATTTGTATTTTTTTTACTTGCTCTCTTGATGGGGGCTGATAATCCAAATAACAATAGTGCCTTGAATCTGCTGGTTCCAGCTCCCAAACAAAAAGCTGGAATTTTTGCATTTTATACTAGTTGCTGTCAGTTTTTTGTTATTATATCCCCATTGCTTATATATTTTATAATTGCGCATTTGGGGCACAAAATAGCCATAGCCTTTATTGTATTTATCTATCTTTTGAATGCCTGCTTATGGTTTCGTATAAAGTCTATACAACAACTAAACAGAGCAAAAGAGCTATTAAAAAAGCCATCTCAAAAAGCTTATGGAGTTGGGTTCAGGTGCCTTTGGCGGATTTCTGCGTTGCGTTTTTTAACGATTAATCGTATTTTGAATAATTCTCTCTATACGGGGCCTATTGTTTTATTGCCACTTGTTCTTGCTTCTATAACATCAGATAATATAAAATTTACAGCCATTCAAAATTCTATTTTTGCTTTGTCAGCACTGGGTTTTGTGATCAATGGTCTTATCTCATCTTATTATTTACGGAAATTTCCATCTTTAATTCGTTTTTTTGTATGGGGGGCACCGGCTTTTGCCGTGATCGCAATCTCTTTTGTTTTATATTTAAATTTTACTCAATATTCCCTTTATATTATGGGATTTTTATTAGGTATTGGGCAATTTTATTTTAGGGTATCGGGAATAACAATTGGACAAGCTATCACACCTAGTGAAAATTTAGCCGAGGTGATTTTGGCAGGCGATGCCAGTGTACGCATCATAACAGCTTTATTCTCTATTGTGCTTTTATATGCAGGAAAATTTTTTTCATTTTCTATATTATACGTCCTGTGTGTATTTATAGGCTTTTGCGCCCCTTTATTTATTTTGCACGGACTATCTATTTACATACAAAGTTTAGAGATAAAAGAAAGCGCCGCATGAATGATGTTCAATTATTATATTACGTCAGCCTTTTTTTGATTATCGTATGGATAAAAATTTTGTACAAATATTCATGACATTAATTTTAAATAAACACATTGCGTGAGAAAAGCTGAGGTGTTTGTTACCTCTCATGTGGATAAAACGCATTTAGCCCATTAATCAACGAAATTGCAAATAGCACTATGATCACCATTAATTCTAAAAGCTCTACCAGAAGTTAGTGATAATGGCAAAAATCCTTTAATGATATTTGAAGAGATCGTTTATGCTAGATCAGGTTATTTAAAGATCGAGAGGAGAGGAGCTTAAAAAGTATAAAATTCATGGAAATTCAACAGCAATTTCTAGGTGTACATAATGATAGGCATAGATCGACGCGAACTGGTCAAATTCAAACAATAAAAAATCCTGCAAATGCTGAGCTTTTTAAACTATGTCATATCAAGCATATGAAAGTTCGTTTTAAATTAATGGCGGAGAGAGAGGGATTCGAACCCTCGATATGGTTTCCCATATACACGCGTTCCAGGCGTGCGCCTTCAACCACTCGGCCACCTCTCCAGAAGTTTGCACTATACCCAGAAAGAAATAACGTGCAAGTCTAAACTCTACATTCAAAACTCAAAACACAAATTCATTTATTCAAGTAAGAGATGATATCTGTTGAATAACAAGCACATCCTTTCTTTTTAAGAAAAAACTTTTTCCGTGGATAGCTGTCTACAATGCAATAATGGGAATAAAAAGATTGTCACAATCATAAACATTCATGCTCACTTACACACTTTCTGCTTCACGAAAAAATACTTCTCTTAAAATTGGCATACAGTCCATGGTTCTGCACGATCAAATAATTAAATATCTCTCGCTTCACAGCATTGATTACCCTAATAATAAATAGAATAATAACGATATGAAATTCTTATATCCCTAATATTAAAATTGTTTATTCAGATAATAAATTTCATTTCAATAAAAATCATTTTTAACCTCCTCATGTCCCCAAGGATGAAGATTCTTAACCGCTATAAATTTTATGACAAACTGCTCTTTCTTGAGATGAGATCTACCTGCTAATCATTTTTATGTTTCACTTCATATATAATATATTGATTTATAAATAATAAATTATCATCATTATGTAATGAGAACCCAAAATATCGTAAGATTTTCTCATCACAAACCCTCTCAAAACCATTTTCTTGTACGCCATCAACAAGGATGATATGTGGATAAAAAACTTTAAGAAAGGATAAATGTCTCTTAGGAATTCTCTCAAATAGCAAGGGATTGGGTATTGGTAAATAATATGATCTTGGCTTGTGCTTTTTATTTAAGGAAAGAAGGTTCTATCCAATAGATTTTATACTATTCATAGATACCGTTATGAGACGGATGTGACAAGCTTTGAGAAATATTTTTTACAAACATGTGGATGAGAAAAATAATAGTATTCTTAGAGTGTTCTGTTTTTTATGAGAAGCATACCCTACTTAAAGAATGTGATAAACATAAAATGTGAAGCAATACATAATATCTCTTATTTAAAAGAGATTGCTTTAGATATTTTGAAAACTATAAAGCTGAATTTAAGAGTATATGGTAAAGAGGAAAACAGATTTGCATCTTTATGATTTTATGTCTTGCCAAAATTAAACTGTTTTCTCATTTCAGAGAATAATATACATTCATGCATATTAAATTAAAGATACAACAGCCTTTTGTATCTGAATTTTATTTTCTATCAACTAAGTGTAGAAGTATGAAATGAAATATTTAGGATAGGATCGAGACAGCTGGTACCATCATGCTATTTGCCAGCCCAAAATATTGCAACGTCCCTTGCTATTTGAGAGAATTCATAAAAAGCAATTATCCTTTCTTAAAGTTTTTTTATCCACATATCATCCCTACTTATGGCGCACAAGAAAATGATTTTAATTAATCAATATGAGAGAGCTTGTGATGAGAAAATCTTATAACATTCGGGATTCCCATTATAAAAAACGACAAATTATCATTCTAAATTAATAATGTTGCCTATAATCGTCCTAAAGAACAATGTTTTACAACACTAAAATCTGATTACTTTGCAAAATAAACTCGTTCTATCCCTTAATGTTTTTTATCACCTTATATCTTTGCTTAGAGCACGTACAGCTCGTGCAGTTTCACATTGCAATGCTTTTTGTGCTAAAATTTTCATATCCTCAAAACTATGTGTCCGCAAACAAGCCTTTACTGGAGAAATATCGCAAGATATCATAGAAAGCTCATTAATTCCCAATCCAGTCAAAATCATCGCCCCAAAAGGATCTCCAGCCATACCACCACATACACTAACCCAACATTTATGTTGTGCTGCTCCCTGAATAGTCTGGTAAATCATACGCAAAACTGCTGGATCAAGGCTATCAGCTTCAGACACAAGGTATGGATTTTGCCGATCAACAGCCATTGTATACTGTGTTAAATCGTTGGTTCCAATTGAGAAAAAGTCAACATGGGCACTTAACACGTCTGCCATAATGGCTGCCGCTGGAACTTCGATCATAATACCAAGTTTTAATTTTGGTGCATTAATATCGTTTCGGATTTCTTCTGCAATCTTTTTTATAGCAACAATCTCTGAAACAGACATCACCATTGGAAACACAATCCATAGATCTCCACCCTCTTTTGCTGCTCGATACAAAGCACGTAATTGAGGAACCAAAAGATCACGTCGACGTAACAAAAGCCGCGTTCCTCGAACACCTAAAAAAGGATTGTCTTCTTTAGATAAATGTAAATGTGTAACCTGTTTATCCCCACCAATATCGAGCGCACGAATAATTAATGGCTTATCTCCTACAGCTGTAATCATCGTCCGATATATATCAAATTGTACCTCTTCATCCGGAATATGCGGATTTTCTAAAAACAAAAATTCCGTGCGCATGAGCCCAACACCTTCAGCCCCAAAATCAAACGCAATAGGAACCTGATTTGCGTAGTTGACATTAGCCATAATACGAATTCTTTGGCCATCTATCGTTTGCGCTGGTAATCTACACGCATTTATCTCACTGATACGTTCTTGCGCAACAATATCAATTTTCCTTTGAGCATCTTCAACGTCTTCAAGTGTAGGATCAAGGTAGATAAACCCGTTATCGCCATCAATAATAGCCTGAATATCAGACTGAATTGCTAAAATATCATCACCTGCAGCCACAACCATTGGAATACCAAGAGTACGCGCCAAAATAGCTGTATGAGATAACGGACCTCCCCATGCTGTTGCTAATCCTTTTACCCTTGTACAATCAAGTTGTGCTACATCAGAAGGAGAAAGGTCATTTGTAACCAGAATTACACCATGTGGAATATCATTTAAAAAGAACGATCTATAGGATGGATTGATTTCACCTAAAACACGTCGACCAACATCAACTAAATTAACAGCACGTGCTGCTAACAAAGGATTATCTACCTTAAAAAACATATCTGAAAATTGACGAACCGCTCTATCCCAAGACCAAGCAACACCATGACCTTCTGCTATAAAACGATAAGCTTGAGCTATTAAATTTTCATCTTCAAGCAAAACCATTTGCGCAGAAAAAATCGCAGCAGAATCCGCTCCCATACGCACTGTAATATCAGAAATCACTGATGCCATTTTATGTTTTGTTTTTGTAAGAGCATTGTCAAGACATGCTGCACCAGCTGCAAAATCAATTGGCTGATCTATTATGGAAATATCATTTTGCCTTAAAACAAAAATCTTACCAAACGCTAACCCTGAGCTTGCTCCAACACCAGAAATACCTTTGTGCATGGAGCGTGGATGCCAACCATGAAAAGTCTTTGTTTGAGATTCCATTTCTTTCATCACGCATTTTTCACTAATACTTACCTTTTTTACAATAGAAATCGCATCCTTAAGAAGTTGTGCTCCTTCTGCAGCATCTGTAGAAAAAATAAGAACATCGCCGTTTTTTACTCCTAATTGCAATAAACCAACTAAATTTTTCATTTCAACGGCATATTGACCATGGCGAACTCTGATAGAGTTCTGAATCTTTTTCGCAAAATCAACCCAAAGAGAAGCTGGTCGTGCATGAAGACCGCTTGGATAATCTAACATCCATTCCTGACACACCGAAAGATCACCAATAACATTTTTTTCTATCTTCATATCTTGATCAAATAGAGTTGTAACAATTTGCTGTTTGTCCGCAGTTGTTGCAAGTACTTCAAGCTGTTTTTTATCAAATAAAAGAGACGTCAATTTTTTGCAAATTTCTCTATAGAGCTCTGGACACGCTGCAATGGCAATAACCAAATGTGCTTTCTTTCCATCTTGCCACTCAACACCAGCAGGAACTTGTATAACAGCAACAGCGTCCTTGATAATTAAATCACGATTCTCAACCATACCATGAGGAATAGCTATACCATTCCCCAGCCAAGTATTGGTTATTTCTTCACGTGCAAGCATGCTTTCCAGATAACATTTATCAACAGCACCAACCTGCACAAGCAACTCAGCAGCAGCATAGATCGCATCATTTTTATGATCAAAAGCAGCCGCAAGTTGTACAGATCCTATCGACAAGATTTCACTCTCGGTAAAATCTACATTCATTGCTTCTGCTTTCTTACATCCCATCATGAATTCAAATTGCCTCATATTTGAACACGAATATCTCTGATAAATTCCTTTTCAAAGCTGCATTTCCCAAAATACAAGCTATAAACAACACCACAATTTTCTTTTATTTTATGGAATATAGCTAAGTGAGGTGCTTAAATACCTCAATATCACCGATAAAACAATTGGATATTACCATCCCGCGGGTTGCTTAGAACCATCATAAGCAAATCTGACTCTTACTCTACTTTACAAAGACAAAACCTCGATTTTTACAGCTACAATCACCTGAAAAACTATGTTTTAAAAACGCTTTTATTATCCTAAGTTATTTAATATAACTTATCATTATTTCCCCCTCCAAGAAAGCATCTTCCTTAATCACCTGTAACTTCGGCTAACACTTTAATTTATTCCCCCAAGTTGATCTCATCTAGTGTCCCTCTTTTAAATTCATTACATAATTACAAATTATTACAAATTTCTCCCTACAACTTACCATCCTTAAAATTCTGTGCAGCTCATTCCACGATACTGATCCTCTTAATATATAATATTGATATATTTTAAGCTACTCCTTTGCTTCAATCAATATAGCAAACACACATATTCTCTGTTGCGCATTTGCAAAGTACACCCATCCCCAAAACGCGCTATCCTCAACCATTAAAACCAAGAAAAACTCTACAAATAATCTTTACTTTCTAGACATTTCGATAAATGAGATACATAAAGCACAAAAATGAAAAGAAATTACTGTCTTAACCCTAGCTCTTATGCTGGTTTATTTTCAACAATACACAATAATAGTGAAATCAGAAAAATATTCTTGAAGGGCGCTGATTGCACGTTGGTTATTTTTATATCTTTAAACACCGTCCTCCTTAAAAATATAATTTCACTATCGATTTACCGAAAATTCCCTAATGCACGTCACTTTCAAAGTATTTTTGACTGCCTTCTTATGGATTTTTTATCGCTATGTCTTTTTAAATGAATAGCCCCACCTATCCACACTACCACCTAAAACAGTATGACAACTCATCAATACCACAATGCCGATAAAAAGACCCATCTTTATCAAAATGATTACATAAATAATGCTCTCATTAAATTTCTCATAATTTTCTGAAAACAAACTGCTTCTCTTATAAGAAATTACTAGACACTTCTTTATACATAAAAAGAAAGTCTCTCCTCACTATTAGTATACAGAAATTTATCAACAAATTCTATCATAATATCAATATGTTCAGCACTAAATACTAACATAACAACGCACAAACTTTTTCCCTCATTGAGAAAAGCCATTTCCCCAATTCTACCTTTTTATCTTCTACATTTATTATAGTACCAACGCAAAAAGGGAAAGATGAGATTCTATCTTTCCCTTTTAATACTTATAAAACCACAACTACAATTCAATGAAATCCCGTTGATGGCTAGAGAGTGTTACAGATTACTCTGCTGCCTCCACCATAGGAATGACTGAAACATAGGAACGATTACCCGCTTTGCGTTGAAAAGAAACCTTTCCATTTGATAATGCAAAAAGCGTATGGTCTTTTCCAATACCGACATTGTTGCCAGGATGCCAACGTGTACCACGCTGGCGAATAATAATATTTCCGGCAATAACGGTTTCACCACCAAATTTTTTAACGCCTAGACGTTTCGATTCTGAATCGCGACCATTACGCGAGGAACCACCAGCTTTTTTATGTGCCATAGACGCTCTCCTTTAATCTTTCTTACTCTTTGATACTACAGACGCTTTTTTCTGCGATGCAGTCTTTTTTTCAACCGTTTTTTTAGCCGTCTTCTCAACGGAAGCAGCAGCTCTTGTTTCTTTTGGTGTAGTTTCTTCTTCTTTTATCGGTTTCGTAGCTGCTTTTTTAGGTTTTGAACCACCCATTAAAATTTCTAAAACACGAAGCCTCGTAAATTCTTGACGATGGCCACGCGTGCGTTTAGAATTTTGACGACGGCGCTTCTTAAATGCGATAACCTTGCGCTCACGTGCCTGTTCTAAAATCTCAGCTGTCACCAATGCATCAGCAACGACAGGGGTACCAATAACCGCATTACCTTCTTGCCCAACCATTAATATGTCATTGAATTCAACAACATCACCCGCATCTCCACTAACTTTTTCAACTTTTATCACTTGATTAGCAACAATGCGGTATTGCTTACCACCAGTTTTAATGACTGCGAACATTTTTTATCCTTCCGTTCACTCCAGCTCTTATTTAATTTCTGCCTTGAAATAAGGGAAAATAGGCTGCTTTTTATCAGTCGTAATAGATCTCAAAGAAGGTTAAAACCCTCTTCAACACAAATATGCGCAGATTTCCCCACGCTTATATTTTGTATATATGAAGGAATTTCTATTCTCTGTCAATAAAGTCCCATAAAAAAGAAAAAAAGGTTGTACCAAAAACAATTGAAGGTTATCTACCCCTTATACACTCGAATAGTGCCGATTTTTGTTTCACTTTATTATGGAGAGATGGCTGAGTGGTTGAAAGCACCGCACTCGAAATGCGGCATAGGGGCAACTCTATCGGGGGTTCAAATCCCTCTCTCTCCGCCACTGTAGCTTGCCAGCGGGTTTTGTATATTTTGCCACTAGGTTTTTGTACCAAGTTATTTTTCAAAAGATTTTAAAAGAATTCACAAAAGGTCTTTAAAACCTTTCAAAGTTGTTTGTTGGTTTTGCTCATAAATTCTCATTTTTACAATTTTTGCACTTTTTTGATTTTCTGTCACAAAAATCTAATTCAGACAATAAGAGGGAGCACATAGTAAAATAAGGAATTATCTCTTATTTCTCTCTCATTCTACCTTTGCTTAATGAGTACAGAACCTTTTATAAAATTATATTTATTGTGTACGTCTTGCTTGAATATGTGCTAGCAACCCTAACGTTGAACTATCGCGCTTATCCGCTTTACTTTCTCCACGAAGAATTGGTAATAACTCCTCTGCTAATTCTTTACCAAGTTCAACCCCCCATTGATCAAATGAATTAATATTCATTAAAATCCCTTCAACAAAAATACGATGTTCATAAAGCGCAATGAGACGACCGAGTGCAAAAGGTGTTAATAAATCCTGAACCAGCGTAATGCTGGGACGGTTTCCTTTAAAACTTCTATGACGTGCTAAATGATCTGCTTCACCCTCATCAACTCCATTTTTTATCAAGATATGCCGAGCATCTTCAATACTACGCCCCTTCATCAAAGCTTTTGATTGTGCTAAACCGTTTGCTAACAACATCTCATACATAGAATGTAATTTTTTCTCATGCCCTTTTATAAATAAAATAAATTCTACAGGAATAATATCTGTTCCTTGATGCAGAAGCTGAAAAAAAGCATGTTGACTATTTGTTCCTGAATCCCCCCAAACAATCGGACCACTTGAAAAACTTAATGGTTTTCCATCCAACGAGACTTGCTTACCATTTGATTCCATATCAAGCTGTTGTAAATAAGCTGGAAAATGTATTAAACGCTGCGCATAGGGAATAATAGAGCGTGATGAATAACCGCAAATAACACGATGCCAAAACCCTAAAAGAGCAAAACGAATAGGAATATTTTTATGCAAAGGCATGGTTTTAAAATGTTGGTCCATTTGCAAAGCACCATTGAGAAATTGGCGAAAATTTCGACCACCTATTGCAAACATCACAACAAGCCCAATGGCTGACCAAATTGAATAACGCCCTCCAACCCAATTCCAAAATTTAAAAACTCTTGTCGAATCTATGCCAAATTCTGCCA
The DNA here is from genome assembly GCF_042196465.1 of Bartonella sp. AD13SXNS. Lineage (NCBI taxonomy): Bacteria > Pseudomonadati > Pseudomonadota > Alphaproteobacteria > Hyphomicrobiales > Bartonellaceae > Bartonella > Bartonella sp. AD13SXNS. Next base: position 30,279 of record NZ_JBHIQI010000001.1, read on the forward strand.
CTTTATCAAGCGCACTCGAAACAGCAACAAAATGCGTGCAAATGGCTTCTTCTCCTAAATGTGAACAAATCCACTGACGTGCAACTTGAGCATTTACCATTGTTTCAGCCGTTGTAAAAGTTTTAGAAGCAATGACAAACAGCGTTGTTGCTGGATTCAAAATAGAGAGAGTATCAGAAATATGAGCACTGTCAGCGTTAGAAACAAAATGACAACGTGGACCATCATGATAAGGTTTTAAAGCATATGTAACCATTGCAGGGCCAAGATCAGATCCACCAATACCAATGTTTACAATATCACTTATTCTCTCTCCATTGCTTCCCTGATAGCTTCCATCACGTACCTTTTCAGAAAATCTTTCCATGTCTTCAAGAACATCTTGAATATCGCGAATAAGATCATGACCATCCAACATGAAAATTTCGTCAGCAGGTAAACGTAATGCAACATGAAGAACTGAGCGTTTTTCAGTTGTATTAATCGCTTGACCAGAAAACATTGCATCACGCCGTCCTAACACATCTGCTGCAACAGCTAAATTATCTAAAAGTTGCAATGTTTTAAATGTTACCCCACATTTTGAAAAATCGAAAAGAAGATCATCAAGTCTGAGAGAAAAATTGGAAAAACGCTGTTCATCTGCTAAAAAATGTCGACGAATATCATAGACCCCATCCTTTGCGGCATGGCTCCTTAAAGCATTTAATGCGGCTTCAAAAGCCTTTTCATTTCGAATCGAAAAGCTATCTCCCATAAGCTTATCCTATACAGTTATTGACAATGAAATCTATGCCCAAACAATAACAAAGCAGAAAGCATCTCCTTTATTGCTCGCTATCTTTACTGTTCACATAAAAACTAAGGAATATAAAAGTAAAAAATAAAATTCGAAGATGATATTTTTACAAGAATAAACTTTTAAATCTTTTCCACTCGATACATCATTTAACTTTATTGAGTTCTTTTGTTAATAATATAGCTTCTTCTGCTTTTGGTCTTATAAAACGCCCTAAAAAAAGATAAACAACCGGTGTAACATAAAGCGTAAAAATAGTTGCTAAACCTAAACCACCAACGATAACCCAACCTAAAGCTATACGCGCCTCTGCGCCAGCACCTTTGGCTAAAACCAAAGGAATACCTCCTAAAATGGCACAAATCATTGTCATACAAACCGGACGAAGGCGAATGTTTGCTGCTTCTTCTACGGCTTCACGCACGCTTCTTCCCTGATCACGTAATTGATCTGCAAATTCAACAATAAGAATACCATTTTTTGCCATAACGCCAATTAACAAAATTAATCCAATTTGGCTGTAAATATTCAGACTCACACCACTCAATAGCATAGCAATTACAGCACAACCAATCCCTAATGGGACAGTGGCCATGATAATAAATCCTGAAATAAAGCTTTCAAACTGAGCCGCCAAAATCAATAAAATAATCAAAAAGGCAATGCCAAAAACAATCATAAAACTAGAGGATGTTTCATTAAGTGTTTCAGCTTCCCCTAAGGGAACTACATAGGTCCCTTTCGATAACAAAGGAGAAGCAATTTTCTGTACCGTTTGGTAGGCTTCCCCTAAAGCAATACCTGGAGCAAGATTTGCGCTTAAAATAACAGCACTCATGCGTTTTTCCCGTTTTAATTGGGGAGAGATAGCTTTTTCATGTAAACGCGCAATAACCGATAAAGGAACATATCGATTGTCTTTGGTCTTTAAAAAAATGTTTTCTAAATCACTAGGACTCTTCATAGAATTTTTACGCGACATCAATTTAACATCGTAAGAATGATCATCCACGTTAATGGAACCAATCTTTTTACCATCCAACATTGCTTGTAATGTATCGCCCAAATTGGTGATATCAATCCCTAAATCGGAGGCTTTTTTTCGATTGATTTCAATGAAAAATTGCGGTTGTGTTGCATCAACAGTAAGACGTGGGCGAATAAAACGCGGATCATCTTGTAAAGTACTCACCAGCTTATCAGCAATGGGTTGTAATGTTGCATAATCATTGCCAAGAATTGCAAATTGTAATCCTTGCCCAGTTCCTCTCACACCTAGAGAATTTCCCTGCGCAGCAAACACAAAAACTGCAGGAAACTGTTTAACTTTTTCATTAATATCTTTCACGATTTCTTGCTGACTCCGTAAACGTTTATCCCAAGATGAAAGCAATAAAATTAAAAAAGCAGTATTGGGTGAACCGCCAGCACCCGCAATAGAGTAACTGTTAGCAATCTCCCCTGCATCACGTAATGGCTGTAGACTTGCTTCAATTTGCTCTATTTGCTCGTTCAAATATTGTGTTGAAATACCTTGTGGTCCATTAATAACCAAAAAGATCACAGCTCTGTCTTCTGCTGGCGTTAATTCCTGTTGTAGCTTCGTATAGCCTCCAATACAAAGACCCGCAAAAATAAGTGAAGCAAAAACAACAGCCCAAGGCTTTTCTAAACACTTATGCAAACTGTAAGTATATGCCTTATGAAAAAAAGTACCTAATTTATATAAAAAAGCAAAATGATGAGACTCTTCCTCTTTCTCCTCAATATGTTCTTTGAGAAAACGCGAAGCCAACATGGGACAAAGCGTTAAGGCAACAACTGAAGAAAGCAAAATAGAAATTGCCAAAACAAAACCAAATTCTCTAAAAAGACCTCCAACTTGCCCAGGAAGAAAGGAAATAGGAACAAACACAGCCACTAAAGTCAATGTTGTTGCTAAAACAGCAAAAAACACTTCACGTGTTCCTATCACCGCCGCAGCCCTAGACCCTAAACCCATGTTGCGCCACCGAACAATATTCTCAAGAACAACAATAGCATCATCCACAACAAGCCCTGTTGCTAAAACAAGTCCTAAAAATGTGAGAATATTCAATGAAAATCCTACAAGATAAATAGCTGCAATGGTACCAATCAAAGCGACAGGAAGAGATACAGCAGGTATCAGTGTTGCACGAATGTCTCTGAGAAAAAGAAAAATGACCAAGATAACACTCAAAATAGCAATAACCAACGCAACTTCAACCTCATGAAGAGCGCTTTTAATAAAAACTGCATCGTCATTAATAACGTCTATATGTACAGAAGAAGGAACAACACTTTTGAGATTATCAACAACAGTTCTCACTCCTTTAGAAATATTAAGAGTGTTGGATTGTGCTTTACGCACAATCCCTAATCCAATACCTGTCTTTCCATTAATACGAAGAATAACCGTTTCTATATCCGGCGATAAAGTAACATGCGCAACATCACCAAGATGCACACGAGGCTTTAAAACAACTTGTTCAAAAGATTCTGGTGTTGTTAAACGTGCAGTAGCACGCACAACTAAAGTTTGTTTAGAATTGCGTAATGATCCTACTGGCACATCCGTTGTCATATCAGCAAGAACACGTGAAATATCTGCTACAGTTAATCCATAACTGGCAAGTTTTGCTTGATCTATATCAATCTGAAAAATCTTTGTGCGAGCACTATCGACCTGTACATCACCAACACCATCAACAGCAGAAATTGCATCAACAATCTGATCGTTTACAATCGTGGTTAAATCATCAACACTCATTGTTGGTGACGTCACAACCAAATACATCATGGCAGCAGCATTGGAATCTGCTTTAATAATCAAAGGCGAATCCGCATCTTTCGGTAAAGAATAGGTAATACGGGAGAGAGCATCACGAATATCAGATGCTGCAACATTCAAATCAACACCAACATTAAAATTAATCTGCACACGGGAGCGCCCAAAAGAAGACGTTGAAGAAATCGTCTTAACACCTGAAACACGAGAAACAGCATCTTCTATAATTTTTGTAACTTCACGATCAATTGTTTCTGCCGACGCACCTGAAAACACCGTCACAATCGTTGTTACGGGAGTATCAACATCGGGTAATTCTCTTACATCAACATTTAACCATGCTGCAAATCCTGCAATGATGATCATAGCATTTAAAACAAAAGTAAAAACCGGTCTGCGAATAAATAAGGTAATGAGACCACCTTGCTCGACCTGTGACATCGGCTGTTTTGTGCTCAATTCTTGGCTCATTGTATATCCGTTCCGTAAACTACTGGTAATTGCTGTTGATGAGACTTTGGGTCATCAATCGTTACTTTACTTCCTGGATAAAGCATTTGTACTCCTTGAATGACAACTTGATCACCATTTTCTAGGGGTGCTTTTACGAAAACTTGATCTGCTTTATGCTGAATAATTGATACGGGTATAGCCTCTACTTTTCCTTCTCTCACACGCCAAACGAATGACCCTTTACTATTCCATTGAACGGCAAGAGGATTAACGACAGGAAAAGAACCACCATGAAATTGCAAGGCAACAGAAAAAGACATACCAGACATGAGCGTATCTTTTTCATTATTGATTTCAACCTGAGCATGAAGTGTGCGACTTTCTGGATCAACGATATTATCAATCGCATAAATATGACCAACAAAAGATCTATCCGGCTGCGCGATTAACGTTGCCGTTACCTCATCTCCTTTATGGATGCGCGACACATAACGTTCAGGGGCCCATATATCGACCAAAATACGTTCTCTATTCTCAACACGGCCTATTACAGTATTAAGGGTCACGTTATTCCCCGCATCTACGGGCAAAATACCAACAACTCCAGGAATCGGTGCACGAATTGTTCGCCGATCGAGATCTAATTCAGCATTACGCAAAACTAAATTTGCATTATCCAACTCTAAGCGTGCTGTAATTTCTTGAACTTCCGTTGCTGTATTGCTGGCACGTAACTTAAGAATACGCGAAAGCGTTAACGCATTATTATCACGTTGTACTTTTGCTTTTGCAGCCGCTATTTCTTCTTTTTTAGAATCAAGCTTTGCAATCACATCACCTACTTGTACTTTTGTACCAGCTGACACAAAAAGCTTATCAATAACACCTGGAGATAAAGGGGTAAGCTCGACTTCTGCAAGTGCTTGTCCACTCCCTAGAACATTAAGTTGTTCATAAAAATCTTGAATTTTTACAAGATCAACAACAACATTCGCCGGTGGTTTTGCCATTTTTCCATTTGAATCTTTATACGATACTCTTGTTTTACTCACCATAGAAATGGGGTGTTCTGCACTTCGTTTTCCAGCCCAATAAGTAACCGTTAAAACGACAATTAAAAACACTAATGGAAAACTCTTTTTTAATAACGCCATACATCTACCCTTGCTGTATCATGTTTATCTGAAATAGTTTTCAACTGTAATATCAGCGTCTTACACAAAAACCAAACAGCAGGTGCATATCTTACCCCCACCGCAAAAAACATATCTCATTTTCGCTTAACTATCTTTCATAGACTAAAACGTCAAGTTAACTATCGTTCATATTACTTTGTACAGTTACAACAAGAAAATGATCATATCAAAACCAACTGAAACCATAATTATAGTATATCCTTTTTTAAAATATCTCATAAAAAAGAGAATTTTTTTTATGACGACTCAAGTTTCACTTGCATTTCTTTAATGAAACGATTAGGAACCCTTTATCTTAGACAATGTAGAAAGTGCACCCGTAGCTCAGCTGGATAGAGCACCAGACTACGAATCTGGGGGTCAGGAGTTCGAATCTCTTCGGGTGCGCCATCTCTCTCAATAGATTCAATTATTATTGCAAAAATCAGTTATTATTGCAGAAGTCAGTGAAATTGATCGCAATACAATTACACCTGAAAGTCATACAATTGACGATTTGGAAATAGATAATTTTGATCTTGCTCATATTCGGTTTCTTTGAATTCTTTTTATGTGATTTATTTTTTGCCTATCTTTGATCTTTTTGCGATTTGTTACTTCATTCTATTGTGAATCGTTTTTTTAGCTATTTTGATAGAATGGAATGTTATGCGGCCTTCAATTCAGCCCCAAGGCGTTGTTATTAGCGATAATCGTAGCGATTGCATGAATAGCGTGTGTTATTGTTTTCGTTTCTCAATCTATGTGCCTATTTTGATTTTTTCCGGACTATACTCCTTAATCAGTTGGATAGTTTTTTACGTGCTTCTTTCTACCTTTTCCATCAATGGATGTTCTAAATATTTCATTTCTGGTAGCCTCATCTTAAGGAGAACTTCAGGTGCTCCGCAATAAATTCAGGTTTACCACCATGTAAAATTTTTTAGTGTGTTATTGGAAATAACAAATAAACTACTTCTCAAACGTACCACCGTAAAACACTTATGGAACCCGTTAATACCATCAGAATTTTACTGCAAATCAAAGCTTCTTCTCGAGATGTTTTTAATTTCTTAAAAGCAAATAGCTTTAAAGTTTTTTCTTCATTCGCATGATTTAAGATTTAAAACTAAATATCCTAGATTACCTTTTGAAGAATCTTTGCCACTTTAATAAAGTCCTCTTTAACAGAACTTTCAAAGCCCCCATATTCTTAAGATATAAAAGGTCTAGAATAATGAAGTGCTATAATTTTCCTGCATAAAAAGTTTTAAAATTAATACCACAAAGACTTTCTCCTAACATTCCTCATCAGCTATTATTGAGAGTGATATTGCAAGTTGACTAAAAACTTATCGAAACTTAAAGCGTGGAGATTCTTTTTTCTCAAAAAACAATAAAATTCTTCTTGTGCTCTTTTAGCATTATCTCTTGCACAGCACATCATCGACCTCTATGATCTCTTATACTTTCTATTCTCTATAGATTCTTCCCATTAATCCATAGAGGAGAGATCCCAAACGTTAATAAAAGCTCAATTTAAAGAATTTTCCCATGCCTAAAACAGATATTGAAATTGCTCGCACTGCTAAAAAGAATCATATTACTGAAATTGCACAAAAGATCGGTATCTCTCATGAAAATCTCATTCCCTATGGCCATGATAAAGCTAAAATTTCTTCTGCATACATAAAATCGCTTAATAAAAATCCAGATGGTAAACTTATCCTCGTCACGGCTATCAATCCCACACCGGCCGGAGAAGGAAAAACAACAACAACAGTTGGATTAAGTGATGCTCTTAATCTTATTGGTAAAAAAACAATAGCTACCTTGAGAGAACCGTCTTTAGGTCCCTGTTTTGGTGTAAAAGGTGGTGCTGCTGGTGGGGGTTATGCGCAAGTCATTCCAATGGATGACCTTAATTTACATTTTACCGGTGATTTTCATGCTATTACAGCTGCTCATAATCTTCTTGCCGCAATGATAGATAATCATCTTTATTGGGGAAATGCTCTAAACATTGATCCACGTCGCATTGTTTGGAAACGCGTTCTTGATATGAATGACCGTGCATTGCGTGATATCGTTATTTCATTGGGAGGCATAACAAATGGTTTTCCACGCCAAACAGGTTTTGATATTACTGTTGCATCAGAAGTTATGGCGCTTCTTTGTCTCTCTGAAAATTTAGAAAACCTTACACAAAGACTCAAGAAAATTATTGTTGCTTATCGTTATGATAAAACGCCCATCACTGTTTCTGATCTCAATGCGGAAGGTGCAATGGCAGTTCTTCTCAAAGATGCTATACAACCCAATCTCGTACAGACAATTGAAAATAATCCTGTTCTCGTTCATGGAGGACCTTTTGCTAATATTGCTCATGGCTGCAACTCAGTTATAGCAACAAAAACTGCTTTAAAACTCGCTGATTATGTTGTCACAGAAGCAGGATTTGGGGCCGATCTTGGAGCAGAAAAGTTTTTCGACATCAAATGTCGGCAAGCAGGTATTGTACCAAATGCTACCGTGATCGTCGCAACTATTCGTGCATTAAAAATGAATGGTGGTGTGGATAAAAATAACCTGACAGAAGAAAATATCACCGCTTTAGAAAAAGGAGCAGCCAATCTTTTACGACACATAAAAAATATGAAGCACTACGGTATTCCTTGTGTTGTGGCTATCAATCATTTTGACAGCGATAGCGATGCTGAAATAAAAACATTACAAAAAATAGTTGCAACAACTGGACACAAAGCTATTATCTGTAAGCATTGGGAACAAGGTGGAAAAGGCGCTATAGAACTTGCACAAGAACTCGTTACCTTGATTGAAGAAAAACATTCTCATTTTAAAGTTCTCTATCAAGATGATATTCCCCTCGTTCAAAAAATTAATTGTATTATAACAAAGCTATACGGTGGACGTGGCGCCATTATCTCAGCCCCTATTCTCAAACAACTTGAATCTTGGGAAAAAGAAGGTTTTGGCGCCTACCCTATTTGTATGGCAAAAACACCTTATTCTTTTTCTGCTGATCCCAAGCAATATGGTGCGCCTGTTGATTTTGAAATTCCCGTACGAGAAGTTCGTCTCTGTGCGGGAGCCGGCTTTATCGTTGTCATTTGTGGAGATGTTATGACCATGCCTGGACTACCCCATTATCCCACGGCTGAAAAAATTCATCTTGATGAAAATGATCAAATACAAGGACTTTCATAAGTTTATAATCATGAACTCTATCATTCATTATAAAAAGCATTTTATTACAAAAAAAATAGAATTTTTAAAAGCGATATAGACAAATGTCTTATTTATATGATATAAGTTTTTGTCCTTTTGGATATGCCTTTAAAAGGACGTAGGTTTTCCTATTATTTGTGACACTGAAAAAAGCAGGATAAATAGTGCAAGTACTCGTTCGTGATAATAATGTTGATCAAGCGCTCCGCGCGTTGAAAAAAAAGATGCAGCGTGAAGGTATCTTCCGTGAAATGAAAATGCGTAGTTATTATGAGAAGCCATCGGAGAGGCGTGCTCGTGAAAAAGCTGAGGCTATTCGTCGTACACGTAAGCTTGCTCGTAAGCGTGCGCAAAGAGAAGGTTTTGTTAGTAACGGACGAGCTGTTGCGGTGAAGTAATATGTTGTTGTATATGCGTTATCTAAATGGCATGAATTGTAGTGTAAATAGGTTATCAGGAATTTTGTACTTATAGAATATTGTAAATGAATTTTTCTCATAAGGCGTGTGTTATAATGTTTAGAATTATCTGAGCATAATGGGTGTTTTGGGTCTATAAATGTAGTGATTTTTACTTCACTCTTCGGCATTTCAAGCACTGCATAACAAACTGCAGTTCAGTTCTTTAAATCGACTTATTGCTGTACAAAATTAAGGAGAGAGTACTGGATATTTTGTAATAGCATTTTGCTATAGTTTTTCATCTCTCAAATAACTCTTTCTTATGTACAGCTCACGTGCTGGTTTTCTTTTTATTAAAATATTCTGCATCTTTCGAAAATCCTAGATCATATTGCAAAGCACAAATTACTATCGCAATATGCGATTATGTATGTGTAGAGATATGATATCAAATACATAATCCTCTTTCTCTTCACTTATGTAATGAAATGATTCCATAATTTTCGATATCTCTTGATTTTATCCCTTTACAAAGGGAAGAATTTTAACCACTGCATTACAGATTGGTTTTTCTTAATAAATTTCTTCCCCTCATCAATTATGTTATTCACCTCATAGCGTATCGAGCAAACCTTCCCCTGAATATTTCATTTAATTTTCTTTTTCTCTAACTCAGTATAAAAGAAAATTGACAATAAACAAAGAAACCACTGTGATTTTAATATGTGTGAATATGTGCCTTATATTACCATTTTTTATGAAAATATTTTTACAATTTAAATAACGATTAAAATGTATAACATATTGATTTATTATTATAAGTAAGCGTTTTTCATATTAAATAATAACTATGAATACCGTAAAGCTCTCATCATACACCCTCTCATATTGAATCAATCAAAGTTTTTTGCTTATACATCACAAGCGGGATTCATATACAAATGGAACTAACAGCTATAAAAATGCTTCTTAGGAACGCTATAAATAATAAAACTGCATATAACATTGGGAGGCTGGTAAGTAGAATAATGGATCCAGCTTATCTACTATACGGATAAGCATTATCGTGGCATAAGATTATGGGTATAGCAAATTTTATAAAATGGATTATTACGGAAAACTGTCCTGTTAAAATTAGCCTTTCATATAGCAATTTACTCTATAATGTTTCTCATACTTTTACGCTTAAATGCTTCATTCATTGTATTATTTTGTTCATTTAAAACGTCTTTTCAAGCCACACAATAATCCCTTTACTGAACAGTTTTTTGCTTAGAATATGCATACCTGTACTTTTATTTCGAGAAATAAACTCAGAAAAGAGATACAATACTTTAGCCCTGATCTCCTGTACAAAACTGCTATGTCCGCAATATACTTTACTATTTTATCACGCATATAGCTCTATAAAAATCCAATTTTATTTACAGTCATCTCCTCATAAAAAAGATAAGCGCTAAGAAATTCAAACTTTTGTTTCCCTTATTTTGCTATTCTCGTAATAATTTTTGCATCGTTTAGATCTCTTTAACGAGCAATATGTCATAATTTTTATCAGTTTCTAATCTTATCTTCCAGATTTTAAATTTCCAATATATGACGAAATAAAGGAGTTAAGTTTGCAAAATTCTCGTTGGTTTCGTGTTTCAAGGCTTTTATCATGTCTCTTAATAGCAAAAGTCATTGTATTGGGTTCACCTCATTTGTTGCACGCACAAACATTTAATCAAAATTTAGGGCCCAGTGGTTTACCACTTCCACGATTTGCTTCGATTAAACCTACCCGTGTTAATGTACGCGTCGGACCAGGAAGCAATTATTCTATTATTTTTACCTACCAAAAGAAGGGGTTACCTATTGAAATCATCCAAGAATATGATCAATGGCGCAAAATTCGTGATGCAGAAGGTGATGAGGGATGGGTATATCAATCGCTTTTATCGGGAAAACGAACTGCTATAACTCTTCCATGGCAAAAAGATAAAACAAAAAGACTGATGCTACGAAAAAACCCCACCGACAACGCAGAACTCGTAGCAGAAGTAGAGCCTAATGTCATTGGTAATATCCGCCAATGCGATGGACAATGGTGCGAAATCACTATTAATAATGTTCATGGGTGGCTTCAACAACCTCAGTTATGGGGGATCTATCCTGATGAAAAAATAAAAAGTTGGTGAATGCTTAAACGCATCAAATTTAATTTTTATTCCTCATTGAACATTCTCACTCCCTATCACAAGATTGATTTTTTGGTTTCAATCGCACGATCAAATCAACATGTGAAATTTCCATACCTTTTGGTGGCTTAGGCAAATTTCTAATAATGGGAGCTTCTTCCAAATTGCATGGAATATCAAGAATACGATTTTCGCCTTCTATATAAAAATGGTAGTGATCAGAAGTATTGGTATCAAACCAAGTTTTCGAACCTTCTACGGCAATAATCCGTAATAATCTCGCTTCCGTAAATTGATGAAGCGTATTATAAACTGTTGCTAAAGATACAGGAACGCCTGCCCTCACCGCCTCCTCATAGAGCTCTTCAGCAGTAACATGACGGTTTCCCTGAGAAAAAATCATATGTGCAAGTTCTAACCGCTGACGTGTTGGACGCAAACCATTTTGACGCAAACGTTTTTCTAACATAGAAATGGAATAATATTGCACAACTTTTCTACACTCTTTTGTGGACTGTTGCTCTTCATTCATATCAAAATTGTCTGCACTCACTGACATATTACAAACCAAAATATATTTCTGTGTAAATAAGATTAAAATACAAAAAAATGCGAATAGTATGGTGTAATCTTGTATTTCATTTTTAAATAATTACCTATGCAGAATACATAAAAAAGGGACTTTGTCATTAAAAATGATATAAAATCGTTTCCCTCTCTTTAAAATTTGCTCTAAAAGTAGGTTCGGGAAAAGCGCAGAAATAAAGATATATGCAAATAAATGGAGTAACAATGGCTAAACAAAAGTCTCACTACACTTATGAAGAGCTTCTAAGCTGTGCTCGCGGTGAAATGTTTGGTAGGGGTAATGCGCAATTGCCGGCACCGCCAATGTTGATGATTCATCGAATCACTCAAATTAGTGAAACTGGTGGTGAATACGATAAAGGAATGGTTCGTGCCGAATTTGACATTACACCAGACCTGTGGTTCTTTGATTGTCACTTTATAGGTGATCCTGTCATGCCAGGATGTCTTGGACTAGATGGTATGTGGCAATTAACAGGTTTTTTTCTTGGTTGGCTAGGCGAACCAGGGAAAGGAAGAGCGATATCAACAGGTGAAGTAAAGTTATCAGGTATGATAACTCCACAAACCAAACTTCTTGAATATGGAATAGATTTCAAGCGTATTCGGCGTGGAAATTTAGTCTTAGGAATAGCCGATGGGTGGCTAAAAGCAGATGGAGAGACTATTTATAAAGCGAATGATTTACGCGTTGCTTTATTTAAAGAAGATTGAACGTTATTTTCATTCAGAAAGAATTTTTTACTATTCTGTATGGAACAAGGAGGTATAAATGCGTCGAGTTGTTGTAACCGGAATGGGAATTGTCTCCGCGATTGGAAATGGACCTCAAGCTGTTTTAACCAGTTTACGTGAAGCAAAATCCGGAATTTCTTACGCACCTCAATATGCCGAATTAGGCTTTCGTAGCAGAGTTTACGGAAAACCCGATATTAATATAGAAGAGCTCGTAGATCGACGTGCTCTCCGTTTTCATGGACGTGGAACAGCGTGGAATCACATCGCTATGGATCAAGCAATCTTAGATGCTGGTCTAGAGCCTCATGAAGTATCAAACGAACACACGGGTATTATTATGGGTTCTGGAGGTTCTTCAACTCAATCAATCGTAGAAGCTGCTGACATTACACGTCAAAAAGGTCCCAAACGTGTTGGACCTTTTGTTGTCCCTAAAGCGATGAGTTCTACAGCATCTGCAACACTGGCAACTTTCTTTAAAATAAAAGGGGTAAACTATTCAATCTCTTCAGCTTGTGCTACTTCCAATCATTGTATTGGTAATGCTTATGAAATGATCCAATATGGTAAACAGAAGCGCGTCTTTGCCGGTGGCTGCGAAGATTTGGATTGGACACTCTCTGTTTTATTCGATGCGATGGGCGCTATGTCTAGCAGATATAATGACATCCCTCAAAAAGCTTCGCGTGCTTATGATGTCAATCGTGATGGTTTTGTCATTGCTGGAGGAGCTGGCGTTTTGGTCCTTGAAGATCTAGAACTTGCTAAAGCACGTGGTGCAAAAATCTATGGAGAAATCATTGGATATGGAGCTACATCCGATGGACATGATATGGTCGCCCCATCAGGAGAGGGAGCAGAACGGTGCATGCGCATGGCCCTTGCAACTGTTAATAATAAAATTGATTACATTAATCCCCATGCAACAGCAACCCCTGTTGGTGATCCTCCTGAAATAGAAGCTATCCGCCGTATCTTTGGAGAGGGTGATCAATGTCCCCCCATTTCCGCTACCAAATCTCTAACAGGACATTCCTTGGGAGCAGCAGGTGTTCACGAAGCAATCTATACATTGTTAATGATGAATCATAATTTTATTTGTGAAAGTGCCCATATTGAAGAACTTGATCCAGCTTTTGCTGATATGCCAATCGTTCGTGAACGACGTGATCATCAACAATTGAATACCGTATTGTCAAATACTTTTGGCTTTGGCGGTACCAATGCAACGCTAGTTTTCCAACGCTATGTATAAACGAAAGTGCTTAGTAATTGAAAAAGTACGGTCTTACGGAGAATAATATGAAAGGTTTGATGGAGGGCAAACGCGGCCTTATTATGGGAATTGCGAATGACCATTCAATTGCTTGGGGTATTGCCTGTCAACTCGCACAAGCAGGAGCTGAATTAGCATTAACTTATCAAGGAGATGCTTTCGGAAAACGTGTTCAGCCCCTAGCCGATAAACTTGGCTGCAAATTAGTGCTAGAGTGCGATGTTGAAAAAATTGAAGACGTTGACTACGTCTTTGAGCAACTTGAAAAAGAATGGAAAACTATTGATTTTATTGTCCATGCCATTGGTTTTTCAGATAAAACTCAGCTAAAAGGGCGTTACGTTGATGTTACAACACGTGAAAACTTTCAACGCACGATGGTGATTTCAGCTTATTCCTTTACTGAAATTGCCCAGCGTGCGGGTAAACTTATGCCCAATGGAGGAACACTTCTAACCCTTACCTATGGTGCTTCACAGCAAGTTGTCCCTAATTATAACATCATGGGCGTTGCTAAGGCTGCTTTAGAAGCTATGGTACGTTATTTAGCAGCGGACTTTGGTCCTCAAAATATCCGCGTCAATGCAATTTCAGCTGGTCCTGTTAGAACCTTAGCAGGTAATGGTATTGCAGCTGCACGGGCAATATTTTCACATCAACGCCGTAATGCCCCATTACGTCGTACCGTGAATATTCATGAAATTGGAAAATCTGCTCTTTATCTACTCTCTGATTTATCATCAGGCGTTACAGGTGAAATCCATTATGTTGATTCAGGCTATAACATCATGTCTATGCCAATACTTGAAGAACTGAAAAAAAGTGACGATGCCCAAGAAGGATAAAAATCATCACATTAAAAAAATAAAATTAATCATACGCATAGTACTTTAATCGCATATTGAGTACTTCTTCTGCATTATAATAGTGTATTAACTCATAAAAATATGACGTAAAAAACGTATGTAGATGTTTGTAAGAGTCAGTAAACACAAAACAAAGTGTATGACGCCCGTTGTTTTGTAAATTATTTTATAAAAACCGGAATACTTCTTCAGTCCATTTTAGTTAAATTTTGTGTTTTGTGACGTTATTTACCTTACTAAAGCCGTTTTTACTGTTGCCTGTAGATCAATATCCACCTCTCATGCCGACATAGTTTGAGACAGAAATTAGGACTATTAAAACCCTTAGCTTTTATATATTAGATTAAAGAAAATATTGCCTATCGTTTGATTTATCCTTGATAAGGTAAATACAATCTAATTTAGGAAGAATATGAAGGCATAAAGAAATCAATCATTAATTTTATCATCCTTCATTGACAATATATTGATTTATAATAATAATAATTTTCTGTTTTGTATGTTGAATGATAGACCTGAATGTTATAAGACACTCTTATTTCAAACCTGTTTATCTTGAATCAATAAAACCCATTCCCTTGCACGTCAAAAGCGGGGCTGGCGTGTAGGTAAAAACTGTACAAGAAAAGACTAAACTGGCTCTTATGAACCATCTTTAAGTTCTAAGGCGGTCGCAACATTGGGGGATGACAAATATAATGATGGTGCCGAATTGCTTCTCCATAAGCGTAAAGATGGGAGTGCTCAATGGATTTACCGTTAATACCCAGTGTCATCGTGAAATAGGTTTGGGTACCTTGAGAAACGTTTCTTTAAAACAAGCCCGTTAATGTGTAACTCTATAGTGCTCTGTTCTTCGCGAAGGACGTGACCCTATTAAAGAACACAATAAACAAAAACGTGAGGCAATGCGTAATCTCCATTCTTTAATGAGATTTTACGGTTTTTAAAAGCATCTACATCAATATTTTTTTAATAATGGCGATTACGCCTTACATCACACTCTTGTTTTGCACGTTCTTTAATAGAAGGCATAACTAATGCATCAGGTAAAGTAAAACACCCTAAAATACTATTTCTGTTGCTCATTCATCTACTTTTTTAAAAAGGCATCTCTCAATGCATGCAATTCCATTTCACAACGATATCCATGAATATATAATTAAAATCTCTGTGAAGTATACAACAGCCTTTTGACACCATAATCTTGACGTTTATGCGGATAATAAAGCCAACACCATCATTTTACTTGCCAAATCCTCATGTTGTAATATCCCTTGACATTTGAGATAATTCATTAGAAGTATTTTTATTCCTTTTTTAAATAACTTTTATTCACACGCCACCCCATTTGTAACAAGTAAATGATTTTGATTAATTCAATATAAAAATACAATAAATTATGAATGTAGATTAACCTCTTATCTTTGTAATCACATCATTTTTTAGTTTAAATGATAACCATAAATACAATAACATTCTTTCAATTTCAGACTTTTACATTTAGAATTAAAAAAAACGTCTCTTGCATATACAATGTAGAATTGACATGTGGGAAAAGAAAAAGCGTAAATATCATTACTAAAACATCTCAAACACCAAAAGTAGTAGATAATATTGTATAATAGTAATGATATTTCTAGCCTATACCTACCATAAATATGCTCCTTCTTTCCAATGCATCTCTTCTATTATTCTGTTTGCAAATATCATTGCGAGATAAGTTTAAAATAAAAATATCTCTTTAATTAACCTTACATCAACATGTGTAAGTAGAAACAATAATTTATTTTCAAAGAAATGACTTAGACAAAAGCCAAAACTTTTATATTTCAACCATATTTTATAAAGAATCGAATTATATGAATCTGTCAATTTTCCGCAATATGATTGCAGTCATCAATACAATCTATTTTATATTTCTATCATAGCATATTTCTATTTTTTATGATTGGAATTATTTAGAAACACCGGATATCAATATATTTCGTCCTTGAGAGTGCGGCTTAGTAATGCATTAGCCGCTTCAGTTATGTTTTTACCACAATAGAGAATTTGATAAATTTGTTCTACAATAGGCATTTCTACCCCAATACGCTGCGCCAACGTATGTACTTCCTTGGTATTTAAGTATCCTTCCACAACCTGACCAATTTGTTTTTCTGCTTCTTTTATATCTATTCCTTTACCAAGAAGTATTCCAAAACGGCGATTACGCGACTGATTATCAGTACATGTCAAAACCAAATCACCTAAGCCTGTCATTCCCATAAATGTGGAAAGCTCAGCACCCATAGCTTCCCCTAAACGACTGATTTCAGTTAGTCCTCGTGTGATGAGAGCTATTCGTGCATTTGCCCCAAATCCCATGCCATCTGATATTCCTGCACCAATAGCAATAACATTTTTAACTGCTCCCCCTAATTGAACGCCAATCATATCTGAGCTTTTATAAACTCTAAAATTTTTATCACAATGAAAAAGTTGCTGCAATTCTTTACCAAACACAACATCAGAAGCTGCTATCGTCATTGCAGTAGGCCAACCAATAGCCAATTCTTTAGCAAAAGTGGGTCCAGAAAAAATAGCTAAAGGAATTTTTTCCCCTAAAATCTCACGAGCAACTTCTTGTAAGAAACGTCCTGTACCATGTTCTAACCCCTTCGTTGCCCAAATAACACGTGAATGCTGATCCAAATAAGGCTGAATATTATACAAAACTTGATGAAAGACATGGCTTGGAACAGCAATTAATGTATTGTGACTTGCTGTTATCGCAGTTTCAAGTGAAGTTTCAAGTAATAAATTTTCAGGAAATCGTATATCGGGTAAATATGCCTGATTACAACGTTGTTCCTGTAATTCTGTGATATGTTGAGAATTATATCCCCAAAGTAAAACACTATGGCCATTACGAGCAAGAGCAATTGCTAATGCAGTACCAAAAGAACCAGCACCAATAACGGTCATTGCAACGGTTTTCATTAAGTTTTCTGATTATTCTCTAAATTTTTGATTTCAATCGCATATTATTATTACCAATAACTTCAATGCTATCTCTAATATAAATCCTGTAAATCTAAAAATGTTACTTTTTAGTAGCTTTCTCTAACATACCATAAAACTTGTTTCTCAAACCCTCTTTATTTGTACTTAATCATACAAATATAATTTTTGTATATTCTACAATAGCTATTTGTCTCAAAAATCAAAGCTTGACTAAATATTCCATGGACTTTCTCATTTAAAATAAAAGCATATTCAAAATCATGGTACTCATTCAACCAATATCTTGTACTTAGCCCTCTTTATATCCTACAAATTCCTGCGATGACATCTGTAAGAGCTGATACATGCCGCATCAGCTCCACAGATATTTCTAACAACTACTCTACAGGAAACTGCGTACTTGGTACTTGCTCCATAGGCACCTCTGAGCCAGGAACTTGATCTACAGGAGAATGCGTACTTGGTACATGCTCCATTGGCACCTCTGAGCCAGGAATCTGATCTACAGGAGAATGCGTACTTGGTACCTGCTCCATTGGCACCTCTGAGCCAGGAACTTGATCTACAGGAGAATGCGTACTTGGTACATGCTCCATTGGCACCTCTGAGCCAGGAACTTGATCTACAGGAGAATGCGTACTTGGTACATGCTCAATAGGCACCTCTGAGCCAAGAATTTGATCTACAGGAGATTGCGTACTTGGTACCCGCTCCATGGAAACCTCTGAACCCAATATTTTTTCTGGTTGTTTGCTTACGGATACATCTTTGTTTGATAACGGCTCAGATACTGAAGAACCATCTCTACTTGATACTTCCGGTTCAATAACACGTCCTGAGCCACCCATCATATTATAATTCAAATGAGAAATAGCCCACCATGTACCCCCAATAATAATAAAAACGCAAATAGCAGCAAACCATAACGCACTTAAATTCCACTTGGCATCTGGACCAGAACTCAAGTGTAAAAAGAAAACAATTTGTACTACAATCTGAATAATCGCCATCCCAATAAGATATGCAACTTTTGTACTGACTGCCCAACTTTCCATCATTCCACACATCACAGGAATAAAAGAACCCAAAGTGAAAAATACAGCCAGAATAAAACCGACCAAATAGGAACCAGTACTGGGACCATGTGTTTCATTTTGCATGCTCATCACAACGCTCCTAATAGATAAACCATGGTGAAAACACCAACCCATACAATATCAAGTAAATGCCAAAAAATGGAAAGGCACGCTAAACGTGTTTTATTATCCTGATCCAAGCCATTACGACGAAGATGACAAAACATCACGACCATCCAAAGAAGACCAACACTCACGTGAAGACCATGGGTGCCAACCAAAGCAAAAAATGCGGACCAATAAGCAGAAAGTATCTCCCGTCCGAAAAGCTGTAAACCTGTTGCAGAATCAATACCAGCATAAGCATTTGGATCATAATAAAATACTTCACTCAAAAGTTCATGAAATTCATAAAGTTCCATGCCAATAAAGCAACACCCCAATACAAAGGTAATAGCCATCCATAAACGCACACCACTGATGTTATTTTTATGAGCTTGTACCATTGCAAAGCCATAAGTAACGGATGAAAACAATAAAAAAGCCGTCTCAACCAAAACAAATTTTAAATCAATAAATTCATTACCCGCCTTACCACCACCATAAGAAGCAGAAAAAACAGCAAAACTTGAAAAAAGTGTCGAAAATAGGATCAAATCTGAAAGAATATAGACCCAAAAACCAAACGTCATTACCGAGCTATTATCATGGTGATGTTCATCCACGGTACTCGCATTATTCATTGTTACTGCACTCATACTGTCACTCCTTGTTCTTTAAGAACAGCTGTAAAGGCATCTTCAGTTTTTTGTACTTCTTCAGCTGGAATATAATAACCATGATGATCACCTGTTAATGAATGACACACAAGCGTTGCAATAAAACCAATCAGTCCAACAGCAGCAAGCCACCAAATATGCCAAACAAGTGCAAAACCAACAACTAATAAGAAGAATCCCGCAATAATTCCAGCCGATGTATTCGACGGCATATGAATTTTTGTGAATCCACTTGTCGGGCGTTGATAACCACTTTTCTTCATATTCCAATAAGCATCATCAGACTGTATCTTTGGAAGGAGGGCAAAATTGTAGGCAGGAGGCGGTGAAGAGGTAAACCATTCAAGTGTACGTGCATCACCCCAAGAATCATTCAACGTTACCGGTAGGTGACCTTTATGCTTAATACCGTACCAAATCGCCAAAACAACCTGTAACACAAAACAAAGGATACCAAGCAAGATAATAAAAGCACCTAGAGCAGCAATAATAAACATCGGCTGCCAACTAGGTTCCATGTAATGCTGGAGACGACGTGTTGCACCCATTAAACCAAGCGCATAAACAGGGAAAAACGCAAGGTAAAAACCAATAAACCAACACCAGAAAGATGCAATACCTAATATGCGATTTGGTTTATAACCAAAAGCTTTTGGAAACCAAAAAGCAAGCCCTGCTAAATAAGCGAAAACCACACCTCCAATAATTGTATGATGGAAATGCGCTATCAAAAAGAGCGAATTATGAAACTGCCAATCTGCAGGAACAATAGATAATAAAACACCAGTTAACCCACCACCAACAAACGTAAAGATCATTCCCATGCACCAAAGCATTGGAGGCTCAAAGCGAATCCGACCTTTATACATCGTGAGCAGCCAATTAAAGACTTTTACACCTGTTGGAACTGCGATGATCATCGTAGCAATACTAAAGAAGGTATTTACAGCTTCACCACCACCCATTGTAAAGAAATGATGTCCCCAAACAAGAAGCGAAAGAATCAAAATAACCACCATAGCCCATATCATGGAAGTATAACCAAAGAGGCGTTTTGAAGAAAAAGTTGAGACAACTTCAGACACAATGCCAAAAGCAGGAACAACCAAAACATACACTTCAGGGTGACCAAAAACCCAAACATAATTAATCCACACCATTGGATTTCCACCACCAACGTTAGTAAAGAAATTCATGTTCAAATAACGATCACATGCCAAGAGCGCAAAAGCAACAGTTAAGACAGGATAAATAACTACAATAAGAACATTGCTGACAAAAGCGCTCCAACAAAAAATAGGCATTTTCATCATTGTCATTCCAGGAGCACGCATTTTAATCATCGTTGCAATAAAATTCACTGATCCCATTGTTGTTGCAATACCAGAAAGCTGAAGAGACCATAAATAATAATCTACCCCTGTATCTGGACTCGTTTGTAATTCTGTAAAAGGTGGATACATCAACCAACCACCACGACCAAAATTACCAACACCTAGGGATATATTAATCAAAATCGCCCCAGCTGCCGTAATCCAAAAACCCAGATTATTTGCAAAGGGAAAAGCAACATCACGCGCACCAATTTGAAGCGGTATCAGATAATTAAAAAGACCAAATAAAATAGGCGTAGCCATGAAAAAAATCATGATCGTACCATGCGCCGAAAAAATTTGATCAAAATGCTCAGGAGGTAAATAACCTGCTGTTTCACTCCCAAGAGCTAAAGCTTGATGCGTTCGCATCATAAGTGCATCCGCAAAACCGCGAACAAGCATAATAATTCCAAGAACTATATACATTATGCCTATGCGCTTATGGTCAACAGTTGTAATCCAATTTCGCCATAAAATTCCCCACCACCCAAGCGCTGTCAGAGCAACGACAGCAATTAAACCAACCAAAACAATCGCAATACATGTATACAAAACGATTGGTTCATGTGCAAGCGCATGAAAAGCACCTGCCGTAGGATCTGTAAGTCTTCCAAACATTTCTCAACCCATTTCAAATGAAATTTAAGTTTAAAAGAAACCTTATATTAAAAATATTAAAAGGGCTCTTTCTCTATTGACCCTTTAAATAACATCAGGATCAAATACTGAACACAGTGCACCCCATAGCGTCTGAGCAGCAGCACGTTTCATTAAATCTTCATTACACACCGTATTTTCATCGACACATCGATTAACAACACGATAGTAAAGCCGCTTCTCAACAGGTGCAAAATAACGAACTTCAGCATCTTTTTCCTTCGCAGCAATATCACCCATACGAGGCGCAATAGAAAGTTGACGATAAGATGTACGATCAAGTACTCGACCATTAGCCCGAGCTTTTACAATCCAATCCTCAAAATCCTGCGAAGACACAGAATGCCACTTAAACCGCATACCCGAAAAACCATCACCACTGTAATTTGCTGAGGTCCCTTTGAATACCCCTTGTTCTTCAGCAACCAAATGCAACTTAGCATTCATCTGCGGCATAGCATAAAGAACCGTACCCAATTTGGGAACCCAAAAGGCATTGACAGAATTCTCTGACGTCAATTGCAATAAAACTTGACGTCCTTCAGGCGCGTAAATTTCATTAATCGATGCAACACCATATTCAGGATAAATAAAAAGCCATTTCCAATCAAGAGCTACAGCATCAATCTGCAATGGCTTTCCTTCACCCACCACCTCTACTGGAAGGGGATTTGTAGGCTCAAGCTTATAGGTATAATAAGTTGTTAATGAACCTAAAACCATTATGATTACAACGGGAATACTCCACATCAACGCTTCAATTTTATTTGAATGCGCCCAATCAGGAGAATAGTCCGCTTTCACATTCGATGCACGATATTTTATAGCTAAAAATACCACACTCACCATTACTGGAATGACAACGCAAAGCATAACAGCCACACAAACAACAATCAAAATTAACTGTTGACGTGCAACATAACCTGATGGCTGTATAACATCAATTTTACAACCAGACAAAAGCAGTGCTCCCCCTAAAATCACAAGCATCTCTAATTGTCTAACAAAGCTTTTCATCTTCATTTACCCCCGTCATACGCACTAAAAATTGTCATAATATAACACCTTAATATTGTACAGATTTGAAAATAATTATCAAGTGAATTCAATGCCAATACTACTCTTATCCAACGTTTGCTCTTTACCGATTACAACTTAATTGTTTTGCAATATATTCAAGTGCAAACCGATATCCATCACCTCCACACCCAGCTATGATAGCGTCTACACCTGCAGATGTATAAGAATGGTGGCGAAAAGCTTCACGCTGATAAATATGAGATAAATGAACTTCTACTTTCGTCCCTGAAAACATTTTTAGTGCATCAAGAAGTGCAATCGATGTGTGACTGTAAGCAGCTGGGTTGATAATCAATCCAGAACTTACCCCTATTGCTTCTTGTATCCATTCTACTAACTGACCTTCACAGTTACTTTGATAAAAATTTATTATAACATCAGCTTTTTTTGCCCATTCTCTGCAAAATTTCTCAATATCTTCTAGAGTTTCAGTTCCATAAATTCCTGGCTCACGTTGACCCAAAAAGTTTAAATTAGGACCATTTAAAATCGTTATCGTTACAGACATAGCAAGCCTTTTCTTTCAGAGTCATCACTTATTAGAAAAATATTTAGCATGTTTTTTATTTTTTACAGCAATAAAGCTCCATTCTTAATCTCAAAAAATTCTGCGCGTCCTTTTAAGGCATCAAATAAAACACGATCTGTTCCTGTCATGAATGTTTGCACAGCTAAATCATCAAGAATATCAAATAAAGCAGCACGTCGATGCAAATCAAGATGAGCAGCCATTTCATCAAGAAGAAGAATGGGAGCCCTTTCCGACATCATACCTGTTAGACGTGCATGACATAAAACTAAACCTGTCAGCAGCGCTTTTTGTTCACCTGTTGAACAAGATGTTGCTGCTATATTCTTATCAGCATAAAAAACCTGCAAATCTGCGCGATGTGGTCCTTCTAATGTTCGCCCAGCAGCACGATCCATTGCGCGATTACGCTGCAACTGATCACAAAATCGCTCTTCAACTTCAGTTGCTGATATTTCACTAAGAGCTGTTTCTAAAAAACCATCAATTTGCAAAAAAGCTCGTGGAAAAGGTATATGAGACGGCATTTGTGTAAACATGTCATTTAAAAGCCGAATAACATCAACACGCGCCGCAGAAATAGCTGTCGCCAATTCTGCCATCTGTTTTTCTAAAGCATCAAACCAAGCACAATCTTCATTTCCATCCAAAAATAAGCGATTACGTGCACGCATAACTCTATCATAATCGGCTATGCGGCGCCTATGCAAGGGATCAATCGCTAAAACCATACGATCCAAAAAACTACGGCGCTCAAGTGAAGGACCTGTAAAAAGACCATCCATAGACGGTGTTAGGACACTAATATGACAATAATCTGTTAGACAATCATTCGACTCATTCACACCATTAATATGGACCTTTCGACTGTTATCGCTAACCTCCAAAGCTGTACCAATCTTTACTTCACCATAAAGAGCACATTCAAGACGTGCAAATACAACGAATCCTTCACCTCCGCCCTCTACAAAGCTAACATCAGAATAAGCAGCACGTCGCAAACCACGACCAGGAGAAAGAAAAGATAACGCCTCTAAAAGATTCGTCTTACCAGCGCCGTTATGGCCAGTAAAAACCACATGCTGACCCGAAAAATGAATATTAAAAAAAGAATAATTGCGATAACGTAAAAGCTTCAGCTGCCTCACTGCCACTTTGTGCACACAACTCGCCATGCATTGCAAAACAATTGCCCCTAAACGCGAATAGGCATCAGCACATAGAGCACATCTGCATCATCATTATCACGAATCAGAGCCGGTGCTCCAGCCTCAGCCAACATAAAAACCATCTCATCGCTTGAAAGCTGCCCAGCGATATCCAAAAGATAACGTGAATTAAACCCTATCTCAAGCGGTTCAGATGTGTAAGTTACTGATAATTGATCTTCTGCACTGCCCGAATCAGGACTATTAACGATAAGCTTTAACTGTCCATGCTCAATCGTTAACTTGACTGCACGCCCCCGATCACTTGAAATCGTTGAAACACGATCAACTGCAGAAGAAAAACCCTGCCTATTAACAATTAATTCTTTATCATTTCCAAGAGGGATAACGCGCTGATAATCTGGAAATGTTCCATCAATTAACTTTGATGTAAAAATAACAGAACCCACAGAAAAACGAATCTTTGTCTCTGAAAGCTCTATACATACATCACCATCATTTTCTTCTGAAAGAAGTTTCTGCAACTCTCCTACAGTTTTACGGGGAACAATAACACCGGGCATTCCCTCAACTCCTGAAGGAGCCTCCATCTCAACTTGTGCCAAACGATGACCATCCGTTGCAACCAAACGCAGTTTCAAAACACCATCATTAACAACATGGAAGTAAATACCATTAAGATAATAACGGGTTTCTTCAGTAGAAATAGCAAATTGCGTACAATCAAGTAAACGTCTTAACCCTGATGCCGATAGAGAAAAGCGATAACCAAACTGCCCAGGAAGTGACTCTGGAAAATCTACCTTCGGAAGACATTGAAGCTGAAAATGTGCACAACCCGAAACAACAGACATTGTACTTGCTTGATTCTCATCAACGGATAATACAACTTCACTGCCATCACTCAGCTTCCGAATAATATCATAAAGCAAATGTGCTGGAACAGTTATTGCTCCAGCTTGTTCAACATTTACCGTAAAAGATTCTGTAACCTCTAAATCAAGATCTGTTGCCTTTAACTGCACACGACCATTTTCTGCATCAATCAGCACATTCGATAAAATAGGAACAGTATTACGGCGCTCTACCACACGATGAACACGACCTAGAGACTTGAGAAATTGACTGCGATCAACTGTAATGCGCATAAAAGCCTCGTATGATTTACCAAAAACTATAAGAATTCTTTAGAATTAAAACAACAGATCCTCTTTAAAGAATCGCCTAATAGAGTTTATTAAACCTCTCTTAAAATGACAAGCCACTACTGCATAAGAAAAAACAAATCCTTTTATTAAATCCTTTAAAGTTTCTCTAAAGAAAGAAACGATAAACATTATACAGCCTGTTCTCCAATCAACCGCTTAAGCAATTCAAGTTCCTTGGCTAAGGTCTGATCACCACAAACCAAATCCTCAATTTTACGCACAGCGTGTAAAACTGTTGTATGATCACGCCCACCAAAACGGCGTCCAATTTCTGGCAACGAACGGGGAGTTAATACTTTTGCTAAATACATCGCAACTTGCCGTGGCTTCACAACCGTACGTGTTCGGCGATTAGACAACAAGTCCTGTTTAGAAACATTATAATGGCGCGCTACCGTACGCTGAATTTCTTCAATCCGAATTCGCTTAGGTTCTCCAGGACGTGTCAAGTGACCTAATAACTCATCAATCCGTTCTAAAGATAAATTAGACTCAAAAGATTGACGAAATAACAACTGATTAAATGCCCCTTCAATATCACGTCCCGACCCTAAAACCGTTTTCGCAATATATTCCAAGATATCATCAGAGATTGATATCATGCCATCATCTTGTTGTGCCACCTTTAACCGCTGGCGCAACATTTGTAAACGCATTTCATAATCTGGTGCTTCAATTTCAAGTGCGACCCCTCCTTGAAGACGAGATCGAACGCGAAGATCAAGCGATTCTAATTCCGCCGGTGGGCGATCTGCAGCGACAACAACTTGTTTTGCACTATCAAGCAACATATTAAGCAAATGGCAAAACTCATGTTGTATCGACTTACCCTGCAAAAACTGCATATCATCAATAATCAAAAGGTCGATATCGCGAAGCTGTTCTTTAAAAGAAAGAGCATCATTATCACGAATAGCTGTCGCAAAACGCCACATAAAGTATTCAGCAGTTAAATAAATAACACGTGCAGATGTTAAACGCTTCAATGCAGAAGCCGCAATCGCTTGAAGCAAATGTGTTTTTCCCAAACCAACAGATGCATGAATAAAAAGAGGATTAAAACGTAAAGCGCTTTTATGCCCCTCCGCAATTGAACGTGCAGCCGCTAAAGCAACACGATTAGAAGCCCCCTCAACAAAACTTTCAAAAGTATAGCGAGAATCAAGTGGAGATCCAAAAACCCCAGTCTGAGAACTCTTGACTGAATGCTCTGCACAACTCTCAACAAAAGATGAAGCTGCCTGCTCCTGCAGCACAACAGAAGGTGCACTTGTTTTACAAATGACTTCTCTTGAAACACGTTCCATACCGCGAACAATGACTTCAACACGAAGAATCGCCGAATTCTCTTGTTTCCATAAATGAGTCAAAAGAGAACCATAGTGATTATTAATCCATGAACGCAAAAAAGCAGTAGGAACAGAAAGCTTTACAAGAGTATGACTATATTCAGCAAGCTTTACACGACCAAACCAACTGGTATAAGCCTCAACACCAACCTGCACCTTTAATTGTGCCATAACACGGACAAAAGCCGCCGCACCTTCCTCCTCTGAAACAAGAGAGGGCGCTATAGAAGCATTTTTACAAACAGTCCCCTCCCCACCCATCATCCTATTCTTTATTATATTCTCTGCCGGCAGAATGTTCACCGAAACCCTTTTAAAGGAACTAGCTTTAGAGTTCAATTTATCCACCATCTTTCATCCTGATAAAAATAAAATTCTGTCCTGCCAAACAGCTAAAATAAATCTAGCGAAGGCAAAACGCCCTACCCCCAATAAGATTCCTCATCCTCCCCTAGGGTAGCCTCATTACAACCCCATTAACAAAGATGACCAATAAGATTTACTTGCACTCACTGATATGATCCACCCTTTTAAAATGGTAAACATACCAATCATGAAAACTAAAAAACCATCAGAAAACCTATCCAACACAAAAGCTTCGAAAAGCCTAAACCAAAGCATCTTGTATCCAACAAAATACAGGATAATGCGCTGATATGACCCCTTCATGCTTTTTAGTCCTCATAGAAACCATACAAAACAGCAGAGGTAAAATGCAAGAGGTCAAAATACAATCAAAAGCCCCCAAAAAATGCTTTTAAAATGCTTACATCAATGAGGAATGAGAAAAATAATTGATTCAACTCATTTTTTTTCTGAATTTATTAACAATTAAAGAATCTCTTCAGATTAAAAAAAAAAAAAATAAAATGCTTGACAAAAAAGACTCTGTAAAAATCCACAAAGCTTGTGGATAACCTTACTCCCTCTATAAACTTTCTCTCCTTTTTAAAGAAGAGAATCGTTGTCGATTCTTATTTTCAATGGAAGCTTTTTGAAACAAAAAACAAAAAGCCAGTATCCTTACGGATACTGGCTTGTTTCCCAATAAAAAAGAAAAAGCTTAAACGCTGAAAGCCTTCAAACGTTTAGCTAAACGCGATACTTTCCGTGCAGCAGCATTTTTATGAAAAACCCCTTTAGAAACCGCACGCATAATTTCAGGCTCAAAATTCTTAAATGCAATTTCTGCACACGCCTTATCGCCACCAGCTAAAGCATCATCAAACTTACGCATAAAAGTACGAACGCGTGAACGGCGGGCCCTATTAACCTGTGTGCGTGCTGCAACCTTGCGCACCGCTTTTCGAGCAGAAGGTGTATTCGCCATAAATATAATCTCTCTTTCAATACCTTGATAAAATGAGTCTCAATAACAACTCTACTAACAAAAGCAAAACTATAAAGCTGTTTATAACTGTATGGCTTATAGCGCAATCTCAAAGCCAACGTCAATTAAATTTTCAAAGATAGAGATAAAAAACGAAGCCAAAATCTTTGATCTGCAACTTTATAGTTCTATAGTTTAAAGACACTCCTCAACAAACAAAGGTATTTAAACGGCTAACTTACGCAAGACATATTGCAAAATTCCACCATGATGTAAATAATCTAGCTCATCTTCAGTATCAACGCGGCATAACAATGGAACAGTTTTTACCGTACCATCAGAAAAAGTAATTATCGCTACTGTCTTTTGACGAGGTTTCAAATTATGAATCCCTTCAATTGTCACCTTTTCATCTCCCTTTAAGCCTAAAGATTTCCAACTTAGCCCCTCCTCAAAGACAAAAGGGACAATGCCCATACCAACAAGATTAGAGCGATGAATCCTTTCAAAAGACTGCACAATCACTGCTTTTATACCAAGAAGATTGGTCCCTTTGGCTGCCCAATCACGTGATGATCCATTCCCATATTCAATACCAGCCAAAACAACAAGCGGAACACCTTCTTGTTTATACGCCATTGCTGCATCGTAAATGGTTTGTTCTACCGCTGACGGATAATGAACCGTATACCCTCCTTCTCGACCATTTTCTCCTAGCATGAAATTACGAATGCGAATATTGGCAAAGGTCCCACGAACCATAACTTCATGATTCCCACGACGTGTTCCATACTGATTAAAATCCGCCACTTTAACACCATGATCCATTAAATACTTTCCTGCAGGAGAAGCTGCCTTAATGGAACCTGCAGGAGAAATATGATCTGTCGTGATTTTATCACCAAATAAACCTAAAATCCGTGCATCCTTAATATCTGGCAAGGCATTAGGAGTTTTCTGCATATCATCAAAATAAGGTGGATTGCGTACATAGGTAGATTGTTCATCCCAAGAATAGGTAGACCCCGTAGGGATCTGAACTTTTTGCCAATTTTCATCTCCCTTAAAGACATCTGCATATTTTTCAGCAAAAACCTTACGCGTCACATTTTCTTCAATAAAGGCCTGTATTTCTTGAGATGTTGGCCAAATATCTCTCAAGTAAATCGGTTGACCATCTGAATCTTCACCAAGAGGCTCCTTGGTTAAATCTTTACACACCGTCCCAATGAGCGCATGTGCAACAACTAACGGTGGTGAAGCTAAATAATTGGCTTGCACATCAGGGGAAACACGCCCTTCAAAATTACGATTTCCTGAAAGAACTGCAGCTGCAATGACACCATTGTCATTTATCGTTTTGGAAATAGCTGGATGTAAAGGACCAGAATTCCCAATACATGTCGTGCACCCAAACCCTACTAAGTTAAATCCTAACGCATCTAAATCTTTTTGTAGACCCGAATTTTGAAGGTAAGCTTCAACGACTTGTGACCCAGGTGCAAGAGAAGTTTTTACCCATGGTTTACTCTTGAGACCTTTTGCTACAGCATTTCGTGCCAAAAGACCTGCTGCAATAAGAACACTTGGATTCGATGTATTCGTACAAGAAGTAATCGCAGCAATCACCACATCACCGTGACTCAGTGTATATTCTTCACCCTCAACCTGATAGCGCTCATCTTGTCCAGACGTTTTTTTATAGTCTTCGACCAATGCTTTCTCAAAACCCTGCCCAACACTTTCCAATGCAATACGCCCTTCAGGACGTTTAGGACCAGCCATAGAAGGGACAACGGTTTCCATATCTAATTCAATTGTGTCACTAAAAATGGGATTAGCCCCCATTTCGTCATGCCACATCCCTTGTGCTTTGGAATAAGCCTCCACTAAGGCAATCCGATTTTCATCACGCCCTGTCATATTGAGATAACGCACTGTCTCCTTATCAATTGGGAAAAAACCACACGTTGCTCCATATTCAGGTGCCATATTTCCAATCGTAGCCCGATCAGCAAGCGTCATATGCTCCAAACCAGGACCAAAAAACTCAACAAATTTACCAACAACACCCTTTTGGCGTAACACTTGGGTCACCGTCAACACGAGATCGGTGGCGGTTACACCTTCTTTAAGTTTCCCTGTTAGACGAAAACCAATCACTTCAGGTAACAACATAGAAACAGGTTGGCCTAACATTGCCGCTTCTGCTTCAATACCACCAACACCCCAACCTAAAACACCTAAACCATTCACCATAGTCGTATGCGAATCGGTTCCCACACAGGTGTCAGGATAAATCGTCTCACAGCCCTCTTCATTCTTCATCCATACACATTGTGCTAAATATTCTAAGTTAACCTGATGACAAATCCCTGTTCCTGGAGGAACAACGCGAAAATTTTGAAAGGCTTGTTGCCCCCATTTAAGGAAACGATAGCGTTCACCATTGCGTTCATATTCATGCTCAACGTTTTCCTTAAAAGCCATGGAATTGCCAAAAGCATCAACAATAACTGAGTGATCTATGACGAGATCAACAGGGATGAGAGGATTGATTTTTTCAGCGTTACCGCCAAGTTTGACCATAGCATCACGCATTGCAGAAAGATCAACAACCGCGGGAACACCTGTAAAATCCTGCATAAGGACACGTGCAGGACGGTAGGCAATTTCTGCCCCAGCGCTCCCTTTGTCGCTTAACCACTTAGCAACA
This sequence comes from Bartonella sp. AD13SXNS, assembly GCF_042196465.1. NCBI lineage: Bacteria > Pseudomonadati > Pseudomonadota > Alphaproteobacteria > Hyphomicrobiales > Bartonellaceae > Bartonella > Bartonella sp. AD13SXNS. Next base: position 61,091 of record NZ_JBHIQI010000001.1, read on the forward strand.
TTGAGGATATCCTCTTTTTTAACCGTGCGACCATCTTCAAATCGCAATAAATTTTCGAGAATAACTTTCATCGAAAACGGCAACCGAGAAATACCTTCAAGTCCATTCTTCTCTGCTTCGATTAAGCTATAATAAGTATATTCTTTGCCACCAACATTTAACGTTCTGCGACAATTAAAGCTATCAATTTGAGTCATGACTGTCCACCCTCATACTAAAAACCACCCAATTTCTAGGAATGAACAACACAAACTACGAGTCAAGGTCGCAGCTTGAGCGCAGACGCAATACCTCCGCTATCCATTTCCCCCTCCACATTCTCATAGGCAAATGCGGAAATCAGCGCTGAAAACCATTCTACACCAGATATTGATGTAAGGCATTCCTTATAGAACTATTTCTAGAACTATTCTAGGTACAATTGCATAAAAAACGTGTTTTTTATTCTATAATGCAATAAAAATATGAAAATAAAAGCAAAATAGGCAATCACATGGTATTATCAGGCAAAAACTTAGCTGCTTACAGAAACGAGGAAATTCTATTTAAAGGTCTTTCTTTTTGTTTATTTCCACAGCAACTTATGACAATCAGTGGACCAAATGGTATCGGAAAATCAACATTACTCCGAATCATTGTTGGTCTTCTTGAAGCTGCTGAAGGCCATATAATACTTAAAGATCATGAACAAATATACCCTGTTGCAACTGCGTGTCATTATCTTGGTCCTCAAAATGCTATGAAACCTCTCTTATCTGTCATTGATAATTTGCAATTTTGGGCAGAATTTTACGGTCAACACTTACGCTTTGTGCATGAAGCACTTGCCGATATTGGTCTTTCTGATCTTGAACATTTACCCTTTAACACTCTGTCAACTGGACAACAAAGACGCGTAGCTATTGCCCGCCTTTTACTCTCCTATCGTCCTCTTTGGATTTTGGATGAACCAATATCTGGTCTCGATAACCATGCTCAAAAACTCCTTGCCCGTATTTTCCAACGTCATCTAAATCAAGGTGGTATGATTATTGCCGCAACTCATAATTCTCTAGGTATTCCAGAAAACCATAAAATCGCTCTGGAAAAATTTTTACCTCTCTAGGAAAGAATAAAATGAAAGCATTATTCTGGCGTGATCTTAAACTATTATTAGCGCCACAAGCCTCTTCACTAACAGGACTATTATTTTTCATCGCTGTTGTTGTCATAGCCCCCTTTGCCATTGGACCAGACCTCAAAATTCTTGCACAAATAGGACCAGGTATATTGTGGTTTGGAGCCCTTCTCGCAGGACTCCTTAATCTGAACAAACTGTTCCAAATTGATCGTGATGATGGCAATCTCGACCAATTTATCCTTTCAGGACAAAGACAAAGTTTTACACTGATTGTTTTTACTAAATGCCTTGCCCATTGGGTAGGAACAATGCTTCCGCTCATTTTTGCTACGCCTATTTTAGCCATCATACTCCATTTAGATGTCACGCTAACTTTTACAACAATACTTACCCTTTTATGCGGAACACCAGCCATTATTTTTATTGGCGCTATAGGAGCAGCATTGGCAACCTCATTGTTGCAAAGTACCCTTCTTATTTTCATCATTATCTTGCCGTGGATCATTCCAATTATGATTTTTGGTGTTTCCGCTGCTACAGCCCCAATAAACCCAAATACCTCTTTTCTTACATCCCTAGCTCTTCTCAGCGCTTTTTCACTTCTTTTGAGTCTCTTTAGCTCTTTTGTTGCTGCGATAACGCTTAAACTTTTATCAGAATAATAAAAGATGATTGCCGCATAGCAAAACTCTGCCTATTATGGATTTTATGAATAAACTATCTCGTACATATAAAATCAGGTCACTCCCTGCAAGTTTCACCCTTTTCATGAAAATAAGCAGTATCGTCTTACCTTGGTTAGCCGGCATAACATTGTGTTTCCTTATCTTAGGGCTTATTCTAGTGATGCATTCCCCTGATGACTATCAACAAGGCATTACTGTTAAGATTATGTACCTTCATGTACCCTTTGCGTGGTTGTCTACATTCTGCTATGTAACAATGAGTGCAGCGGCATTAGGAAATCTGATCTGGAAATATCATCTTGCTGACGTGGCACTTAAATGTGGAGCGCCTATTGGGGCAATTTTGACCGCCTTGGCTCTCATGACAGGAGCACTTTGGGGGAGACCTACATGGGGAACATGGTGGGTCTGGGATGCTCGGTTAACATCAGTTTTAATTCTGCTTTTTATCTATCTTGCTATTATCCTGCTTGGACGAGCTTTCGACAATCAAATAAAAGCCGCGCGTGCTACTGCAATTCTTACACTTGTTGGATTTGTTAATATCCCTATTATTAAATTTTCTGTTAATTGGTGGAATACATTGCATCAACCAGCATCATTGTTACGCGCTGGAGGACCAACAATCGACAATGCTATGTTATGGCCCCTTATAACAATGCTCTTTTGTTTCATCTTTATGTTTATTACGCTCTATTTGATGGCTATGCGAAATGAAATCAATCATCGTTATATCCAAATACTTCAGATGAAAAAATCCCGTCGTGCACAACAACAGGACTCTTCATCATGCTCGACCTAAATGGCATCCAAAGCGGACTTTTAGGAAATCTATCTTTGAAAATTGATTTTTTCCTTGGAACCCTTAAACACGAGCAAATTGTTATTTTAAGCTATATGCTCTCTGCAATATCCCTCTTCTTTCTTATTGGATATATTCTTTGCAAAGCCCTCTACCAAAAAAAAATTCTCCAACAGCTAAACAACAAAGAGCTGCCACAAAAAGAAAAATAGAATGAAAAATACCACTCCAAAATTTAAAAAAAATATATCTTTGCCTGTTTTGTTTGTTCTTTTTGGACCATTTGTGCTTTTTCTTCTGCTCATAGTGTTTTTTTTCAATTTTATGGATAAAAAATACCCTCAAGATCCAGCTCTTCTCCCAAACGCATTGGCTAAAAAGCCTGCCCCCAATATTTATCTTCCTCTCCTTGATCAAGCAAGTTATCTCAATTCAAAACAGTTTAAAGGACGTGTCACATTGATCAATTTTTGGAGTTCTTGGTGTTTACCCTGTCGCGAAGAGCATCCTCTTCTTATGCAAATTGCACAAGATAAACGTTTTGATCTAATTGGCATTAATTATAAGGATAACAAAGCAAACGCCCTGCGCTTTTTAAACAGTTTTGGTAATCCTTTTAAATTTATTGGCTTTGATGATTCAGGATATACAGCTATTGACTGGGGAGTGTATGGACCACCAGAAACTTTTCTCTTGAATAAAGAGAGCATTATTATTGCCAAACATGTTGGTCCCTTAACATGGCAAATTTATCAAAAAAAAATTCTTCCTAAAATTGAACAAGCGATCATGCCAGAAGATGAATAATGCAAGTTTGTAAAAACATAACGTTTTATCATGCTATGTATGCTATTTTATTTATACGGCCACTTATTCTTCTTAGAAAAATTTGACAAGAGTATTATCATTGTTGATTCAAAAACATGTGTAAAGAAATATCTGTAGAGCAAACCTCCAAAATATGACAAAAATTTAAGTAGTTTTCATTTTTCTTTAGCGATTAAATATCTGTTTGGGAGCTTTATTTTTGATTATTTGGACAAAACAATATTGCTATAGAACCATCATTAGCTTAGTGACAGCAACCGACTATTGTTTTCAAAATTATATAGTGTTTTTTCTCCGCTTTTTATCTGAAATACACATTATTATGAGGAGACTTCACCACTATTCTCATCTTTATAAAATAATAAATCTGCTCTTTTGCAGCGTCATTGTTATATTTATTCCCATTACACTATCTGTTCGTAATAGACTCCATAAAATCTATATTGAATCTATACATTCTTATTCTCTCGATAATTTCCCTTATGATTATAACTAATAAGCTTTATTGAGTCTTAATAAGATAAATTCGAGTAAGAAAATATGACTACAATCAAAAAGTCTCATTTAACAGAGAAGATAAGTTATGAGTAGATAATCAATCTATCAATGAACATTATAAAAGAATTCATTGTAAGAAATAAACTTTTGAGATGTAAAAAGTACAAAAGAAGCTTTTTCGAGAGGAGAAAGTATATTTTACAGAGAACTCTTTTTTAAGCACTCTATGATGTAAATACTGATTGTCAAAGAAAGATCATTAGCATACATCGAAAAAAGCTAAGTAAAGAAATATTCTAGAAGTTCATATGAGCTTATGCGCAAACTTTTATGACGCAAATAAAATAGGCTTTTATTGCAATCATCATTTTTTATGAAAAATATTTGATTATGTTTTTTCTTCCAAAAATTCTTGCGGTGTAAAACGATACGTTTTTGAGCAAAATTCACATGTAACTGAAATATAGTTATCTTTAACCATTTTATTGCGTTCATCAATAGGAAAACCTTCTAGGACTCCTTTAATTTTTTCGCATGAACAAGAACATTGATCGACAAGAGAAAAAGAATTAAAAACTCTAACACCTTGTTCATGAAAAAGACGAAACAATAACTGTTTACTACCCACTTGGGGATCTGTTAATTCTGCGCTTTCAATCGTTTTCATGAGTATTTTAGTTTCTTGCCATTGGTTATCCAATTGGGTGTTGGTTTTCTTTTCTTCTCGCTTTTGATGAGGAGCATCTATTTTATGATGAGACGATTCTTGGGGTAAAAGTTGGGTCAAAATACCTCCAGCTCGCCAGCTTTTCTGCGGTTTTCCTTGTTGGTCACGATTAATTAATATGGCAACAGCCAAACGAATATCGGTAGGAATTTGCTCTGATTGATCAAAATAAATACGAGAAGCTTCTTGTAAACTTGATCCCTCTAATGCAACTATCCCTTGATAGGGTTGCATGTGGGGACCTTGATCAATCGTAAAAGCTAAAGTGCCTTTTCCTAAAAGTGTTTCTGAAGAGATTTGACCATTGTCTATGGCTTGTTTAAGCTGTTCTTTATCAAAACGAGCGTATCCGCGTAAACTGGATGGAGGCGAAAAATCGCATACCAACATATTAACTGGTCCATCGGAATGGGTTTGTAAAATAAATTTTCCCATAAGCTTTAGAGAAGTTCCAAGCAGAACCGTTAAAAGTAAAGCTTCTGCCAAAAGATAAGAAACCGGTTCAGGGTATTGATGTCTTGTGAGAATAGAATTTAAAGTTTCCCCAAGTTGCACGGCACGTCCACGGATATCAAGTTCTTCAACTTGAAAAGGAATAACACTATCATCTTCATCTAAGTAGATGTTGTTGAAAGAGGCTTCATCTCTAGCTTGTTCACTCATGGCTTTGCCTTTTATATAATTTGTTGTAGGGAGGCTATTGTGGAGAGAAAAACGCATCTTGTAAACACCAAGAAAGAATTGCTTTTTGAACATGAAGACGATTTTCAGCCTCATCAAAAACGACAGAGTGCGGTCCATCAATCACAGTATCGACAACTTCTTTACCACGGTGAGCAGGAAGACAATGCATAAAAAGAGCGTCAGATTTTGCTAATTTCATGAGCGCTTCATTAACTTGATAAGGCTGAAAAATAGAATGACTGCGAGCACGAAATTCTTGTCCCATAGAGACCCATGTATCGGTCATAATACAATCAGCATCTTGAGCCGCTTCTTGGGGATTATGGGTTAGCGTAAGACACGCTCCTCGTTCACGTGCCCAATCTATAAATTTTTCCTGTGGTTCATTGCCCTTTGGAGTAGCAATACGCAAATGAAAATCAAAAAGAGCTGCGGCTTCAATTAAGGAATGGAGCACATTATTACCATCTCCCATCCATGCAAATATTTTACCCGTAATAGGCCCTCGATGTTCTTCATAGGTTAAGATATCTGCTAGAATTTGACAAGGATGTGTATCATCTGTAAGAGCATTAATGACAGGAATTTGTGCATATTGTGCTAATTCGAGCATACGTTGATGTTTTGTTGTTCGCAATATCACAATATCTACAAAACGGGATAAAACGCGTGCTGTGTCAGCTATGGTTTCACTATGACCAAGCTGCATCTCTGAGCCCGTAAGCATAATTGTGTCTCCCCCAAGCTGGCGCATACTAATATCGAATGAAATACGAGTTCGTGTGGATGGTTTTTCAAAAATCATCGCGAGCGTTTTACCTATAAAAGGTTTTGAACCTTTTCCTGCTTTAAAAGATGCTTTAAGGCTTTTTGCATAATCAATTAATGCACGTGCCATTGCCGGCGTTAAAATGGATAAATCCGTGAAATGACGAAGAGCATTTGTCATGTGTGTGATATTTGTCTGTCCTTATTTATTTTCGAAAGATAAGCTATTGCTTTTTCAATACGACGCAAACTTTCATCTATTTCTTCTTCCTTGATAATAAGAGGAGGCAATAAGCGCACAACGTTATTGTTGGCAGCAACACTTAAGAGATATTCACTTTCCAAAGCATTAACAACAAGATTTGAAGGCACAACACACTGAACGCCCATCATAAGCCCCATCCCCTGAACTGCGCAGATAATATCAGGATAGATATTGAGAATGTGCAAAAGTCCATTTTTTAATTTATCCCCCATACGCTGAACATGGTTGAGAAAACTTGGCTCTAACAAAATATCAAGAATACTATTTCCTACAGCCATTCCAAGCAAATTGCCTCCAAAGGTTGATCCATGGGTCCCAGGTGTCATACTTTTTGCAACTTTATCCGTTGCAAGGCAAGCGCCTAATGGAAATCCACCTCCTAGTCCTTTTGCAAGGGTAAGAATATCAGGCGTGACATCACTCCATTCATAGGCAAAAAGTTTTCCTGTTCGTCCCATGCCTGTTTGAACTTCATCCAAAATCAACAACAGACCATTATCATCGCATATTTTGCGCAAAAATCTTAAATATTCATGAGGGACCGTTCGTATTCCTCCTTCTCCTTGAATAGGTTCAATAAGAATAGCGGCGGTATTTTTATTAATAACGTTACGCAAAGCGATTTCATCACAAAAAGGGACTTGAATAAATCCACCAGCTTTAGGTCCAAAGCCTTCAAGATATTTTTCATGCCCAGTCGCAGCAAGTGCTGCAAGTGTACGTCCATGAAATGCCCCTTCAAAAGTAATTATTTCAATGCGTGTTGAATGACCAGCGGCATAGTAATAATGACGCGCTGTTTTAAATGCGCATTCTAATGCTTCAGTGCCTGAATTGCAGAAAAAAACCTTATCTGCAAAACTATTTGCACAAAGCCGCGTAGCAAGAGCTGCTTGTTCAGGAGATTGAAAAAGATTGGAAACATGCCAAAGCTTTTCAGCTTGTATTTTGAGTGTATCAACCAATTTTGGATGTGAATACCCTAATGCATTAACAGCAATGCCAGATGTGAAATCAAGATAATGTTCTCCTTTATCGGAAATAAGCCATACACCATGCCCTTGTTCAAAATGCAAATTTCGTCGTGCGAAGCATTCATAAAGTGGTTGTACAGAGATGGTGTCCATCATAATTTCCTTTATATTTTAACCTTTTCAATATATATACAAAGCAACACTACAAATAAAACAACATGGTACATTTCGTTACGGTGCTTTCAACTTTCATTGCGATTAATGATTACACCTATGGAATAGATCATTACACCAATTGAAAAAAAGTCAATGAAGGTTCTATAAATAAGCGTTTTGGAAAAAAACCTAAACAAAAGTGAAAGCTTAACCTATGATTGATTGGCAAGTTGGGGAAAACATTCTAAATAAACTCTTCAAAAGGCAAAGACTCTTGTCATAAAGTGAGTGCATATTGTAATTTATGATATAGTGAAAAGAATGATGTGTTTTGATTTGTGAGTTCCATAGGTTGGATGATTTTTTTATGCTCGTTTAGAGTGTAAAGTTCTTTCATTCAGTGCAATGAAAACATTATTGAAACATTTGAAGATGCAAAGGGGGAGAGCATCTTAGTGACGTAATCGGAATGGAGTGCTGGTATGGGTTGGACATGTGAACGCGTTGAGCTTCTTAAAAAGCTTTGGAGTGAAGGGTTAAGTGCAAGTCAAATTGCTGCTCAATTAGGTGGGGTCAGCAGAAATGCAGTCATCGGCAAAGTACATCGATTAAAGTTACCAGGTCGTGGTAAGACAACACAAGGAAGCGCACGTTCGCAAAAAACTCCTGTGGGAAGCAGCAGCCCATCATCTCCACGTGTGCGTCGCAACACATCCACGGTATCGCCAATAAACACATCATCTGTAAGTATTGAAGAAACAGCTTTAAAGACAGAATTTGTAGTGGACGATGTAAAAGAAGTTGATATGTCTACAAAACCCAATGTAGTTGTCCCTATATCACGTCAACTTAATCTTCTACAATTGAGTGAAAATACATGTAGATGGCCAGTTGGTGATCCATTATCAGCAGATTTTCATTTTTGTGGTGCCGATTCTGATGAAAATAGTCCCTACTGTGCCTTTCATGCGAAGCTAGCATTTCAACCAATATCTGAAAGACGGCGAATAAGAGTATAATGCCCACAGTAGAATCTCATATTCTACTTCTACGCCTCATTATTTTTAATTATTATGAGAAAGGGTTTTGCCCTTTAATGAATGAAAAAATTTCTTCATGAAAGCATTCATCTAAATTGTATCTTTTGATGCGAGTGTGCGGCTAGGTATTATAAAGTGTTTATTGTTATTTATTTTCACGATTCTCTTTAATTCAGTTACACAGTTTTTAAAACTATCCATAGCAATATCTTTTGAGTAACGTAGTTTCTCAATTTCTCATGTTTTTATTCTTCATATACTTAATAGATTAATGCATTGATTTATAAAACAATTTATCATTTTACATCCTGAATTAGATCCGCAAATATGATAAGACTCTCTCATTTTAAGTCTTCTTATATTGAATTAATAAAAATCTTTCGTTTGCACATCACAAACGAGATGAGAGCCGTGTAGAGTAAAAACACTTAAAGAAAGGCATACCGCTTATAAACTTTCTCAAGTACTAAGGAAGATTCAAGGGCTGTCGCCATATTGGGAATTGGTAAATCACGTTAGAATATCCAACCTTGCACTTTATATTTAAGTGTAAAGATGGTGGTATACAATGAATTTTATACACCTCATGGAGATTGCTTTTTAATAAGCATGTGAATATGTAACATAAGTATGTTCTGCCTTAAACATTCTGTTTTTCGTGAGTGCTGTTATCACATTAAATCTGTAAAAAACAAAAGTATGAGGCAATGAGAGAGTGTAAAACAATGTCTTTATAAGAAAATTAAAAAATAAGGGAATATTGTATTTAAGGTTTTTGCGCAATATATGGGAAATAATTAATTATCATTATTAATCAGTACATTATCACATCTTTTCTATAACCTGAAACATACGAAATCTTATAAAATCAATATTGAACCTGAAACGACCACAATAACATCACATTTCTTTTCCCGATACGAAACGCCGCAACCAAACATAAAGCGCACCTTCACCGCCATGTTGACGCGCTGCTTGCTCAAACGCATGGACATAATATCGAAAAGATGGTGTTGATAACCAATACGGAACAAATCTATACAAAGCTCCATCGCTCCCAACGGATCGTCCTTTTCCTGTAATCACAAGAACATAACGCAATCCTCTCTGCTGAGAGGATTGTAAAAATTTTTTTAAGAAAAAATAAGCTTCTTCCTGCATATAACCGTGGAGATCAAGACGCGCCTCAAGAGGATAACGACCTTGGGAAATTTTACGATGCGCAACATGATCAAAGAAATGAACCTTTTGTGCTTGTGTAACTGCCCTCTTTTCTCTTTTAATAATTGTCGAGGGTTGTTGATTTTCCTGAGACAATGAGGAGATTTGAGTTATAGGCTGTTTTTTATCATTAATATTTGCAATAGTTTCTGAAGTAGAAGAGAGCATCTTACCGTGAAGCGGTGTTATTGTACGACAAACCATCTCCCATAAAAGGCGATCTTGTGAAGCCAATAAATATCTTTTTTGTCTCCATTCATTTGAGGACATTTTAATTTCTCATAAATCATTGAATGCTTATGGAAGAAAAACTAAAAATACTTTAATTTTCATCTTCTGTAGCAAAAAGCTTCCAGTTTGGATCTGATGATAAGCTACTGCGAACAAAAGTCCAAATATCCCTAATCTCTACAATAGCATCAGGATCACCATCTATACGCTCGCCCTGTTCATTATAAGTAACAGAAATCATCTCACTGACAATACGTATCGTTAAAAGTTCGTCTTTTTCTTGTATTGCCGCCGCGACAAACTCAATCTTATTAATTCCAACAAAAGTAAACTCTATTCTTTCTTTGTTTTTTTCTCGTTGCTCAATAGCCGTACAAAAGCTCTCAAAAACACCCTGACAAAGCAAGCTTTTAAGTTGATTGCGATCACCTTTGGCAAAAGCTGTTACAATCATTTCATACGCAATTTGTGCACCTTTTATAAAAAGTTGAGGAGAAAAATGAGGATCAATTTTATGCAATTCCCGCAAATTTTTATTTAAAATACTCCCCTCCGGTGAAATTTTATCAATTTCACTAAAGTCGTCTTTTTGTGAATTTTTCTGATGAGGGAACGAAACAATATTATCAGCCGTTTCTGCTTCACCTTGTTTTTTAGAACGTCGTGAATAAGGATCAAAGGGTGGCTTTTCAAACCCAATTCGTTTCCCTAATACATTACGGAGTTGCACAAAAACAACAACCATAACAACAAGAGCTATGACAAGTATAACGTCAAATTCCATAGGCGCTATCAATCTCCAAAGCTTAAGTCTCTAATAAACATTGCAGTCAATACCATTTATCAATAAATATGTAAAATAAGGAATCCTATCATTCAAATATTTTTATAGATTTTATATTTAAACGGAGTGCTCTTAAGAATTTCTCCCCTACTCACCCAGAAGGAAATTTTCATGTGATAAAACTTTATTCTATAAATCCTCGTTTTTTTGTTGTTATTTTTCTTTGCATTCTTTTAATCGAGATCGCTAGTTTTATCTTTGTTGGTCAAGAAATTGGTATTTTGGCAACTTTGAGTTTGGTTATTCTCACAACCATAGTTGGGGTTGTTTTATTGCGAATTCAAGGGATTAGCCTTTTAAAAAACATACAAACTGAACTTATCCAAGGACGCACGTTAGAAAATAATATTATTAATGATGCTTTCATTATGTTCAGTGCGATTTTACTTATTCTTCCCGGCTTTGTAACTGATCTTTTGGGAATATTACTTCTTATTAAACCAATTCGCTCTGTTGCTTGGCATTTCTTTTTATCATTAAAAAACAAAATGAATCAAAGTACTAAAAGAAAAAATAACTCTGAAAAAATAATTGACCTTAACGCAGAAGATTATAAAATTCATGATACGACAGAATCTCCATGGCGCAAAAATGATGATAACCATTAAAATGCTTAAAAGATCTGTAACGAACTAAAAAAATATTCAAGATAAAGAGTGCATTCCTTGCAACCTTCTGTAAGGCGTGATAACCAGTTCAACCTTTAGATCTAAAATAAATGTACATATTATAATGAGAGAGGTTTGTAGCATGGCCGAAGGTGAAATGAACAACAGTGGTGGAGAGACGATTTTTGCTGTATTAACTCAATATTTAAAAGATTTCTCATTCGAGAATCCAGGCGCTCCTCATTCATTGCGTGCGCGTGAAAAATCACCACAAATTGATATCAACATCAATGTCAATGCCAACCCAATTGGTGATGACAATTATGATGTCGTTTTGTCTCTCTCCGTCAAAGCTAATGATGATACTGAAATCTTATTTCATGTAGAGCTGATTTACGGTGGTGTTTTTCACCTTAAAAATATTCCACAAGAACATGTTATGCCTCTGGTCTTTATTGAATGTCCCCGTCTTTTATTTCCATTTGCTCGACAAATTATATCTGATGCTACTCAAAATGGTGGTTTTCCACCTTTGTGGATTGATCCTATTGATTTTGCAGCACTCTTCCAAAAGCGTCTTGCTGAAGAACAAAAAGACAGTCAAATACAGCCCTCTTAAAAAGTTTATTCTTTTGCTATCAAAAAGCCCCTTGATATATATTGGTATATTAGGGGCTTTTTTCCTTTAGACGGCTTTTGCGGCATGATAAGCCGCAAGCATTGCAATATTGACAACATCTGTATCGCTTCCACTAAATGGTACAATTTGGACAGATTTTTCCAATCCAATTAAAATAGGACCAATGATGGTTGCTTCACCAAGTTCTTGTAACATTTTGCTGGCAATGGAAGACGCGTGATATCCAGGCATAACTAAAATATTAGCAGTCTCTGTTAATCCCATAAATGGGTATTGCTGCATCAATTTGGAATTGAGCGCCACATCAGCGCTTATTTCTCCATCAAACTCAAAATCAACCTTGCGTTCGTGCAAAATATTAATCGCATCCTGAATTTGCTGCGTCGTCTGCCCTTTCATGTAGCCAAACGTAGAAAATGCTAAAAATGCTACCCGTGGTTGATACCCAAATCCACGTACAAATGAAGCTGTTTGTTCCGCTATATCAGCAAATTCTTCAGCATTAGGATTTTCATAAACAGCTGTATCGGCAATAAACACAGTTCGGCCACGGCAAATGGCCATTGAAATACCAATCAATCGTTCTTTTGGTTTTTCATCAATTGCCCGACGTATATCGATCAACGCTGTTTCATAATTGCGTGTCACTCCTGTAACCATTGCATCAGCATCTCCTAGTGCCACCATACACGCAGCAAAATAATTGCGATCATTATTGATACGACGATGACAATCACGCAATAGCCAGCCTTGACGCTGCATCTTTTTATAAAGATAATTCGCATAAGCATCTGTACGGCAAGAAAGCTTGGCATTTATAATAGAAATACCTTCACGCTCCAAATCAATTCCAGCGATAACTGCTGCTTCTCTTATTTGCTCTTCCCGACCAACCAAAATCGCTTGTCCTAATTTTTGATGAACATAAGAAACGGCTGCCCGCATAACTTGTTCTTCTTCACCTTCTGCAAAAACAATTTGTTTTGGCGCTTGACGAACATGGTTATAAACCCCACGCATTATCGAAGAAGTAGGATCACGCCTCGCATTCAAATCGCGCTCATAGGCCTCTAAGTCATCTATGTTCTTTTGTGCAACACCGCTTTCCATTGCTGCTTTTGCTACCGCTATTGAAACAACTGTGAACAAACGCGGATCAAAAGGAACGGGAATGATATAATTAGGACCAAATTTTAATCGCTTTCCACGATAAGCTTCTGCAACGCTGTCAGGTACTTCCTCATGCGCTAAATCGGCAAGAGCCCTTGCCGCAGCAATCTTCATGTCTTCATTAATAACTGTTGCACGCACATCAAGCGCACCACGAAATATATAAGGAAAACAGAGAACATTATTAATCTGATTTGGATAATCGGAACGCCCTGTTGCAACAATAGCATCATGACGCACTTGCATAACCTCTTCCGGCGTAATTTCTGGATCGGGATTGGCCATAGCAAAAATGATCGGCTGCGGCGCCATGGATTTTACCATTTCAGGGGTAAGGGCACCTTTAGCAGAAACCCCGAAAAATATATCTGCTCCTTCCATTGCTTCCATAAGCGTACGTTTATCCGTTCGAATAGCATGCGCAGATTTCCACTGATTCATTCCCTCTTTACGACCTTCATAGACCACACCCTTTGTATCACATAATATGATATTTTCAGAACGAAAGCCCATTGCTTTAATCAGTTCAATACAAGCAATCCCAGCAGAACCAGCACCATTACAGACTAACCGCGTATTTTGCATATCGCGCCCTGTTAAAGTCAAAGCATTGAGAACACCCGCAGCAACAATAATCGCTGTACCATGTTGATCATCGTGAAAAACAGGAATATTCATCACCTCGCGTAGGCGGCTTTCAATCATAAAGCACTCAGGTGCCTTAATGTCTTCAAGATTGATTCCACCAAAAGAAGGTTCTAAATGACGCACCAAATTGATAAAACTTTCCGTATCATTTATATCAATTTCTAAATCAATGGAATCAATATCCGCAAAACGCTTAAACAGCACTGCTTTGCCTTCCATGACCGGTTTAGAGGCAAGAGCACCTAAATTGCCTAACCCTAAAATAGCTGTACCATTTGAAATAACAGCAACAAGATTGCCTTTTGCTGTATAATCGTAAGCGAGTGCTGGATTTTGAGCAATTGCCTTAACTGGAACCGCAACACCTGGTGAATAAGCAAGTGCTAAATCATGTTGTGTTGCCATAGACTTTGTTGCAACAATCTCAAGCTTTCCTGGTCGACCACGACTATGAAAATCAAGAGCTTCTCGCTCACTAGCACTATAAATCACTTGAGGTGTTTTTTGATCCTTCTCGCTCTTTTTCATCTCACTTTATTTTCTCCAAAAACAGTGTAAATTTTGCTTGATAATGCGTATAGTCATTAAATTTGATTCATATGTTAGAAATCGCTATTCTTGCCTTAGCAAATCTAATGATACGTTGCAATTTAGAGATAAATAAATATCGAAGTAAACAAAAAAAGACTAAAAGCTTCACTGAAAGGGAACAGGCCACATAAAAATGGATAAAAAAAACAACGATAAAAATAATTTAATTCCACAGCCTGCCTCCTCATCTGCTTCCTCTCAAGAACGTCTTACACCTATGATGGAGCAGTACATAGAAATCAAAGCCATCAATCACGATTCCCTTCTCTTTTATAGAATGGGGGATTTCTATGAATTATTTTTTAATGATGCAATTGAAGCTGCTCAGGCTTTAGGAATCACACTCACAGCACGCGGAAAACATTTAGGACAAGATATTCCTATGTGTGGTGTTCCCGTTCATGCGGCAGATGATTATTTGCAAAAACTAATTGCTTGTGGTTATCGCGTTGCTGTTTGTGAACAAATAGAAGATCCTGCTGAAGCGAAAAAACGTGGCTCAAAATCTGTTGTTCGGCGTGATGTTGTTCGTCTTGTAACACCTGGAACAATAACAGAAGAAAAACTCCTTGATCCAACGCGTGCAAATTATTTGATGACGCTTTCCCGTATAAAAACCAGTGATGGAGAAGAGTTTGCTCTTTCTTGGATTGATATCTCAACAGGCATATTTCGTGTAACAGAAAGCCGCCAAGAAAAACTTTTGGCAGATATTATGCGTGTGGATCCACAAGAAATCATTGTTGCTGATTCCTTTTTTCATGATAAATCTCACAAATCGCTTTTTAATGTTCTTGATCGTATCGTTTCACCTCAACCTGCTTGTCTCTTTGATGCACTCACCGCTGAACGCGATATTTGCAATTATTTTAAACTCTCAACTCTTGAGGGTGTTGCCGATTATTCACGTTCCGAACTCTCTGCAATTGTGGCGGCTATTCGTTATATCGAAAAAACACAAATCACGCATCGTCCTCCCCTCATGCAGCCTGAGCGCCAAAATGAAAGTGCGACTCTTTTTATTGATGCTGCAACCAGACTAAGCCTTGAACTTATTCGTACGACATCAGGTCAACGGGATGGAAGTTTATTAAAAGCTATTGATCGCACTGTAACAGGAGGAGGGTCACGCCTTCTTATTGACCGCCTTATTGCTCCCCTCACCACTCCTTCAGCGATTGATACGCGTTTGGATTCTATCGATTTTTTTCTACGTAATCCTTCTCTTGCAGAAGCGATAAAGCTTATTTTAAAAGGGGGACCAGATATGCCCCGCGCCGTTTCACGTTTGGCTCTTGGACGAGGAGGACCCCGTGATATGGCGACAATCCAACGCGGTTTTGAAATCATTCGTGAACTGCATCAACTCCTTAATAATGAGCTCCTGCCTCAAGAAATAAGTGATGTACAGCAGATATTCTCAAACTTACCCACAGCTTTATACATTCATTTAGAGCAAGCATTAGCTGATGATCTCCCACTGCTTAAACGTGATGGGGGATTTATTCGTTCCAATTATCATAAAGAACTCGATGAAATGCGGGCTTTACGTGACGAATCTCGCCGCGTTATCGCTGAACTTCAAGCGCAATATGCCCAAGAAACAGATATTAAGACACTTAAAATAAAGCATAATAATATTCTAGGCTATTTCATTGAAGTAACCAGTACACAAGCATCTGCTCTCACAAATAATCCACAGGCTAAAGCACGTTTTATTCATCGCCAAACAATGGCAAACGCTATGCGTTTTACAACAACAGAGCTTGCTGACCTTGAAAGCCGTATTGCCCATGCTGCCAACCATGCATTGACGCTTGAATTAGAAATCTTTGATATTCTCGTTCAGGAAATTACCGAACAAGTTGACTTTATTCGTAAAGCCTCTGAAGCACTTGCCATTTTAGATGTCTCTGTCGCTCTAGCACATCTTGCTGAAGAACAAGGATATTGCCGCCCTAAAATTGATCATTCACTGACCTTTCATATTACAGCAGGACGCCACCCTGTCGTCGAGCAAGCACTCCGAAAACAAGCCGCAGAACCCTTTATTGCCAATAATTGTGATCTCTCTGTACAAAAAAATCAACAGTATGCAGCAATCTGGCTTTTAACTGGACCTAATATGGGAGGAAAATCAACTTTTTTGCGGCAAAATGCTCTCATTGCTATTATGGCACAAATGGGGTCCTTTGTTCCAGCAACTTCAGCGCATATTGGCGTCGTTGATCGTCTGTTTAGCCGTGTTGGTGCTTCCGATGATCTTGCACGAGGGCGCTCAACCTTTATGATGGAAATGGTTGAAACAGCAACGATTCTCAACCATGCAAGTCACCACTCCCTTGTTATTCTTGATGAAATAGGACGTGGAACATCAACCTTTGATGGACTATCTATTGCTTGGGCAGCCGTTGAATATCTCCATGAAGTTAACCATTGTCGTGCTATTCTTGCTACCCATTTTCATGAAATGACTGCGCTTACCGAAAAACTTGATAGACTGCATAATGTAACCATGAAAGTCAAAAATTGGGATGGTGATGTGGTTTTCCTTCATGAAGTCATACCAGGAGCTGCTGACCGTTCCTATGGTGTACAAGTTGCAAAGCTTGCTGGACTTCCCCCAGCCGTTATTACACGAGCGACAGATGTCCTCCATCAACTAGAACAAGGTGAAATGGCTGGAAAAGGGCATAAACTCATTGATGATTTACCCCTCTTTTCTCTTAAAGCAACATCTCCTGTCAATGAAGAAAGAAACAAACATTGTGTTCTTCACGAAGCTTTAAAAAATATCCATCCTGATGAACTCTCTCCTAAGCAAGCTTTAGAAACAATTTACCACCTCAAACAGCTTGAAGAGAGTACCCCCCTATAGAAAACAGATGTTATTTTTTATTAAATAAGCTTTCTTAATAGGAAATAAAGTGTCCTTTTTTGATATGTTTTGGTACAAATATTTGTTTACCTTATTCCTATTGCTTTTCTACGCAATATATTTTGATAAGTAGAATGCATCTAGAGGAAAAATCCTATGCATTATATTTCATATTTCCTTAGATCAATCTTGGCGCTTATACAAAAAATTGATCCACATCGATTCTTTTTACAAGACAATCATTTTTTGCAACGATTATCTTGAATTCTCCTCCACCTTGCCAACATGCATGTTTAATGAATTACGCTTTTTCACGCCCAATATTATCTTACTCATAGCAACAGCTTGGGTTTAAAGCTGTCTGTGTGTATCATACTACCCCTTTTTGCATGATAAATTCACGTGCACTAGATTACGCCTTTTCTTTATATTTTAAATGATAAAGAACTCTTTTACTGTTTCCACATGAATCATATAATTAAGTATATCAATGATATCCTAGTTGCATTTTATTTTCCTAAAAAAAGCTTTTGAAATCCTTCCCAACCTTAAACGACGAAGATTTCCACTCGAATTTGATCTGTAAACAGTCCCAATTCTAGCGGCTTCCTCTTAAGCTTCCCACTCATGTAATTAACTTACACAAGGACTTGACAAACAAGCCTAAGAATATTCACAACACACGTTAAAAACACTTAAATGTTGAAAGCTTTCTTATATCCCGCGCCTCAATGACAGTGTTTTATAACCCAACAAAATAATATCACCAGTACAATAAATATCTTTCATAAGATGAGTAATAAGAGATTATAACCTTGCATAAAACTAGAATATGATATGAAAAGCGCTTGATACGACCTCACCTGTCTTACACAACTACTAAAAAAATCCGCAGCAGCTTTTATAAATTTTATGCATCGCCTTTTAATCATACTTACGATAATTCAAAATATCCTGATAAGCTCATAAACTTATCCGCTTAGAATATCGTACAAAAGATACCAAAAAATCTCTTAGAGGACACTCTTTCTTTTATAAATCAATACATTGATTTATAATTAAAGTTTAGCGTTATTCAACTTGAATTAGCCCCCCCCTAAATATCGTAATAATATTCTTTCATTTTAAACCTGTTTATCTTAAACCAATCAAAATCACTTGCTTGCACATCACAAGCGGGATGAGTGTGTGGGAAAAACTATAATACAAATGCCTCTTATGAACCCCAAGGATTGTAGCAACATCCATGAGCTGGCAAAGTGTGTGATGGTGCCGGCTTGCTTCTTCTCAAGCGTAAAGATGGGGAATCTACCATTATACCATTCACGGATGCCATCATAAAATGAACTTGGGAGCATTGAGAGATGTCTCTTAAAACGCATCCTTTATCTCATCAAATATTACGAACTGCACCCTTTGAAGCAGATGTGGTCATCGCTGCATAAGCTTTGAGAGCCTTTGAAATTTTACGCTGACGCTTCTCAACCGGTTGCCAAGCACCTTTTCCTTTTGCGTCCATCTTAGCACGACGCTGCTTCATTTCAATGTCATCAACCAATATATGAATGCTACGATTTGGAATATCAATTTCTATGATATCCCCCTCTTCTACCAACGCAATTTCTCCTCCTTCAGCAGCTTCTGGTGAAATATGTCCTATCGAGAGCCCTGAGCTCCCCCCTGAAAAACGTCCATCCGTAACAAGTGCACAAACCTTGCCCAATCCTTTAGATTTGAGATAACTCGTTGGATAAAGCATTTCTTGCATTCCAGGTCCACCACGAGGACCTTCATAACGGATTAAAACAATTTCACCTGTTTTAATCTTATCCGTTAATATAGCTGAAACAGCTGAATCTTGGCTTTCAAAAATTCTTGCTGGACCTTTAAAGGTTAAAATTGACTGATCAACACCTGCTGTCTTTACAATACAGCCATCTTTTGCAAGATTTCCATAAAGAACTGCCAATCCTCCATCTTGTGAATAAGCATGTTTCCTATCGCGAATCACACCTTTTTCACGATCAAGATCAAGAGTCTCATAGCGACTAGATTGGCTAAAAGCGGTTTGGGTTGGAATGCCACCTGGAGCAGCACGATAAAATGCACGAACTGTTGGTTCATTGGTTTGTTTTACATCCCAACGGTACAGAGCTTCTTTCATCGTTTTTGCATGAACCGTATAAGTTGACGTATCAATGAGTCCCGCCGCATCCAATTCGCCTAAAAGCCCCATAATACCACCGGCACGATGAACATCTTCCATATGCACATTCGCAACAGCAGGAGCAACCTTGCATAAAACAGGAACACGACGTGAAAGATGATCAATATCCGTCATGGTAAAATCCACCTCACCTTCTTGCGCCGCTGCTAAAAGATGCAGTACTGTATTGGTTGATCCTCCCATGGCAATATCAACGGTCATTGCATTTTCAAAAGCCTTGCGTGAAGCAATAGAGCGTGGCAAAACTGTTTCATCATCTTCTTCATAATAACGCTTGACCAATGTAACAATCTGTTTTCCAGCTTCTTCAAAAAGCATCCGTCGATCTGCATGTGTTGCTAGCATTGATCCATTTCCGGGAAGCGAAAGCCCCAATGCTTCCGTTAAACAATTCATAGAGTTGGCCGTAAACATTCCTGAACAAGAACCACATGTAGGACAAGCAGCGCGCTCCATTTCAGCAACTTCTTCTTCTGAATTCTGTTCTGAAGCTGCTGCGACCATGGCATCAACCAAATCAACCATTAGATCTTGATCTTTCCATTTAATCTTACCTGCTTCCATAGGACCGCCTGAAACAAAGATTGTTGGAATATTCAACCGTAAAGCAGCCATTAACATACCAGGCGTAATTTTGTCACAATTAGAAATACAAACAAGTGCATCCGCACAATGTGCATTAACCATATACTCTACAGAATCAGCAATAATTTCGCGTGAAGGCAAAGAATAAAGCATTCCATCATGCCCCATCGCAATTCCATCATCTACAGCAATAGTGTTAAACTCTTTCGCAACACCACCAGCAACGGCTATCTGTTGTGCAACCAATTGCCCAAGATCCTTTAAATGGACATGTCCTGGTACAAATTGTGTAAAAGAATTCGCAATCGCAATAATGGGTTTACCAAAATCTGCATCTTTCATCCCTGTTGCACGCCAAAGACCGCGGGCTCCTGCCATATTACGCCCGTGAGTCGATATTCTTGAACGGTAAGAAGGCATTATTTTTTTCCCCTCAAATAATTCCATTTTTCTTGTTGTGCTGTAACTTCATTATAAAAACAAGAGCTTTAATATTCAAAAGAGAAAAATACCTTGGACTGAGGCATTTGAAGCACAAAATTAAAAGATTTGCATAAACTTCCTCATAAAGCTTTTGTTTTTTCTATTCCTTATCAATCAACATCCCATCCCTGCGTAACTCTATGTTTGAGAAAAATGTCAAGACGATTCAGTGTAGTATGAACTGTTCTAGATTTTTGTATGCCAGATTTGATGGCTATATTGCGTATATCTATTTGCGTAATTTCTGAAACAAAAAGACAATCTAATTTGGAAAAAATATAAAGATCTAATAGTTAAAACCTATCATCTCCTTACAATTCAGCTCTACACCTTTCAAAAGCTTCCATAGTAATATCTTTTAAATAATGATGAGCCGCTGTCTCATGCTTTTGTTTTTCACACTCTTCAATAGAGTTAGCCCCTTAGGAAAAACAGAACGCCCCAAACAAATACACTTGTATAGCCTTTATGTACTCATTTTAAAGAGACATCTTTCAATGCACTCGAGCCCATTTCACGATAGCGCCTATGAATGGTATAACAGCCCCCGTGAATAATATAAATCTATAAGGGACATCTTCACACTTATGAAGAAGAAAACTGACACCATCATACATTTTTTCATCCCCAATGTTGCGAAATCCTTGGCAATTAAGACAATTAAAAAGAGATATTTTTATCCCTTTCTTCAAGTGTTTTTATCCACATGGCTCTCCCTGCTTATGACATCAAGCAAGTGACTTTAATTGTTTCAATATAAGAAGATCTCACATGAGAAGACCCTATGATATTCGGGGCTCATTCCAGTTGTAAAAATTAATTATGAATATAAATCAATGTCTTATATCATTATACCCTTTATGAGAAAAACGAATAGAATTTATAAAGGATTTCGTTTTCCTCGTAAGGAAATCTAGTGCAGAGTTACAATTTGTAGTTCATGCTCATTGGCTCCAGCAAGAGCGATAGAGCGTTCATCGGATAAAATGATAGGATAACCTGTTTCACCAAAGAGAGCCCATATGGTAATGCCTGGGGTCATTGGTGGAAGATCTGGAAAGTTTTTAGCCAAGTCATCTGTACAAACTTTTTTTAAATAGGCAATCTGTCCCGCATCAGAGTAGGCTGTGTTCTGAAACGATAAGTTTTGTTTATGTTCTCCCATTTCACGGTTCCTTTACGCCTTAACTTTTATGACTCACCACTACTGACTTTAATTGGAATCTGTTTTATTTCTTTTTTTAATCTTGGTTGATACAGATTAATTGATAAAAGACCATTTTTCAACTCGGCATTTGCGACGTGCATCCCTTCCGCAAGAATAAAGATCCGCTGGAATTGTCGCGCTGCTATACCGCGATATAAATATTGATGACTTTGGTTGTCTGTTTGTTTACCATGAATAACCAATTGATTATCATCGAGCAAAATATTAAGATGATTAATCTTAAATCCAGCAACAGCCAAAGTTATCCGGATATGATTTGCATCATCGTTTTTATGTAAACGTTCAATGTTATAGGCTGGGTAAGCTTCATCAGCTTTACCGATACGTTGCAATGTTTTTTCTACGGTTTCAAATCCTAAAAGAAAAGGATTGGAGAAAGGCGTCACATGTGTCATTCATGAGTATCCTCTTTGAAAAGCGGCGTTACTTGACCAAACTCTATACAAAGTGTTCGCTGCATTCCTCTCATATGGCGAGCGTAAATGATAACTTCAAGAGAGAAGATTAAGAGAGTTCAATGACTCAACGTACCATAAAATTATCAAAAGCGCGAAATTTATCTGGTATATTATATAATAAAGATGAAATTGCAGAAATATTTCGCCGTTTTTCTGTGCAACGCCCAGCGCCTAAGAGTGATCTTATCTATACAAATATTTTTACGCTTTTGGTGGCAGTTGTACTTTCAGCTCAAGCGACAGATGTAAGCGTTAATAAAGCGACAAAAGAATTATTTCGCCTTGCTGATCAACCGGAAAAAATGGTTGCATTAGGGGAAGAAGAAATAGCACTTCATATCCGTTCAATTGGTCTTTGGCGAGCAAAAGCACGCAATGTTTATGCACTTTGCAACTGTTTAATTAATCAATATGGCGGTCAAGTCCCTGATACGCGTGAAGCACTTATGACCCTTCCTGGAGTGGGACGAAAAACGGCTAATGTTGTTTTGAATATTGCTTTTGGTCAACCTACATTGGCAGTAGATACACATATTTTTCGCTTAAGCAATCGTCTTGGTTTAGCGCCTGGCAAAACACCAGAGATTGTCGAAGAAAAATTATTAAAGATTATACCGATCTATTATCTTCGTCATGCGCATCATTGGTTAATTTTACATGGACGCTATATTTGTCAAGCACGTCAAGCAAAATGTGCGCAATGCATTATTGCCGATTTATGTAAAGCCGCAAGTAAAACAAATGCTATCCCAGCACCTCTGGTTGAAATTCAAGGTAATGGCGCTCCGATTTTTTTGTAATACAGTCTTGCTATTTTGTGTATACTAGCTTATGAGAACATTTTTGGAACCGCCCGGCAGGGCATGCCGTGGCTGTTTAAATGCTTGTTCAAGCGTTGGTCCGCTTGAGTGAATAGATGTTTGATTGAATAAACTAATGTATGGAGTAGCAAAATGCCCAAAATGAAGACCAAATCATCCGCTAAAAAGCGGTTTAAAATCACTGCGTCAGGCAAAATTAAAGTAGCAGCTGCTGGTAAGCGCCACGGCATGATTAAGCGTTCGAATAAATTTATTCGCGATGCACGTGGAACAATGGTTTTATGTGAACAAGATGCTAAAAAAGTCATTCAGCATTATTTGCCGAATGGTATTTAAACCTTACGCTTTTGATTTTGAGGAGATTATAATATGGCTCGTGTGAAAAGAGGTGTGACAGCACACGCTAAGCACAAAAAAGTTCTTAAACAAGCTGAAGGCTTTTATGGTCGACGTAAAAATACCATTCGTGCTGCTAAAGCAGCAGTTGATCGTTCAAAGCAGTATGCTTATCGTGACCGCAAAAATAGAAAGCGTACTTTCCGTGCTTTGTGGATTCAGAGAATTAATGCGGCTGTTCGTGCAGAAGGTTTAACTTATGGACGTTTTATTGATGGCTTATCAAAAGCCGGTATTGAAGTTGATCGTAAAGTTCTTTCAGACATAGCAATCTATGAGGCAGAAGCATTTTCTGCTCTAGTCGCTTCAGCAAAAAAAGCTTTAGAATATTTAAAAGACACAACACCTAATGCTTTTGAAGGCGCTGTCAAGTAAGCCAGTCGTGTTCTCTTAAAGCATTTATTTATTCGAGGTCCCGTGCTGGCTATGGCGAGTACGGGTTTTTTTTTATTAAAAAAATAGGCAAAAATATGAACGATATTGAGCGTTTGGAACAAGAAATTTGTTTAGCCTTAGAAGCTGCAAGTGATGAACAGGCACTTGAAACAGTGCGTATTGCAGCATTGGGGAAAAAGGGGAGCATCTCTGAAAAATTAAAAGAATTAGGAAAAATGGAGGCTAGCGAGCGTCATAAAGTTGGACCTGTTCTTAATGGATTAAAAAATCGTATTTTAGAGTTATGGGCGCAAAAGCGTGATCTTCTAAAAAGACAAGCAATGGATGCTCGTCTTTCTCGTGAAACGGTGGATGTTACCTTACCTGTTCGTTCTTCTCCTATAGAACGGGGGCGTATTCATCCTATTTCACAGGTGATTGAGGAAATTATTGCCATTTATACAACGTTGGGTTTTTCTCTTGCAGAAGGTCCAGATATTGAAACAGACTATTATAATTTTACAGCATTAAATTTTCCTGAAGGGCATCCAGCGCGTGAAATGCATGATACATTCTTTTTTGACGTTGATAAAATGGGAGAGAGAAAATTATTGCGGACCCATACATCACCTGTACAAATTCGCACACTAGAAAAACAAAAAGCACCGATACGGATCATTATTCCTGGAAAAACTTACCGCATGGATTCGGATGCAACGCATTCTCCCATGTTCCATCAGGTCGAGGGTCTTGTCATTGATAAAACCTCCACCATTGCCCATATGATGTGGCTACATGAAACCTTTTGTAAAGAATTTTTTGAAGTTCCCTCTGTAAAAATGCGTTTTCGTCCCTCTTTTTTCCCTTTTACCGAGCCATCTATGGAAGTGGATATTCAATGTGATCGTTCTGGTTCAGAAGTAAAGTTCGGAGAAGGACAGGATTGGTTGGAAATTTTAGGATGCGGAATGGTGCATCCTCATGTGTTGAAAAATGTTGGTTTAGATCCCGATGAATATCAAGGCTTTGCATGGGGAATGGGCATTGATCGTATTGCCATGTTGAAATACGGTATGCCTGATTTACGGGCTTTTTTTGATGCTGATCTGCGTTGGTTAGACCATTATGGCTTTCGTTGCTTTGATATGCCTGCTTTTTTTCCT
This sequence comes from Bartonella sp. AD13SXNS, assembly GCF_042196465.1. Taxonomy (NCBI): domain Bacteria; kingdom Pseudomonadati; phylum Pseudomonadota; class Alphaproteobacteria; order Hyphomicrobiales; family Bartonellaceae; genus Bartonella; species Bartonella sp. AD13SXNS. The sequence continues at coordinate 86,206 of NZ_JBHIQI010000001.1, forward strand.
AATAGAAATGTGTGATCTTAGTCATCGCTTTCATGTGAGGTTTTAAAATGAAATTTACATTGTCGTGGTTAAAAGATCACTTAGAGACAAATGCATCTTTAGATGAAATTTGTGAAAAATTAACCGCTATCGGTCTTGAGGTTGATCACGTTGATGATCGGTCTTCTTTAAAAGGTTTTGTGATTGCAAAAGTTTTAACAGCAATAAAACATCCTGATGCCGATAAACTTCAAATTTTATCAGTGGATACAGGAACTGCTACACCTGTTCAAGTTGTCTGTGGAGCACCAAATGCACGTGCAGGTCTTATTGGTGTTCTGGCACTACCAGGCACTTATATCCCAGGACTTGATGTGACACTATCTGTAGGAAAAATCCGCGGGGTTGAAAGTTTTGGGATGATGTGTTCGCAAGCGGAGCTTGAATTATCAAATGAACATGAGGGAATTATCGAACTTCCAGAAGATGCACCTATTGGAGATTCATTTGCAGCTTATGCTGGTTTAGATGATCCGATCATTGATATTGGCTTGACCCCCAATCGTTCCGATTGTACAGGTGTTCGCGGTATTGCCCGTGATCTTGCTGCCGCTGGAATGGGAAAATTAAAAGAATTATCTTTGTCAACATTTGAGCCTTCTTTTGAAACACCTCTCGATGTTTCATTAGATTTTTCGCAAGGTTCATCATTATGTTTAGGTTTCGCTTGGCGTGAAGTACGCAATGTTCAAAATGGCGAATCACCACAGTGGATGCAACAGCGTTTGAATGCAATTGGTTTGAGACCGATTAATGCGCTTGTTGATATGACCAATTACATCAGTTTTGACCTTGGTCGTCCACTCCATGTTTTTGATGCAGATAAAATTAAAGGTAATTTGTGTGTACGTTGTGCTCGTGAGGGAGAACAGCTTCAAGCACTGAACGGAAAAGTCTATCATCTGGGCGCTAAGAATTGTGTCATTGCAGATGACGAGGGGGTTGTTTCGATTGCCGGTATCATGGGCGGTGAAAGAACGAGTTGTGATGAAACAACACATCGCGTGATTATTGAATCGGCGCTTTGGGATGCGCAAAGCATTGCACAAACAGGAAGAGCATTAAGTCTTATCAGTGATGCACGTTATAGATTTGAACGAGGTGTTGATCCAGCTTTTATAGAAACAGGGCTTGAGATTGCAACAGAATTGGTCTTACGTCTTTGTGGTGGTGAAGTATCTAAGAAGAGGATCATCGGCTATCAACAACAAGAAATCAAACAGATCGCTTTTCCTTTTTCTGAAATTAAACGTTTAACAAATTTGGAAATAGAGCCTGAAAAAGTCATCTCTATTTTAACAAAACTTGGATTTTTCGTTGAAAGAAAAGGAGATGTCGTTACGGTAAAAGTACCATCATGGCGCCCTGATATTATGGGTAAAGCCGATTTGGTGGAAGAGGTTATGAGAATTTATGGGTTAGATAAAATTAAACCTATTCCTTTGGAAAACTTTGCAGAAGGAAAAGATCAAATTTTAACATGCGCACAAATTCGTTCACGTGCTACACGTTTGGCTCTAGTGCAACGTGGTATGAAAGAAGCGGTGACATGGTCTTTTATTTCTGAAAATCAAGCTCTTGCTTTTGGAGGAGGTCAAGAAGAGCTTAAATTAGTTAATCCTATTGCTGCTGATATGTCAATGATGCGTCCTTCCCTTTTACCTGGCTTGATTATGGCGGCACAAAGAAATGCTGATCGTGGTTTTTCCGATCTTGCTTTGTTTGAAGTTTCAAGTATTTATGAGGGCGACACCCCTGATAAACAACACCGTGTTGTTAGTGGAATTCGTCGCGGAACAGAGCAATTTAAAGGGGCTGGGCGTTTTTGGAATGGAAATGCAACCGTCGTTGATGTTTTTGATGCCAAAGCAGATGCTTTAGCTATTTTAGAAGCATGCGATATGGATGTTGGGAAAGTGCAGATTGAAGTTGGAGCACCGGATTGGTATCATCCTGGTCGTTCAGGTGTCATAAAACTTGGATCAAAGATTATTCTTGGTTTTTTTGGTGTTTTTCATCCTGCTACATTAGAAAAGTTAGATGTCAGTGGCCCTTTATGCGGCTTTGAAATTTTTCTAGATCGAATTCCAGAATCAAAGAAAAAAACGACCAAAAGCCGTCCTCCTTTGAAACTCTTACCTTTTCAAATGGTGCGGCGTGATTTTGCCTTTATAGCGGATAAAACTGTTGCCTCTTCTCTTATTATTCGGGCGGCAAGTGGAGCTGATAAAAAACTTATTCATTCAGTGCAGGTTTTTGATATTTTTGAAGATTTAAGCTTTGGTGAAAATAAAAAATCTGTTGCAATTGAAGTAACTATTCAGCCCATAGAACGGACTCTAACAGATGAAGATTTAGAAAAGCTTGCCTCAAAGATCGTGGATAATGTTACCAAAATGACAGGTGCATATTTGCGCTATTGAGTATTCTCATTTTTTATAAGATATTTTACATGAAGTGGGAGCATTTTTGAGTGCTCCTTTTTGTTTGGCGTTCAAGAGCTATAGAGCTTCTTGAAAGGGGATCTCTTTAGTAAAACAAGCTGCTTAAATTATCAATTTTTTCAATATAAAAAAACTGTTTTTAAACATCTTGAAAAGTTATTTTTTCTCTTAATCCTTCATTGCAAATTTAAAAGATAACTGCTATTGCTAAATGATAATGCAAATTATTTGCAATAAAAAGAAGGCATATAAAGAAAAGAGAGAATCAATGAACGTAAGAACGTTTTTCACCATAGTTTTTGGAAGTGTTATTTTTTTTACACCCAATTTTGCTTTGTGTGCTGGTAAATTTAAAGCTGTTACGACATTCACTATCATTGCTGATATGGCACGCAATGTAGCAGGTGATGCCGCTGATGTTGAATCCATTACAAAACCAGGTGCGGAAATTCATGAATATCAACCCACCCCACGCGATCTTATGCGTGCTCAGGGAGCTAACCTTGTATTGTGGAATGGTTTAGAGTTAGAGCTTTGGTTTGAAAAGTTTTTTCAAAATATCAAGGATGTTCCAAGTGTTGTTGTTTCAAAAGGTATTGTACCCATTAAAATTGGTGAGGGCCCCTTTAGCGGTAAACCCAATCCTCATGCGTGGATGTCACCGACCTCTGCTTTGATTTACGTTGATAATATTCGCGATGCTTTTGTAAAATATGATCCTGAACATGCTGAAATTTATAAACAGAATGCTGAAATTTATAAACAGAAAATTCGTGCAACGATTGATCCAATTAGGGCTGAATTAGAAGCCGTACCGCAAGATAAGCGTTGGCTTGTGACCAGTGAAGGGGCTTTTAGCTATTTGGCACGTGATTTTGATCTAAAAGAACTTTATTTATGGCCCATCAATGCTGACCAACAAGGAACACCACAGCAGGTCAAGCATGTTATTGATATGGTTCGCAAATACAATATTCATGCAGTTTTTTCTGAAAGCACTATTTCCCCTGCGCCTGCTAAGCAGGTTGCCAAAGAAACAGGGGCTAAATACGGTGGTGTTCTCTATGTTGATTCTCTGAGTGAGAAAAATGGTGAGGTCCCCACTTATATTGATTTATTACGTGTCACGAGTGGGCGTATTAGCAATGCTCTAGCAGAGGGAGTAAAAAGCCAATGACGGAATGTGGAATATTTGCCCAAGGGGTAACGGTAACTTATCGTAATGGACATACAGCTTTACGCGAAGTGAATTTTGAAAGTCCAAAGGGTTCTATTACGGCATTGGTTGGTGTTAATGGATCCGGTAAGTCAACGTTATTTAAAGCAATTATGGGGTTTGTACGCCCCTCAAAGGGAAAAATTCGCATGTTTGATTTGCCCGTTGATGTGGCTTTGAAAAAAAATCTTATTGCTTATGTTCCTCAAAGTGAAGATGTTGATTGGAATTTTCCTGTCTTGGTTGAAGATGTTGTATTGATGGGGCGGTACGGTCATATGAATTTCTTTCGCTATGCCCGTACACAAGATTATGAAGCCGTTCGTATTGCCTTAGAACGTGTTGATATGCTGGCTTTTGCCAAGCGCCAAATTGGAGAACTTTCTGGTGGACAGAAAAAGCGTGTTTTCCTAGCACGCGCTCTTGCACAGAAAGCAAAAGCTATTTTATTAGATGAGCCGTTTACAGGGGTTGACGTTACAACAGAAGATAAAATCATTGCTTTGTTACAAGATCTTCGTAAAGAAGGAGCTGTGATCTTGGTTTCAACTCACAATTTGGGTTCTGTTCGTGAATTTTGTGATCATACGGTTTTAATAAAAGGAACAGTGTTAGCTTCCGGATTAACTGAAAAAATCTTTACAAAGCAAAATCTGGAAAAAACTTTTGGAGGATCTTTGCACCACCATATTTTTGACCTTCAAAGCGCAAAAAAAAATGATGTTTTCATGGGAAGAAAGCAGTCTGCAGCTTGTGAAGATATTGAAAGAGTGGAGCACGTTGCATGATTTCTTGGTTGCTTGAGCCACTGAGCTATCAATATATGGTGAATGCAATGTGGGTTTCTGGGTTAGTTGGGTGTGTTTGTGCCTTTCTTTCGGCTTTTTTGATGTTAAAAGGTTGGTCATTGATTGGTGATGCACTTTCCCATTCGATTGTTCCTGGTGTAGCAGGAGCTTACCTTTTAGGGTTACCTTTTTCACTTGGCGCTTTTTTTTCTGGTGGTCTTGCAGCAGCAGCAATGCTCTTTTTTAACCATCGGACAAAGCTTAAAGAAGATACCATTATTGGGCTCATTTTTTCTTCCTTTTTTGCCTTTGGGTTATTTCTCAAATCATTAAAACCAATGGCTGTTAATATTGATACGATTGTTTTAGGAAATATTTTAGCAGTTAGTTCAACAGATATTCTACAATTGGCTTTTATCGGCTTTTTTTCTTTGCTTATATTGCTTTTGAAATGGAAAGATCTTCTTGTTTCATTATTTGATGAAACGCATGCGCATGCCATTGGATTAAACGTAAAGTTTTTAAAGATTCTCTTTTTCACATTGCTGGCAGCTTGTACCGTTGCTGCAATGCAAACCGTTGGAGCGTTCTTGGTCATTTGCCTTGTCGTGACACCTGGAGCAACAGCCTATCTTTTAAGTGATCGTTTCGTAAATGTCTTGATTATTGCAGTTATAATTGGAACATTCACAAGTGTCTTGGGTGTTTATGTAAGTTATTTTTTGAATGCGCAAACAGGCGGGGTTGTGGTACTTTTTCAGGCATTTTTATTTATTTTGGCTTTTATTTTTGCTCCTAAACACGGGTTTATTGCTGCACGCTTACGTATAAATGCAGCAAAAAAGGGTGTGATATTATCATGATTGATCAATTACTGCTTCCGTTTCAATTTTCTTTTATGCTTAAGGGTATGCTTATTGTCATGATTCTTTCTGTTCCAATGGCAATGCTTTCCTGCTTTCTTATCTTAAAAGGATGGGCACTGTTAGGTGATGCCATTTCCCATGCAGTTTTTCCCGGTGTTGTTGTTGGTTATATGACAACACCATGGGTAATCGCATTTTTGACTTCTTTGCCATTTGCTTGGGTTCAGCATATGCGTCCAGAGAATATTACAATGACTTTGATTACTTGCGGTGCTTTTGTGGCAGGAATGGTGTGTGCATTATTAACGGGTTTTTTAGGAAGCAATAGCCGTATCAAACAGGACACGGTGATGGGTGTGGTCTTTTCTTCAATGTTTGGTTTGGGGCTTGTTTTAGCCACCTCTATTTATAGTAGCTTAGATTTGAATCATATTCTATTTGGTAATCTCTTGGGTGTTAACTGGCTTGATATTACGCAGACAGCAATTATTTCTATTGTTGTCACTCTTATTTTAGGAGCAAAATGGCGTGACTTTATGCTGTATATTTTTGATTCAATTCAAGGTCGTGCAATGGGATTGCCAATATCTCTACTCCACTATACCCTTCTAACAATGATTTCTCTTACAATTGTTGCGGCCTTGAAAGCTGTTGGAATTGTGCTTGTTATTTCTTTATTAATAGCGCCGGGAGCAATTGCTTATCTTACGACGAAGCGATTTTCTTTTATGTTAATAATCGCGATACTTGTTGCCGCTTTTTCTGGTTTTTTAGGGATTTATCTCAGCTTATTTATCGGCTCTGATTCTGCTTCCACAATTGTGTTAATCTTAACATTGATTTTTATTGCTATTTTCATGATGATTTTCTTTCGTCAAAATACAGTTCAAGAAACTTTAAGATGATAAAATTCTTGCATATCAGCCATGCATTTTTATGTATTGTCTCTCGTGCCTATTTTAGTTAGAGACTGGGTCGCTAGGTTATTTTCCTCCTAATGCCTAGCAACTGAATGCAGTGTATATTCTCCCCCCCCAAGACTGCATTTTAATTAAGAGGCTGCATTGATTTATTCTGCAGCCTTTTTATTTTTTTCTAAAACTTTTTCTCATTTCTTGAAATCATTTAAAATGATTATCATATTGCGTAAACTATTCGGTATTTTCAAGGAACTTATGACAGAAAAAATGCTTACGCATGAAGTGATAGAGAGTGATTGTGCGCTCAGACATCTGAACAATAAGAAAATAGGTACAGTGTTTTATGTAGAGTTTTGCGTAGAGGAAAATAGTACGAGAAAATGAAAAAAGATTTGAAGATATCGCACCCTTTGCGTATCTGCTATTATATAGCAGGGTGGGCAATGGTTATATTAGGTATTATCGGCGTAGTATTACCTATTATGCCAACTGTGCCTTTTTTATTGGTTGCCTCATGGTGTTTTACGCGTTCTTCTCCACGTTTTCATCAATGGTTGAATAATCATCGTATTTTCGGTCCCCCTATTAAGCGATGGGAAGAAAAAAAAGCAATCTCTCCATTCGTTAAAGTTTTTGCAATGATGAGTATGACAGGAGGATTTTTATCCTTTTTCTTGATGATACATCCTCCTTTATGGTTTTCTTTATTCACTGGGGTTATATTATCGTTGATTGCTGTTTATATTGTAACGCGTCCATCTTCATAATGATAGCAAAGGCTTTATGAGATGCTTTTTACACTTTGGCTTATTTGTAAAAACTATTGAGAGAGCGGATTTTCAAGTTTTAGATATTACCTCTCCATATCCAAGATACCTATGAAATAACAAGCTTTTTTAAAGAAATTAATCAATGAAATGTTTGTCAAATAATTTTTATGAGAAAAAAACTATGCACAAACACGAAGTCTCCATAAAAAGTTTCTTTATAAGACATGATGGATCACATTCATGAAGAGAAGCATTGCTTTGTGAGAAATGCTCGTATGGATCTCTCTATATATATCTATATTGAGAAGCCATTAGATGTTATAGTCATTTCTTTCTAACAAGACATCTCATTTGTTTTGATATCTCTTGATGAGGACTTGATAGAATACAAAGCTTACTCAACACCATCTCTTTTTATATTTATACAGTTAAGAAGCCAGTCTATTATATCAATCTTAATGTTGCATCTGTTTTTAGCTTAAAGATAATTTATAAAAAACAACAGAGTTCTTTTTAAATGGTTTTATGCATATACACATTCTTTTAATAATATGCGAATGAATGAATTTTTTGACTTTGCATAAAGCTTATTCAAAATAAAAATATTATTGCACTCTCTGTTTTTTTAATGAGTCCATGCCCTTAAAACCAAGATATTGATTTATATAGATAATCTTTCGTTATTCATATTGAATTAGAACCCCGAATATCGTAGGATTCTCTCATTGCAAATCTATTCCCTGTTGAATCAATCAGAATCACTTGCTTGCACGTCACAAACGGAGCTGGCGTGTAGGTAAAGTTGTATAAAAAGAAATAGCCCCTACCTAATAAGCTGTTTCACGTGCTAAGGGCTATTGCAACATTGGGGGCTGGCAAATATATAATGATGATGCCGGCTTGTTGCTTCAAAAACGTAAAGATGGGAACACTCAATGGCTTTATCATTATACCATTCATGGTCGGCGCCGTAAAACGGGCTTAGGTATTTTAAGAGATGTTTCTTTAAAACAAAAGGTTCCCCAAATCGTGTTATTTACACACTTATTTTAACGAAACATTTCTCAATGCTTTACTCATTTCATGATGGTAGTCCATACATGGATAAAGTAATTTTTCCTGTAAAGTGTATAAAATCCATTGAGCACCATCATCCTTGCCTTGCAAAATGCAAACCAATAGTCACCATGCTATTTGTTATTCTCCAATGTTACCATAGAAATTCTTAATGTTACAATTGTAGCTTGTCATATGGTTTTGTATATTTTGACACTAGATTTTGTACCAATTTATTTTTTCAAAGAGTTTTAAAGGTGTTCTCAAAGAATTTTGAAAGCCTTTTCTCATTTTTACTATAGAAACGCACTTTTTTCTGATTTTCGGTAATTTTTGCAATTTTAGGTGTCAAAATCTATTTTCATAAAACGCGCATTTAATTGTAAAAACTGTACATAAAAACAATAAATTACCACGTATTCCTACTTAATCCCACTTTTTCCCACTTAGTATAAAACCTACTGTCAAACCACAACAATAACCCTTAAAACTTGAAAACCTTCATACATACAAGGAGATGAGTTTGCTTGATTTAACCGGGTTGAAATGAGAAAAATTTATGATATTCGTGCGCGCTCATTCAACATGAAAAATGATAGTATCTTGTTATGCTGTATAACACCGTTATTTATGACAATGATATAAGAAAATCTCCTTGGCTAAACTTCCTTGGCACGTTAAGTATTTTTTTAATGCGTCGTGAATATTTTTAAGTCTGATCTGTTGATCCTTATATAAGTGAAGCGTATGCGCGGTAGGCTAAATAGAATCTGCTCAAAAAACAGCCGAACTATTTCAGACCAGCAAAGGTTAAGAACCTTCATCCTTAGAAAGATCAACCTTATCAATAATATGATGCGTTAATATATCCGTTTAAAGAGCTGGAAATTAGGTCGTTATAGGTCTAGAAACGCGTTTTTATTACCAAAAAAATTGAGATAACGTTGTACTTCTTCTGGATCACCGATAGTTTTTTCAGCATTATCTGAGAGTTTTACAGCTGGCCGACCACTGGCATGAGTCACCTTACAAACAAGGGAAAGAGCATCAAGTGTTGCAATTTCTTGAGGTGCACAGCCCGTAAAGTCGTTGGTAAGATCAGTTCCCCATCCAAAACTCATGCGCACTCTTCCATGAAAATGATGATAGGTTTTTTCGATTGTATTGACATCAAGAGCATCAGAAAAAATTAAAAGTTTTTCGCGTGGATCTTTTCCTTTTTCTTTCCACCATTGAATAATACGTTCGCCACCTTCAATAGGGGGTGCACTATCAGGTCTAAACCCCGTCCAATCTGCTACCCAATCTGGAGCATCGCGTAAAAATGCTTCTGTACCAAAGGTATCTGGTAAAACAATGAGAAGATTTCCACCATAATAACGGTTCCAATCTTGCAAGACTTGATACGGAGCTCTGCGTAATTCATCATCGTTGTTGCTAAGAGCAGCAATGACCATAGGCAATTCGTGTGCATTGGTTCCAAGAGCTTCTAAATCTGTATCCATGGCGAGAAGGACATTAGACGTTCCAGTAAAAGAATTACCAATGCCTTCTTTTAATGCTTCCACACACCAGCGCTGCCATAAAAAAGAATGGCGGCGCCTTGTACCAAAGTCGGATATTTTAATATCAGGCAATTTTTTGAGACGTTCAACTTTACTCCACATTTTTGCTTTAGCACGCGCATAAAGTACATCAAGAGCAAAACGATCTAACTTTTTCATAGCAGTACGTGAACGTAATTCGCTGATAATCGCAAGAGCTGGAATTTCCCACATAGAGCTATGCGCCCACGGACCATGAAACTGAAGAATATATTGGCCATCTTTACGGGTTAATTCATATTCTGGTAATTGAAAATTCTCAAGCCACTGAAGAAAATCAGGTTCAAAAATTTGCTTTCGTCCATAAAATGTATTACCAGCGAGCCAGATCATTTCTTTTTTTGTAAAACGCAAACTAAGAGCATGATCAAGTTGGGCACGTAATTCACTCTCATCAATATCATCGGCAAGACGTATTGTTTTAGAGCGGTTTATAAGGGAAAAAGTAACATTGACAGTGGGATAAAGTCCCCAAATCATCTGTACCATAAGAAGCTTATAAAAATCCGTATCAAGAAGTGAACGAATAATGGGATCAAGTTTCCAAGTATGATTGTAAACACGTCTAGCAATATCCGGATGATTCATAACCTTTTTCTTTCAGTCTCATCGAATCTAAAATTATTATGCACCAACACGGTTAATATAGGCGACGCAAGGACTATAACAACTCTACAATTTTGGGCAAGAATAAAAAAGCCTACTCTCTTTTTTCGTTTTTAAGATTTAATAATACGTAAAATTTCATGCTGACCTGTTTTTTGTAACTTTATCCCTGTATGAACTTCAGTATATTCTTTGCCATTAACATAGAGCATATTTTCAGATCCACATTTTACTTTAATGGTATAAACGGCATCACAAAATTTCATTTTTGCTTCGTATTTTGGCCAAATAGAGGGTAAATGTGGCTGTAAAAATAACAAGTCTCCCTGACGTTGTATTCCAAGAATCGCTTGTGTTGCGGCGCGATAAAACCAACCAGCTGAACCTGTATACCATGTCCAGCCACCTTGACCACATCGTGGTTCAACAGCATAAATATCTGCCGCCATCACATAAGGTTCAACACGATAAGTTTCAGGATCTTGTCCATGATTAATAGGGTTAATCGCGGAAAATAAAGCATAAGCTTCATCGTTTTGTCCCATTTCAGCCAATGCTAAAATACTCCAAATGGCACCATGCGTGTATTGACCACCATTTTCTCGAATTCCTGGAGGATAACCTTTTATATAACCAGGCTCGAGTGTACTTTTATCAAAAGGCGGCCAAAAAAGGCGAATGAGTCCACCTTTTTTATCATAGAGATGTTCCAGCATTGATGTCATTGCTTGTTTTTGACGTTCAAGCGATGCCATTTGAGAAATGACAGCCCAAGATTGAGCAATGGTATCAATTTGACATTCATCATTAATTTTAGAGCCAAGAGGTGTTCCATCATCAAAATAACCACGTCGATACCAAGCACCATCCCAACCGTTTTTCTCTAGGGATTTTGTTAAATGTTCAAGATACGTACTCCATATTTGCATATGGCTGTTGTCACCACGTTTCTTTGCTAAAGAGATAAATGCTTGTAATGTATACCCAAGAAACCATCCTAACCAAATGCTTTCGCCTTTTCCTTCCACACCTACCAAATTCATGCCATCATTCCAATCCCCACCTAAAATAAGAGGGAGACCATGTGGTCCGCAGCGTTTAATGGCAAGGTCTAAAGCTAAAGCACAATGTTCATAAACCGTTGCAACCTTTGAGGATTGGGTGGGTTGAAAATAAGCATCCTGTTGCCCACTTTTGAGAACATCACCTTCAATAAAAGGAATGAGCGTATCAAGAAAGGCATCATCGCCAGTGGTATTGACATAAAGAGCTGTTGCATATGCAAGCCAAACGATATCATCAGAAATCCGCGTACGAACACCAGCATTTGTATCAGGCAACCACCAATGTTGCACATCCCCTTCAAGAAATTGGTGCGCTGCAGCATTTAACAATTGGTCATGAGCCAATTGTGGTTCCAGCAATAACAAAGACAAGCTATCTTGTAGCTGATCACGAAAGCCAAATGCACCACTCGCTTGGTAAAAGCCTGCGCGTGCCATGATGCGGCATGCATAAATTTGATAGGGAAGCCAGTGGTTGACCATAAGATTAAAAGAAGAGTCAGGTGTTTTGACTTGGAAAGGAGAAACAAAATCACTCCATTGTTGTTTTTGTTTTGTGAGCAGAATTTCAAAATCACTTGCACGTGCTTGATCAAGTAGTTTTTCAGCTTCTTGCCTATTTTCAGCACTGCCAAGATAGAAGATGATTTCTTTTGTTTGCCCTGGTAAAAGATCAATATCATAGGCAAATGCTGAACAAGGATCACATCCTGCTGCAATGGTATTCGAAAGAGCACCAGCTTTACGGATCGCATTTGGATGTGTTACGGTTCCCGTTGCACCGATAAATTCAGCGCGATTGGTGGTCGTGCTGGTTGGCATTTCGGATGCTGATAAAAATGTGACTTGTTGAGATTTTTCTATGTGATAGGGATTTTGAATAAAATGCGCCCCCCATCTAGCCTCATAAGAAAAAACAATAAAGGGGGTATATTTGGTACGGACATTTCCCAAAACCCATTCAACATAATTATAAAGGCGTAAACTGCGTGTTTTTTTCCCTTCATTCGTAAGGATAAGACGTGAAAAGCGAATAGGTTTTTCGGGATCAAGTGTATGGGTCAGTTCTAATGCGATTTCTGAATGTGTTGATTTAAAAGTTGAGAATCCAAACCCATGACAAGCCTCATAGGCAATATTTTCGTCACATTCAACAGTAGAAACGGGTGAGAAACGTTTTAAAGACTGGCGATCAATCAGATAAAGAGCTTCTCCTGGTCGGTTAGACGTTGGATCATTCGCCCAAGGAGTTAATTGATAATCGCGGCTATTGTTAGCCCAAGTAAAAATTGCACCTTCAGCAGAGACATGAAAACCAAACCTGTGATTAGCAATGACATTAATCCACGGATGCGGTGTATTGGTACGTCCATGAAGACGTATTACATAATGATTATGCTGATTAAAACCACCGTAACCATTCCAATATCTTAGATCTTCTCCATTCGTAGGGAAAGAAGATGGTTTTTGTTGGCTAACAAGACCAATGGAAGCAAAAAGATTTTGTTCCGTTTGTGATGTAACTTGCCTTCCTTCATTATATTTCGGAGAGTCTAATTGTTCATAAGATCCTTGATAATTTTTACGGATTGCGAGATCAAAATCATTCTCATCAAGCCGTTTAAGCTGTTCAGATAAAGAGCCATTTTGGGCATCAAGAACAATACGCGCTGATGCAAGAAGCGTTTTAAAACTCTGTTCACTTATTTGATCGCGCCGAAGCGTGAAAATATGTTGGCATCCATCTGCTTCTTGCGTGTGGCGACGATAAGATTCACAGACCCATTCAAGAGCACGTTGTGTATTTTGTATATAGGAAAATGCTTGTTCATTGAGAATGACCAAATCAACAATAAGACCGCGCATACGCCAATATTCGTGTGCTTTAAGAAGCTCACGCAGTACAGTTATATTTCCCTCGTTATTTAATCTAAGAAGACAGAGTGGATTGTCTCCTGAAATGGACATGGGCCAAAGATCAGACTGTTTTCCAAGCATTTTTGCTAATATTTCAGAAGGAAGACGCCATGTGCGGTCTGGATAGATAAGCGGTGTTGCATATTTTTGATAAACAATAGCTTCTTTAAGTTGAGTTCCACTCTGATACAGTGCAACTTGTGAGCGCGTCCATGCCATTGAAAGTTCTTTTTGAAACATATCAGGTTGTCGATAATGTTTAATATGATTATGCAACGCTTCTTTTGTATGAGCAGCGAAAGTCCAAAAAATAAGTTCTGCTTTGCCATGGGCTGGAATTTGTACACAGCAGCGCAATGACATAATAGGATCTAGAACACAACCTTGACTGTTACTAAAACGAGTATTTTGGTCAAATGCAGCGGGACGATGAATAGATCGCCCCCGACCAATAAACAGAGAGCGATCTGTTTCAGCTTCTGTCTCTTGGAGAGTATCTGTTGTACTAGAAACAAAATGAGCAATATGAATATCAGGGTCGCTAGGTGAGCGTTTACGCCTTTTGGCAAAAATTGTTTTGCCTTCCTCAGCAATTTCTGTCTCTATAAACATACGAGAAAAAACAGGATGAGCACTATCTACGTCCATTGTTGCGAGTGCCAGTTCACCATAAGAAGTAACTTCAATAAGACAATCTTTATGTGTCGTATTCATCAGTTGAAGACGTCTCCCTTCGCCACATCCTTCAGATGTAATAAGACATTCAAGTGTTGATTTAATACCATCAACTATTTTTGTATATTCAGCCTTTTCATCTGTAAAAATGCTGACAGCTTCTTCTTCAATAACGCGTGTTGGTTCACCAGTAACAGACCACCAGCGTCCACTATGCGTATTACGTAGAAAGAATAAAGTACCTTGTTGATCTTCTGTTGCATCAGGAATAAAGCGCGTAATCGCATAATCGTGCCAACGGCTGTAACCAGAACCATTAGCTGTTAACATGGTAGAATAAGAGCCATTAGACAAAAGCAAAGTTGCTCGTGGTTTGAGCAACGGATTTTTAATAATACGCAAAAGGGCAGCGTCAAATGCTTGAGACTTATTGCGCATACGATTAACAGCTTTGGTATGAATAATAGGAATAAAATGGGGTGCTCTTTCTTGTAAGAGCAATTGAGTTGCTTCAATAACGGGATTACGGTGAAAACGATCACGCATTCGCCCTTGAAAAATAACATTGTTAAGAGCAAGGATAGACATGCCATGATGGTGCGCATAATAATTGCGTACAACAGCATATTTTTCCCCTATCTTTACGCGTGAAGGGGTAAAATCGACAGAATCATAATAACCATATGTTCCTAAAGCTCCAAGATCACGGAGTCGTTTTAAATTAGCGACAGCGCAAGAAGGTGCATATTGTGCCGCTAGAAGACTAGCATAGGGGGCAATGACAGCATTGCGTGAGAGTCCACGTTGGAGTCCGAGACTTGGAACACCAAAATGAGCGTATTGATAGTTCATTAAATGATCGCGAGCATTAAATGCAGCCTCTGAAATACCCCATGGCAATTCCCGTTTATGGGCATATTGTATTTGACATCGAATAATTAATCGATTTGTTTGATCTAGTAGAGATCCTAACGGTTCATGCATCACAAGAGAGGGCATAAGGTATTCGAACATGGAACCAGACCATGATAGGAGTGCACCTTTCCAACCTATCGGTACAAGGAGTCGACCAAGATGAAACCAATGTTTAAGTTTTATATCTCCCTTTGCGATAGCAAAAAAGCTTGCAAGACGTGCTTCTGAAGCAAGAAGATCATAACAATTTTCATCGAGTTTGTTTTCTTGCACACGATATCCAATGGATAAAAGGTGCCGTTTAGGCTGTTCTAAAAAGTCAAATTCCATATCAAAGGCTATTTGCCGTGCTGCTATAGCCAACTGGTTTAGTTTTTTACATAATTTTTCAGTATCACAATTATCAGTAGCATCATGATGATGAGCGTTGCAGGTGTCGAGAAGGCATTTAGCCCAAGAGAGTGCACGAGCAGATTCTATCGTTTGAATTTTTTGATCAAGTTCATCGACTAAGTGTACAATATCGTGGGCTGCCTGTGAAAGGTCCATGATGTGAGAAGGGATCGTATTTTCTTGTTCTAAAAAAATGAAGACAGAGTCATGAAAACGAGTGATTTTTTCTTCGGTTCTTTGGCGTAAAGGGCGTAAACTGGATTGATGATCTGGAATTTCTTTGACAGTCTCATCAAGAATAGTACAAACATCCAATAAGCCTTCTCGGTCACTTTGAAAAAAAATATGAGGTTTTTCAGCCCATTCACTTAAAGCAGAAGAGAGTGTTACCAAATGACCGGCAAGATTTCCTGAATCAACGGTTGATACATAAGTAGGTAAAAGAGGTCTGAGTGTATCCGTTTCATACCAATTATAGAGATGACCACGAAACTTTTCCATTTTTGCAAGAGAGCGTAATGTACATTCAATACGGGTGATGGTCTCTTCAATACCAATCCAACCAAAATCACGTGCTGCAATAATAGAAAGGAGATAAACCCCGATATTCGTAGGAGATGTACGTTGAGCCACAAGAGGTTCAGGATCTTCTTGAAAATTATCAGGAGGCAAATAGTTGTTTTGTGCATTGACAAAGGTTGTATAATAAAGCCATGTCCGCCGTGCAATAGAACGGAGAATTTTTTCATCTTTTGAAGAAATATCAAGGCTCTCTTGAAAGGTTGAAGGTTGACTCACAATCCAAGCAATAAAGGGTGAAAAAAACCATGCTATCCCAAAAGGCAAAGCAATCAAGCTTACAAAACTATCAGAAAAAAGAGGGAGTGCTATAGTAAGAATACCAATAAGCGATGCTGGTGCCATTGTAAAAACATAGAAACGCAAACTATTGGGCATTGATTTTGTTACGGCAGAAGTTTTCCATTCAAGAAGATGTTGTTTTGAAATCGTCATACGATAGAGTGTACGAATAATCGCATCGGTCATAAAATACGCCGAATGCGCAAGAAACGTCGTTTTAAGAAATATATCAGCGCTTGTAAGAGCAATTTTGTTCCAAATTAATTGAAAATGTCCACGCAAAGAATGATCTATATTGGATAAGACAAGCGTTTTTAATACACATAGAATGGGTGAAATGAAGGAGCTAAATAATAAGAATATTTGCCAGACGATTGCACTCTTTAATGGCAAAAGAGTCCATCCTGCAAATGCTGCGATTAACCACATAAGTGGCGTAAGAGAACGACGTAAATTATCCTGCATTTTCCAACGCGTCACGGAACTTATTTGACGAGGGAAAAAAAGATAAGGTAAAAGTTGCCAATCACCGCGGATCCAGCGATGATACCGCATAACATCAATATTATAAGCTGTCGGATAATCTTCAATAATTTCTACGCTACTTACAAAAGCAGTACGAGCATATCCTCCTTCTAAGAGATCATGACTGAGAACAGTATTTTCTTTAATTTTGCCGTAAAGTGCTCGTTCAAATGCATCAATATTATAAAGCCCTTTACCGGTAAAGGTGCCTTCTCCTAAAAGATCTTGATACGTATCAAAAACAGCAAAAACATAAGGATCAATACCACGGTTGGTAGAAAAAACGCGTTGGAGAATTGATGTTTTTTTTTCTGTTGTAAGAGAAGGAATAATGCGTGGTTGTAAAATGCTATAGCCTTTTACAACCTTTCCACTTTGTGGATCAAAAAGGGGATGATTGAGTGGATGGTTAAGCTTTCCAACAAGTTGTGTGACGCTCTCTGGAGTAAGACGTGTATCACAATCCAGAGTCATAACAAAACGGCAATCCAGAGGAAGGTGTGGATCGGGGGGATAAAAACTCGTGTTTTTATCGCCTCTTAAGAGCCGATTGAGTTCATGAAGTTTTCCTCGCTTTCGTTCCCATCCCATCCAACATTTTTCGCTTGTATTATAAAGGCGTCGGCGATGCAAAAGGAAAAAAAGCGGAAATTCATCACGAGGATAACGACCATTGAGTTTATCAATATTCTGTTGCGCATAGTGCAATAAATCAAGATCATCTTGCGTTTCTCTCAAGGGAGAATCCGCCCAATCTGTAATGAGTGCAAAATGAATGGCACCTTTAGAATTGGAAAGATAGTGCACTTCAAGATTGCGCACTTGTTCATCAATATCATCTCGTGATGTCATCAAAGTAGGTACAACAACCATTGTCCGTGCATATCCCGGAATACCTTCTTTATATTCATAACCAATAAGCTGTCTTGATGGGACAAACCACGAAACAACAGTATTAAAAAAGGAAAAAGTAGCATCCATAGCAGGAAAAAGCGCCAATATAGTAAAGCAAAGGGACATCCATGGTGTTATGCCAGACACTTGTAAAAAAGCGTAAATTGCAAGCAAAAGAGCAAGCGTCAGAAAAGAGACAGGAATGGCGATGACTCTCAATTTTGAGCTACAGGAAGCGCGTGCCCATTTTATGAAAAAAGGCGGGGTATATCCACAAGCCTTTTCAAATATGCCACGGCCATCATCGACAAGATACCACCCCACACAAGAATGATGAGGCGTATCTTCAGAAGTGGAATTTGCTATTTCTACGACTTTATGTGCAGCTTCCAATTCACTAAGAGGCGAAAAGCGTGCAACTTTTTCAATGACTTGTCGATAAATATTGCGTGAGTGAGAATCAATTTCAGAAAATTCACTATTTTTACGCAAAATAGAATCGACACAACTTACTGTTTCAAACCATACTGTCCAATCAACATCATCTATAGCTTTAAGAGCACGGATAATATTGCCCATGGTTACACCATCTGCTGCTTGTCGGGTGTGTTCATCGGCTGTTGCAATCTCTAAGCTACTGCCTTGGCTTTCCAATTGTTTTTCAAGCCAAGTTAATGCTACGGTTGAATCGACAGATGCACTACGCAAACGATAAAATAAATGCGCTGAAAAGGTTGGATCAATAGTAAGTGGTTGATACTGCGTAAAAATAGAATGGAGTTTTGGTTTATTTTCTACAAGAGAAATTTTATCAGCCACTTGACTAGCAAGATGACGCATACGCCGCGCTTTTTCAATACGGACTGAAAGACGACGGACATTTTCAATGAGCAGCATCTGCATCACAGAAGGAAGAGCCCACAATTCACCAATTGTGAGCGCACAAACTTCTTGAAATCCATTAATCATAGCAGTCAGTGTTTCTTGTGAAAAACTACTATCAGTATGCGCGATATAAAGCCAAGTTAAAATAAAAATTCGTGGCATTCCTGCTTTTTGTCTAGAAAGAGGAAGTTGCTTTATAAAGGACTTGGGGAGGTTACGGCGTAGCTGTTGTATGGTTTTATCAATGGCGTAATGATTATCAATGAGCCATTGAGCAGACGGTGCGATGGTCTCATCATTTTGGGCAGCAAAATCACTGGTATGAAAGGCATGAAGAATAAGTTTAGCATTTTCATTCAATCTCTTGCGAAAATCTTCTACTCCCTCATATTCAGGGAGTAAAATTTCTTTACCAGAAGCTATATCATGCCCTAAATTATAAAGATCTTCCTGTACTTTATAAATTGCACGAAGAGGAAAATCTGTATTAGTAAAATGATCTTTTCCCTCTGTTTGAGAAAAAAGTATTTTATGAAGGGTATTATGCACGCCATGTCCCATTGTTTATTCAATTACATCGTTTTTTATTTAAATTGTAAGCATTTTATCTGAATAGTGAACCGTTGATAGATAAAAAACAAACTTTTTGTTTTTATTTGCAAGTATTTGCAATTTTTGACGCAATAATTAAAAAATAAGCAGACAATTTCTTTAGAAAATAAAAAGGTCACTCTTAAAATGAGTGACCTTAATAACAACATCAACTTTAATGATTGATAATTAATCTTGTTCTTGTTTTTTCAAAGCTGCACCCAGAATATCACCAAGAGAAGCACCTGAGTCTGTAGAGCCATATTGTGCAACAGCTTCTTTTTCCTCTGCAATTTCTAACGCTTTGATTGATACTGAAATTTTACGTGTTTTTTTATCAAATGCTGTGATGCGAGCATCAACCTTTTGCCCAATTGCAAAACGCTCAGGACGTTGTTCATCACGATCACGCGCTAAGTCAACACGCCGAATGGTTGTCTCAAGGTTGTGGTCAATCAATTTCACATCAATGCCATTGTCGTTAACAGCAATCACTTCGCATGTTACAACTGCACCTTTTCGCAATTCGCCAGAAGCAGCTGCTTCTCCAACTTTATCGCTGGAAAGCTGCTTAATTCCAAGAGAGATACGCTCTTTTTCAATGTCAACATCAAGAACCACAGCTTTAACGATATCGCCTTTATTGTAAGTATCAATGACTTGTTCACCAGGACGGTTCCAATCAAGATCAGACAGATGAACCATACCGTCAACATCGCCTTCAAGCCCAATAAAGAGACCAAATTCTGTTTTATTTTTAACCTCTCCTTCAATTTGCGAATTGACAGGAAATTTATTGGCAAAAGCTTCCCATGGATTTTCAAATGTTTGCTTTAAACCAAGAGAAATACGCCGTTTAGAAGGATCAATTTCAAGAACAACCACTTCTACTTCCTGTGATGTAGACAGAATTTTTCCAGGATGAACATTTTTCTTTGTCCAACTCATTTCAGAAACGTGGATTAGCCCTTCGATTCCTGGTTCAATTTCAACAAAACCACCGTAATCAGTAATGTTGGTAACAGCACCCGTAATTTTTTTACCAATCGGATATCTGACACTGATGCTTTCCCAAGGATCACTTTCAAGCTGTTTCATTCCAAGAGAAATACGGTGCGTATCTTGATTGATGCGAATAATCTGAACTTTAATCGTTTGACCAATTGTGAGGACTTCAGATGGATGATTAACACGCCGCCATGCCATATCTGTGACGTGTAAGAGACCATCAATCCCACCAAGATCAACAAAAGCACCATAGTCTGTGATATTTTTCACCACACCTTCAACGATTTGATTTTCTTCAAGATTTTGTACGATTTCTGAACGTTGCTCGGCGCGACTTTCTTCTAAGACAGTGCGACGTGAGACAACAATATTGCCACGACGACGATCCATCTTCAAAATCTCAAAGGACTGTAAATTATGCATGAGAGGTGAAACATCACGAATGGGACGAATATCAACTTGGCTGCGAGGCAAGAAAGCTATGGCACCATCAAGATCGACTGTAAAACCACCTTTTACTTGGTTAAAGATAACGCCATCAACGCGTGCACCAGCGTTGAATTTTTCTTCCAAACGAACCCAACTTTCTTCGCGCCGTGCTTTTTCACGCGATAAAACAGCTTCACCCATCGCATTTTCAATGCGTTCAATGTAAACCTCAACTTCATCGCCAACTTGCAAAGAGCCGTCTTTTGCTTTAACTCCAAATTCTCTGAGAGGAATACGTCCTTCGACTTTAAGTCCAGCATCAATAATGGCCATGTCTTTTTCAATTGCAATAACACGGCCTTTAACAACAGACCCTTCATTAAGATCATTAGTTTGAAAAGATTCTGTTAAAAGGGCTTCAAAATCCGCTGTTGTGGGATTGTATTGTGACATAAGAACTCCTAATATACACCTTATGTAATAAGGTATGAGCGCTAGGTTAGTGTTAATATAAGCAACTTCTTGCCTTTTTCCTTAAATACAGGAAGAAAAGTTAGCGCTAGGCCGGAAGTCACCTTGACGAATTTATCCAATTATATGCATTTTTATGATTGGATCAATAAAACTACATGCAATTTCAAATGTTGCTTCTATACTCAATTCTGACGTATCAAGCAAGTGGGCGTTTTTTGCTGGTTTTAGTGGGCTTTGTTTGCGTGTTATATCGCGACTGTCTCGCTGTTCGAGTTGAGCGAGAATTTCATGATAATTTGCCTGAATACCTTTTTTTAAAATCTCTTGGTAGCGGCGTTTGGCGCGTATTTGAATATTGGCTAGAATATAAAACTTGATATCGGCATCAGGACAAACAATAGTTCCGATATCACGCCCATCCAGTACGCTTCCAGGTAAAGTTTTGGCAAAATCCCGTTGTTTGTCGATAAGAATTTTGCGTACAGAAGGGTTAAGCGCTATTTTTGAAGCCGCTTCACCAAGTTCATGAGAAGAAAGAAGTGCAGGATTTAAGGTATTAAAATCAAGTTCTTTAGCATAAATAATAGCATTACTTTCATCATGAAGAGATAAATTTTGTTGTAAAAGCGCATAAGCAACACCACGATAAGTGAGACCAGTATCGAGATGATGAAGATGATAATGTGCAGCAATTTTGCGTGCTAAGGTTCCTTTGCCTGAAGCTGCTGGTCCATCAATGGCAATAACAAAAGGCTTCAAGCGATTTTCCCCCCAAGTTGTTTTATAAAAGAAATAAATTCTGGAAAGCTCGTAGCGATCATTCGTTTATCATCAATGGTAACAGGTTTTTCTGATACAAGCCCAAAAATGAGAAAAGACATAGCAATTCGATGATCAAAATGTGTGGAGACATGGCCACCACCCAAACCTTTGGCGGAAGCTTTCCCATAAACAACAAGAAAATCTTGACCTTCTTCACAGTCTACGCCATTAATTTTTAACCCTTGAGCAACAGCAGACAGCCGATCTGATTCTTTAACACGCAATTCTTTAATGCCTAACATAACTGTTTTGCCTTCTGCAAAGGCTGCTGCTACTGCCAAAGCAGGATATTCATCTATCATCGATGGAGCACGTTCTTTGGGCACCGTAACGCCTCTAAGGACCGATGATCTTATCCGTAGATCAGCAACATCCTCTCCACCTGTTTGACGTCGGTTCAAAAATTCAATTTGAGCACCCATTTCCCACAATGTTTCGATAAGTCCTATGCGAGAGTTATTTATCAAAACATTTTCAATGGTGATATCAGAGTCTTCTACAAGAAGGGCTGCGATAATTGGAAAAGCAGCAGAAGAAGGATCCCCCGGAATATGAATTGTTTGTCCAATAAGATGGGGTTGACCATTAAGATGAATCAAACGTGCACCTTCGTTATCTTTTTCTATTTCAAGTTGCGCACCGAATGCTTTTAACATTTTTTCCGTATGATCTCGTGTCAGAACAGGTTCAATAACAGTTGTAGTGCCGGCGGTATTGAGTCCAGCAAGCAGGATTGCTGATTTAATTTGGGAGGAAGCTATTGGAACACGGTAGCGAATCGGATTAGCCATTTTCGGTCCATAAAGCGTTAAAGGAAGGTGATCATCGTGCGTTGCTTCAATTTCAACTCCCATGAGACGCAGTGGATCAAGGATACGTCCCATTGGACGTTTAGAGAGAGAAGCATCACCAATAAAGGTTGTTTTCATATGATACGGACCAACCATTCCCATAACCAAACGAGCACCTGTTCCAGCGTTTCCAAAGTCTAAAGGTTTTTGCGCAGCTAAGAGGCAACCATTCCCTGTTCCTCGTATGATCCAAACGTCATCTTTTTTAATAATACAAGCGCCCATAGCTTGCATAGCAGCAGCTGTATTGAGTACATCAGCGCTTTCAAGTAATCCGTGGATATATGTCTCACCACTTGCTAATCCTCCCAATATAAGAGAGCGATGGGAGATTGATTTATCTCCTGGTATTTGAATTTTTCCAGAGAGACTACTCGATTTATAGGCGGTTATAGGGATTGCTTTTTGCATGGAAATTCTATTTAATTCTATCTAACTTTTATGAAATTATGCATCCTTTAGCACATGCTTTAAAGGACGTCATGAGAAAATCTATGCGGAGCAATGTATTTATCTTTGACAAAGGCATTATTTTTCGATTAAGCACCATAAAATTCATCTTTTAATGGAATAATAGTTAATCAAAGAGGCACGGCTTATGGCAAAACAAGAACTCGGAACTAAACGTGTTGATCCAGAAACAGGAAAAAAATTTTACGATCTAAATCGCGATCCTATTGTGTCGCCTTATACAGGAATTTCTTATCCACGTTCTTATTTTGAGGTTGCGGCAGCTGAAGCAAACAACGAAGAAGAAGTTGATACTGAAGAGCTTGATACAGCACTTGAAAAATCTGCTTTTATGCTTCTTGAAGATGATGATGTGGATTCTAAAGATGACGATCTTCCTGATTTAGAAGATAGTGATGTAGATCTTGGTGATGATGATGATACATTTTTGTCTCATGATGGTGACGATGAAGATGATGACGTTACTGATATTCTCGGAGGCGGTGTTTCTAACGATGACGACACTTAAAAGAAGTAAAAGAAAGCATCTTTTCTATTGAATGCAAATTCTTCTTGATCTTCAATTTTTCTCGCTTTAAAAGGCTGAGGGTGTGTATTGTTCTTTTGAGAAAGTTTGTTTTTATAGGGGCTATAGCTCAGCTGGGAGAGCGCTTGCATGGCATGCAAGAGGTCAGCGGTTCGATCCCGCTTAGCTCCACCAAAAGGGTTAGCTTTTCTATCAAGAGAATCAGTTATAGAATCTGTGCATCAATTTAAAAGATTTATGTGCTCTGTAACCATTGTTCCAGTAGCGCGTTCCTTGCTTTAATGCTATCATTATGCGTTTCTAATCATTTGTTGGATTGTAAAGTTTTACTTTACATAACAATGGAAAGAGATCATTTTTTATGCTTTATACAGAAATAAAAAAGGGGCTGTTTAACTGACACCTTATATTTTAAAGGACAAAATTTGAATCCTTCTTCACCACAAAATCATAATCTGTTGATTATCGATATCCTTTTAAAAGATAAGAAGTACCTAAACAAAGATTTGGGAATAGAAGACTAAGATATATTTTCCAATTATTGCGAATCAGAACTTTTGTTGAATATTTTTAGTCTTATCAGATGTCCTACCAGTTTTAAAAATTATCCCCTTGAGTAGTATTCACCAACTCAATACTGAAGCATGTTAAATCTTAAATAACATATTGTTATCATTATAAATTATTTATATTATTAAGTGATAACTCTAAACAAAATAAACTTCTCTCACCATAAGCCATAACGCATTGAATCAATAGGATTCCTTCCTTACACATCACAAACGATGTTGGAGGTGTAGGAGTAAAGCAGTGCTATCATTATACTTTTCAATCCCTAATGTTGCAAAAATTCTTATATTTGAGAATGTTCATAAGAGGTATTTTTAGTCCTTTCTTTATGTGTTTTTATCCACATGCCAATCGCGCTTATGTACAAGCCAATGGTTTTTCTTGGTTAAACATCAAGAGATCTGAAATGACAAAATCCTAAGCTATTCAAAACTCTTAATTCAATATGAATAAAGGTATATTACTGTTATAAAACAATGATTTTTAGTAAAAACCGTTTAAGAAAAGAATAAAAATGCCTCTCATAAATAGTCTCAAATGCAAGCGCTATCACAACATTGAAGGCTTATTTGTTTTTTCATAGGCGTTACAGAAAAATCCTTCCCAGAATATTCTGCTCTGTAAAGTTATATATACTTTACAGTCCTATAAATGATAGTGTTTTACAACACTACAAGATAATTTTTTTAATTAATGATGGGGCAGGAAAGATGAATAGACACGCTTCATTCCATACAATACTCAATACACTTAGGTTTCTGAAGAGCTGTAGCACTCCCTTTATACAAAGAAAAGTTTTTATGAAACGATACTCTTTCATTTAATGCATTTCTCGTTTTTTTTATATTGAATATTTTACCCTTTTTATGATGCCCGAACTGCATTTGTTTTAATTGCTATTTTATACGCTTAACAAAGAAAATATTCATATAATAATCAACCAATAATGCGTATAATGAAAATAAAAAAGAGATTATATTTTTTCCTTCAATAATCTCTGGTATTTCACCCAGTGCTCAATGCCAGCGCTAAATGGAAGATCGTTTCTATTGTCAACTCTTTGAACAAAGAGGGAAAATATAGAGATTGCGCTCAAATATATCGTGCATTGCAACAGCTTTCTGTCGCTTGAGTTTATTCTATTCAATAACAATTTATTTTATTCGAAAACCAGAAAAACGGGATAACCTTGTCGCACCATAAGAAATTTTGCCCTCAAATAATTTTATCCCCTCAATTCCCTAATTGATATTTTCAAAAATCCTCCCTAACGCCATCCACATCTCTTTAATTGCTGGTCATAGAGCTTCGATATTCTCGCCATGCGCTGTGCTGCCTGTGAAAGTGCAACAGTGGCATGCCCCCCACTACGCGCATAAGCCCCATGTCCCATATGATAATTTAAATAAAGGCTATATGCATCATCAAACCTCACGCCATTGCGTTGAACACTTTGACGATGGTACCAAGCAACAAAATCAGCAGCATCTGCGAAATTCGTACGCCATGCAAAAGACTTTCCTGTAGAACGAAGATACATTGCCCATGTACTGTCAAGCGCTTGAGCATAACCATAAGCTGTCGACCGACGCTTCCATGGGATAAAACCAAGTAGTTTTTTGCGTGGAGGGCGTGCATTATGACGAAAACTCGATTCCATCTTAATGGTTGCAAGAATAATAGGCATAGGAATCCCATAGCGTATTTCTGCTCTTTGAGACGCCTTACCCCAATTATCAAAAAAACCATTTTTTTGTGCTAAAATAGCGCAAGCGTTGTTTGTGTGAGTGGGAGTGGTTGTTGCACAGCCCCCTAGCAGAAACACCAATGCCCCTAAAAACAAAAGGTGTCGCATATTCTCTATTCCTCTCGTTTAAGAAATAAAACAAGATAGAGATACTAAAAAATGATTACCAATCAATAAAGAGCGTGATCTAACTTGTGATATTTAAGAAAATTGTTTTGCGTTATTCCTCATCAACTAAACGCAATGTTTGTGACTGAGCGGATGTTGTCATTTTTGTTGGCTCAGAGTAATTTTCTTTTAATTCGAAAGTTTCAATGCGATTTGCCCGTTTCATAATTTTGGAAGATGATATTAAAATTCCCTCTATATCTTCACCTGCTTTGTAAAAGTGCTTCTGTAGTGCGCGAACACGCATATCCATTCGTCCAAAATCTTCCATCAGTTTTGCCACTTCCGATTGAATTAAATGCGCTTGTTCACGCATCCGCGCATCTTTCATAATGGTTTGTACAACCTGGACAGAGAGCATCAACAAAGATGGTGAAACAATAATCACATGGGCTCTATTGGCTTTTTGTACCAATGCCTCAAAGTCCTCATAAATTGTGGCAAAAATTGATTCCGATGGCACAAAAAGAAAAGCGGTGTCATGAGTTTCTCCAGGAATTAAATATTTCTGCGCAATATCACGGATATGGACTTCCATATCGGTACGAAATTGGCGTTCTGCCTCTTGACGCTCTTGCGTTGATGCGGCTTTACGCATAGCATTCCAAGCCTCTAGAGGGAATTTAGCATCAACAACAAGAGAAGGTGCTTTATTGGGCATATGAATAAGACAATCTGGGCGCTTTCCGTTGGAAAGAACAGCCTGAAAAGCATAGGCATTTGCTGGTAAGGCATCAGCAATAATTGCTTCCATCCGCCCCTGACCAAAGGTACCACGTGTCTGCTTATTGCTTAAAATGGATTGCAACTGAACAACTTGTCCCGTAAGCGATTGAATATTATTTTGTGCCGCATCAATCACTGCTAAACGTTCTTGCAAACGATTCAAATTTTCATAAGTGGATTTAGTCTGTACCTGAAGTGTTTGACCTAAGCTTGTTGTCATTCCATTGAGTTGCTCACTGAGCGATTTATTCAATTCAGCTTGCCGTTGACCAAAAATTTCCGCCATCGTTTGCATTCGCCCTTGCATTTCAGCTTGTGTTTTTAGCAAGGTAGCCATCTGCATTTGTGCCTCACGCGCACGTTCAGCAGTTTCTTGTTCTAAAAATGTTCTTTTTCGATGAGAATGTATCAGCATAAAAAATGCCAAACAGACAAGTGTAAATAAAAGTAAAACGATTAATTTAGAAAAAAACTCACCAACGAGTATAGAAAAAAACGAATCAAACATAAAAGGTAATATAACGCTCTTATGGTAAAAAAATGCAAGAATCCGTTATTCAATATTGACCAATAAAAAACCTTTGATTAATCTCTTCTTATGCCAATAAGATCTTTAGTTATTTTACCTGATCCGATTTTACGGGAAGAGTCCAAACCCGTTGAGCAGGTCGATTCAGCTCTCCAAAAGCTCGCAGATGATATGTTGGAGACCATGTATCATTCTAAAGGTGTTGGTCTTGCTGCTATTCAAATTGGTATACCACTACGTATGTTGGTTATGGATGTCTCTGGAAATTCTGAAGATGAGCAGAAAAAACCGCTTGTTATTATCAACCCTGAGATTTTATGGCTTTCAGATGAGCGCAATATTTATAAAGAAGGTTGTCTTTCTATTCCTGACTATTTTGCGGAAGTTGAACGCCCTAAACGTCTGCGCGTTCGCTATCAGGACCGTGAAGGAAAACAGACAGAAATCGAAGCAGATGATCTCTTGGCGACTTGCTTACAGCATGAAATTGATCATTTAAATGGGCGTCTTTTTATTGATTACATTTCAAAGATTAAACGCGATATGGTGATACGAAAATTTAAAAAACGCGCAAAAGAAAAAAACACACAGGAAGCAGTTTTGTAATGGCATTACGGTTAAGTTTTATGGGAACACCAGATTTTTCTGTTCCCATTTTACACGCTTTATTGGATGCTGGTCATGATGTTGTCGCTGTTTATAGTCAACCCCCTCGTCCAGCAGGACGTCGGGGGCTTAAATTAGTCCCTTCAGCTGTTCACACCGTAGCAAAAGAAAAATCTATTCCTATCTTTACGCCTCAAACACTTAAAACAGCCGAACAACAAGAGAAATTTGCAGCACTTTCTGTTGATGCTGCTATTGTGGTGGCTTATGGACTCCTGTTACCCAAAGCTATTCTCGAAGCACCGCGTTTTGGTTGTTTTAATACCCACGCTTCACTCTTACCACGTTGGCGTGGTGCTGCGCCTATTCAACGAGCAATTATGGCTGGTGATAAAGAAACAGGTATCATGATCATGAAAATGGATGAAGGACTTGATACAGGGCCTATCGCTCTTTCTCGCTCCATCCCCATTACTGATAACACAACCACTGCTGAGCTTTCAAACAGACTTTCACATATTGGCGCAGAACTTATGGTAGAAACTTTATCAACCCTTGAAAAAGGACAACTTAAACTGACCCCACAATCAGAGGAAGGCATCACCTATGCAGCCAAAATTAGAAAAGAAGAAACCCGCATTGATTGGACAAAACCCGCAGAGTTTATTCATAGACATATCCGTGCGCTCTCTCCATCTCCTAGTTGCTGGTGCAATATGAATATCGGTGGACGAGAAGAACGCGTAAAAATTATTGAAAGT
This sequence comes from Bartonella sp. AD13SXNS, assembly GCF_042196465.1. Classification (NCBI taxonomy): domain Bacteria; kingdom Pseudomonadati; phylum Pseudomonadota; class Alphaproteobacteria; order Hyphomicrobiales; family Bartonellaceae; genus Bartonella; species Bartonella sp. AD13SXNS. The sequence goes on from NZ_JBHIQI010000001.1 coordinate 114,923, forward strand.
CGCTTAACAACAGGAGCTTCTTTTGAAATTGGGAGGATAGAACCAAATTCTTTGATTATTCATTGTGGACAAGGACGGATAGAAATAACCTCTCTTCAAAGATCTGGCGGTAAAATTCTTGATAGCGCAACATTCTTGCGAGGCGCCCATATTTCTGCTGTTTTTTAATATGCCACGTTTTAAACTCACTCTTGAATATGATGGTTCAAATTATGCTGGTTGGCAGCGTCAAGCAGAACTTCACACGATACAAGGAGCTCTTGAACAAGCAATTTTTTGCTTCAGTGGACAACAATTGACCATAACAACAGCAGGACGAACGGATGCAGGGGTGCATGCTACGGGACAAGTTGCCCATGTTGATTTCATAAAAAACTGGCATCCCCATACTGTGCGTGACGCGCTCAATGCTCTCTTACGTAAACAGAGGGAAGCAATTTCAATCTTAAACGTACAAAATGTCCCTGATGACTTTGATGCACGATTTTCCGCTGTAAAGCGCCATTATCTTTTTAAAATTCTCAATCGCCGCTCTCCACCAGCTCTAAATGCCAAACGCGTATGGTGGATACCAAAGCTTCTTAATGCTGAAGCTATGCATGAAGCTGCGCAAAAGCTTGTTGGACAACATGATTTTACAACTTTCCGTTCAGCACATTGCCAAGCCAAAAGCCCTATTCGTACCCTTGAACGCCTTGATGTTCAAAGAGAAGGAGAGGAAATCTTCCTTTATGCGCAAGCTCGTTCTTTTCTTCATCATCAAATCCGTTCATTCGCAGGAAGCCTCATGGAAGTGGGTATTGGGCGTTGGACAACACAAGATCTTGAAGCAGCTCTTCAAGCTAAAGATCGCAAACGTTGTGGTGTTGTTGCCCCCCCCTCAGGACTTTATTTAACCAAAGTAGAGTATTAATGATCCTTCAAGAGTGAGTATCTCAAAAGTCGTTAAGGCAGTTTATAAAAAGAACGAATTTCTTCAAAAGCTTCTGCTGCTGTATTAACAAATTTCACAAAATTAATATCAGTAGGAGAAATTGTACCTTGTGCAGACAGATACTCAAAATTGACAGTATTGCTCCAAAATTCTTTGCCAAACAATAAAATTGGTACCTGTTTCATACGCCCCGTCTGTACTAAAGTTAACGTTTCAAACAGTTCATCCAGAGTCCCAAATCCTCCAGGAAAAATGGCTAATGCTTTCGCTCGTACTAAAAAATGCATTTTTCGCATCCCCAAATAATGAAAATTGAAACACAAATGCGGCGACACATATGAATTAGGCTCTTGCTCATGCGGTAAAATAATATTCAAGCCAATTGTTGGAGCCCCAACATCACAAGCACCACGATTTCCCGCCTCCATGATTCCTGGTCCGCCCCCCGTAACAACCACAAATTCACGATATTCTGTCGTAGCAGAATAAAGTGAGCACAAACGCGCAAACTCTCTTGCTTCATCGTAATAATGTGACATAGCATGCAAATTTTTCTTTTGTATTTCATTCTTTGCAGCCCACGCTGCTTGCCCAGGTTCAGGAATGCGCGCACCACCAAACAAAACAACTGTTGATTGAATATCATATTCTTTAAGGGTTATTTCCGGCTTTAAAAATTCAAGACCAATACGTTGTGAGCGCAGCTCTGGACGCATCATAAACTCTTGATCGATATAGGCTAAACGATAAGTAGACGAACGCACCTGTGCTGAATTAGAGACTTTATGTATTTGTTGTAGAGCATCCTTCGTATGGAGAAGTGGTGTCCAGTTTTCTTGCTCTGCTTTTCTTTTTTCTTTACAGCCTTTTTTCATGCACTTGCCCTACTTCCTCATCGTTTTATTGACTGAAAACATTTCTTCGCGTAAGTCATAAAGAATAAATCCTGAAGCTTTCAACTTGTTTAACGGAACTTTCCTCATGACCCATCTTACGCAACTCGCAATCATTATCGAAAAAGCATTTGATGATCGTGATTCTATCGATACTACCACAAAAGGCGAAATACGTGAGAGTGTTGAACATGCATTGAACCTTCTTGATAAAGGTGAAATCCGTGTTGCAGAACGACAAAAAAATGGACAATGGCATGTTCATCAATGGTTGAAAAAAGCGGTTTTACTCTCTTTTCGGCTTAATCCTATGCAAATTATTACTGGTGGAATCAATGGGACACATTGGTGGGATAAAGTTCCTTCAAAATTCTCTGGTTGGAAAGAGGCAGATTTTAAAAGTGCTGATTTCCGTTCCGTTCCTGGAGCCATTGTACGTCATTCTGCTTATATTGCACCCAATGTTATATTGATGCCATCCTTTATCAATCTTGGTGCTTTTATCGATGAGGGCACAATGGTTGATACATGGACCACCGTTGGTTCTTGTGCACAAATTGGTAAACATGTCCATCTTTCTGGTGGTGTTGGTATTGGAGGTGTTTTAGAACCACTGCAAGCAAATCCAACAATCATTGAAGATCATTGCTTTATCGGTGCTCGCTCTGAAATTGTTGAAGGCTGTATTATCCGTGAAGGTGCTGTTTTGGGAATGGGAGTCTTTATTGGAAAATCAACAAAGATTATTGATCGTACAACAGGTGAAATTTTTATTGGTGAAGTACCAGCCTATTCAGTGGTTGTACCAGGTTCTCTCCCCGGAAAACCTTTACCAAATGGTGAAGCAGGCCCAAACCTTTATTGTGCTGTTATTGTAAAACGCGTTGATCAAAAAACACGAGAAAAAACATCCATTAATGATCTTTTACGTGCTTAGACACAAGATTAATGCAATAATAATATTTTCTCGTTTTTTAACTTGAATAATAACCTCAAATACAAGGATTCTCTCATTTCAAATCCTTTCATAGTGAATCAATCACTATCATTTCCTTGCACGTTACAAACGTAGTTGGCGTGTAGGTAAGAAACAATTTAAGAAAAGAGTGAAATACTTTTATGAATTCTCTCAAGTGATAAGAACTGTCAATAATATTTTGAGCTGAAAAAGAGTATGATGGGTGCGCTTTGCACCTTTCTGACGCGTAAAGGCGGTAATGCCAAATGGATTTTATATCATTCACAGTGTATTTTACATTATATTTTTTTAAGCACCCATTGTGAAATGGAGCTTGTTGCGTTGAGAAATGTTTCTTTGAAACAAGTGCGTAAACGTGCAACACAACAGATGTATTTTATTTAAAGTATTCTGTTTTACGTGAGCAATATGACACAATGAAAAACATTATACCAAAAAGTGTGAATATTGCGCAATTTCCATTAAAAAGCACTCTTGAACAACGGAATCAATCGACAAAATCAAAAGCGCAATCAATGAGAGAAAATACCCCTTTTTTCGTTATTTGTTCATTTTGAGCGCTTGAATAAATGCCGATTGTGGAATTTCTACTTTTCCAAATTGGCGCATCCGCTTTTTGCCTTCTTTTTGCTTTTCCAAAAGTTTGCGCTTACGCGTAACATCACCCCCGTAACATTTCGCTGTTACATCTTTACGCAAAGCACGAATCGTTTCACGCGCTATAACTTTACCACCAATAGCCGCTTGAACTGGAATCTGAAACATATGCTGGGGAATAAGATCTTTCAGTTTTTCACACATGGAACGCCCGCGCTTTTCTGCAATCGTACGGTGAACAAGCATAGACAATGCATCAATAGGCTCTCCATTCACCAAAATAGACATTTTAACTAAATCACCTTCTGCATAATCTGTCATTTGATAATCAAAAGAAGCATAACCCTTTGAAATCGATTTTAGCCGATCATAAAAATCAAAAACAACTTCATTCAGTGGTAAATCATACGTTACCATAGCACGGGTTCCAACATAGGACAAACCAACCTGTACCCCGCGCCGCTCTTGACATAGCTCTAAAATTGACCCAAGATAATTATCAGGAGTCATGATTGTCGCCCGAATCCATGGTTCTTCTATGGAAGAAATTTTAACCATATCAGGCATATCCGCTGGATTGTGCAACTCTTTAACAGAACCATCATTCATATTCATGCGATAAACAACCGAAGGTGCTGTCGCGATTAAATCCAAATTAAACTCACGCTCTAATCGCTCTTGAATAATTTCAAGATGCAGAAGTCCCAAAAAGCCACAGCGAAAACCAAACCCCAAAGCTGCAGATGTTTCCATTTCAAAAGAAAAACTCGCATCATTTAAGCGTAATTTGCCCATGGCTGCACGCAAATCATCAAAATCGGCAGCATCAATTGGAAAAAGTCCACAAAAGACAACAGGTTGCGCCGGCTTAAAACCAGGCAAAGCATTTTCACAAGGACGACGCTCTTCAGTAATCGTATCCCCAACCCGTGTATCTGCTACCTCTTTGATAGAAGCAGTGATAAAACCAATCTCGCCTGGTCCTAATTCATCAACCTGTACCATTTTAGGTGTAAAAACCCCAACGCGCTCAACTGGATACTTTGCTCCTGTACCCATCATACGAATGGTTTGGCCTTTTTTTAAAATACCATCTATCACCCGTACCAAAACAATGACACCAAGATATGCATCATACCAGCTATCAACCAACATTGCTTTCAAGGGATTTGCAACATCGCCTGTACGTGGAGGTGGTAATTGTGCAACAATTGCCTCCAAAACATCAGGAACACCCAAACCTGTTTTTGCTGATATTTCTACTGCTTGAGATGTATCAATGCCTATCACATCTTCAATTTGTTCTTTAACACGCTCAGGTTCTGCTGCTGGAAGATCAACTTTATTGAGAACAACAACTAACTCATGGGAATTATCAATGGCTTGATAAACATTTGCTAACGTCTGCGCCTCTACGCCTTGGCTTGCATCCACCACTAACAGAGAACCTTCACAAGCTGCCAATGAACGCGAAACCTCATAAGCAAAATCCACATGACCAGGTGTATCCATAAGATTTAAAATATAGGTTTCACCATTCTTTGCCTTATAGTGTAAACGTACCGTTTGTGCTTTAATAGTAATTCCACGTTCACGCTCAATATCCATGGAATCGAGTACTTGTTCTTTCATCTCACGTGTTTCAAGCCCACCTGTTATTTGAATCAAACGATCAGCTAAAGTGGATTTGCCGTGATCAATATGCGCCACGATGGAAAAATTACGAATATAATTACGATCTATTGTCATATAAGGCGATTTAGCAAAGAATAATACAAAACGCAAAGACCAATTATGCTCCGGCTTCTATCAAAAGAATATAAACCTAAAAAGCTTCTCAAAACACAACTTTTCATAGCCTAAAAAATGAGGCTTTTGTTTGCTAAATTAAATCCAAGGGTGCTAAAATGACCTTTTCACATCTTGTTTGATAACTCATATGCTGGCATTATATAATAAGATATTGATTTATAAATATAATTTAGCATTATTTATATTGAATTAAAACCTTGAGTACCGTAAGATTCTCTCATTTCAAATCTGTATCTCTTGAATCAATTAAAATCACTTGCTTGCACATTACAAGCGGCATAAGTGTGTGGATAAAATTTATATAAGAAAGAACTAAAATGGCTCTTATGAACCCGTTTTAATGCAAGAGCTGTCGGCAACACCCACGAGCTTGCAAATATAATGATGGTGCCGACTTACTTTTTCATAAGCGTAAAGATGGAGGTGCTCAATGGATTTACCGTTATACTATTCATAGGCACCGTCGCGAAATGGGATTGAGAGCGTTAAGAGATGTTTCTTTAAAACAAGCCCGTGAATATGCAACGCAATTATGGATGCGTATATCACTAAGGCTTGCAATAAAATTCACAAGAAATGCTTTTTTATTTGTACGCAATAATCTGTTTTTTTCAGCAATCTTATAAAATAAAATGGATATTGAGAGAGATAATTTTCTTCTCAATGTTTAAAACTTTAGAAATAGGCTTTATTGAGTAAAGTTTTTATGCCCTTTTATATAACGCCTTTCTTCTTTCATTAAAGATAAAAAAACATCAAATCTCTTCTATTAATTTATTAGTGCTTTGATTTATAATGACTATTTATTGTTTTGCAATTTAAATGAAAACCCTGAATATCGCGAGCCTTTTTCATCTTAAGCTTGCTTATAGTAAATTAGTCAAATTTTTTACACATTACAAACAGAACTGGACAAACAGGACTGGTGTGTGGATAAAGCCGTTTAAGGAATGAGTAAAATACCTCTTAATAAACTCTTTCAAGTACCAAAACTTGTCGTAATGGGAATTGATAAAGAAAATAATGCTATTAACTTTAACTTTTTATTTTAAGTAAAAATGGTGATATTTCATGGCCTTTATACATTTCACATGGACCATCAATGGGTACAACATCCATTGAAAAAATATGTCTTTTAAAAAAGTGCGTTAATGTACACCATTATGGGACCTGCTTTGAGCGTTTCTATTTTGCATGGGAGTTAAAGAACAAAAGGAATAACGTGCGACGGTGCATAATTTTCATTATTAAAAAATATTACCGTAGATGTTTTGGAAAATTGTTAAAGCTGAATTTAAAAATGATCGTAAAGATGCGCGTTAATTTTCACTTTTACAACTTCATGCTTGGCTCAATGAAGTTTGTTTTGCGTTTTCAGAGGTTAGAAAACAGATAGAAGCATACTATTTCTCCAATTTGGTATGCAAAAACTGGAATAATTTATAGAACTTCTTAATCATCTGAATATTAAAAAAGCTCCGAAAATGAAAACTCTATAAGCAAAAAGCTCATGCAATAAAATCATAATAAAAAAATGTATAGCTAATCAATTTTTTTAATTGCTTTATTTTTTTTACGCCATTGTGAAGGTTGTAATTCAGCCACAATGATCCCAATCAGAATAAGCAAACCGCCCAATAAAGCTAAGGGAGATAAATGTTCTCCAGCCAAACGCCCAACAATACCAGCCCATACCGGTTCACCGGCGTAAATGAGTGTCGCACGCGTAGGGGAAATAGACTTTTGTGCCCAATTCATAGCTAACTGAATGATGGCGCTCATTAATGCCAATCCTATACCAATATTAAACCACACCCACGAAAATTCAGGGATGCTTTCACCCATCAAAGGCATACAAGCAAATGAAAAAAAACCACTAAAAAATAACTGAATAATGGTTACACGCCGACTATCAACCTTATTCGCAAAAATTCCAATGAGTATGACTTCTCCAGCAATCGCTAAAGCGCCTAACAAAGTTAAAATTTCGCCTTTTGAAAAATCAAAACTTCCTGGCTTTTGTCCTGAAACAAATACAAGCCCAATAAAAGCGAAAACAATGCCAATCCAACAGGCTAAACGGGGAGGTTTTTTAAACACAATCCATTGCAAGATTGGAACCATCGGTACATAAAGCGCTGTGATAAAAGCTGACTGACTACTAATTATTGTTTGAAGTCCAGCTGCTTGAAAAGCATAACCAAAAAACATGGCTAAACCAATCGCCATCCCAGCGAAAACTTCATAAACAGTTATACCTTTTATAGAGCGCCAAAAAATTATCCCGCATATAAGAGATGCAACAATAAAACGAAATCCAACAAAAAACAGAGGACCGCTATAGCGTACCGCAATGTGAATGACTAAAAATGTAATGCCCCACAATATTGTCGCAGTAAATATTGCCAATTCTGGCTTACTTAATAAAGGATATTTAAACTGTTTTAGATTTACCATGAAAAACTTTCTCTTCCAATTTTCCTCACAATTTTATGAAACAATAAGCGTACCAACTCCCTGTTCGGTAAACAGTTCTAGTAAAACAGGATGAGGGGTTTTACCGTTTAAAATGACAACACCTTCCACGCCGTTTTGAAGAGCTTTTATACAAGTCTCTACTTTTGGAATCATGCCTCCTGAAATTGTCCCATTTTTGATAAGTTTCTCAGCTTCAGAAACTGTCAATTCTTTTAAAAGTTTACCCTGTTTATCCAAAACACCAGGAACATCAGTAAGAAATAAAAGGCGTTTAGCCTCTAATGCACCAGCAATAGCTCCAGCAAAAATATCAGCATTAATATTGTAAGTTTTACCATCGCGTCCTGGAGCCACAGGAGCAAGAACTGGTATCATTTCAGAACACGCTAAGAGATCTAGCAATGTGCGATCAACTTCAATAGGCTCACCAACAAATCCCAAATCTAAAACACGTTCAATATGAGAATCAGGATCAATGACAGTTTTATAAGCCTTTTCGGCAAAAACCATATTGCCATCCTTGCCGCACAACCCTATTGCCCATTCACCCTCAGCGTTGATGAGAGCAACAATTTCTTTGTTTATGGATCCCGCTAAAACCATTTCAACAACTTCAACAATCCGTTCATCGGTTACCCGTAAACCGTTTTCAAATCGTGATTCAATCCCCATTTTCATTAAAATTTTAGCAATTTGAGGTCCACCACCATGAACAACAATAGGATTAATCCCTGATTGCTTTAATAGAGCAATATCGCGTGCAAATGCTCGCCCCAAAGTAGGATCACCCATAGCATGGCCGCCATATTTTACCACGACCGTTTCATTTTCGTATTTTTGCATATAAGGTAAAGCAGACGATAAAAATGCTGCTTGTTTTTCCAAAACATCTACAGCACCGTTTTTAGCATCATCCATTAATAGAGCCTCCTCATCACTTTTTACCATCTCTTAATAGAATTTAGGAAAAGTGAAAACAATAAAACAAAGCTTTACTCTATCCATCCCCCTGAAAATCGTCAATTTTCTTTTAATTTATGAAGATGAAACACAAAAAACGTCCTTTAAAAATTGACAGTAAAAAATTAAACAAAATAGGTGTCAAAAAACGTCATTATTTTATGATCTTATGTATAAAATTGGAAAGCAAAATTTTGAAAATTTTTTAAGCGACGCCCTATATTCAATTCATTAATTTATACCTATGGATACTTAACAATGAATAAGAATATATACAACCATTGATTTTGTAAGATAAAAATAAAGTTTCTTATCATATAAAATTAACCTATCATCAAGATAAGCAATCACTCAACCGCTTTAGTAACCTATCTCAATTTTTCTTTAATGAAATTGTCAAACGAAGTTCGACTGAAAACTATAATTTGGGTTTTAAAAATTTGACTTTTTTCAATCATTGAACATGAAAAAATGTCAATTAAATATCCCTTTATGAAGAATTATAATACATTTATTTATAATAATAATTTATATATTTATAGTATAAAATCCTAAATGAGAAGTCTGAATATAAGAATATTTTGTCATGTTAACTCTCACATTTCAAATCAATAAAAACCGTTGGCTTGTACGTTACAAATGAACTTGGTATATAAATACTATAGAAAGCTTAAAATACCTCTTATTAATGCTCTCAATAGTAAGATGCAGCAATGTTTGAAACGAGGAATGATAGTATCAACTTACGCATACATGAGCGTAAAAAAAGTGGTGTACAATGAAGTTTTATACCCTTTCAAGCACCATCGCATGCAATAGGGGTACATCCATTAGGAAATGTTTCTTCAAAATAAGCGTATAGATTTGTAACACAATGATCTTCTGTATGGGCGTAAGAGATTTACCTCTATTAAAGATCGCGAAAACAAAAGCGTGAGGGACTATGTATTGCATTATTTAAATACTACTTTGAATATTTCTGAAAGGCGCAAAGCTAAGTGAAAAAGAGGTGGCAAAGCTGGAATTTTCTACTTTTATGCTTTTATATTCTCCTCAACTTTAGCTATATCCTCGTTGCAAAAATTACTTAAACAGATATATACAATACTCTTGTTTCACTCCGACATAAAAAAGTTGCAACAGTAAAGAACATACTGAACTGCCTTAACATTTATTCATTTATCTCAACCATACTGCTCCATGAGATCTGAATTGATTTACAGATAACAGCAAAAGCAAGCGCTTTATTAAAATACAAAACTAAATCCGCAATCTAAAAAGACATGATTACTGCTAAAAGCTGAGATGAAGCATGTAAAGGTTATTTTGAATAAGAATAACCCGTATTTTAAGGAAAGCAATGGTTTAAGGCTATGAAAATGCCAGAAATAAAATCGGTTATAAGAAGTTGATACTTTATTTGAAAAGATGGATTGCCTAACAGCTTATTGAGCGCTGCTTTGTAAGCTCTTGTCTATTTTACAGTTTTATTATAGAGCCTTTAAAAAGAAATACAAAAAACTCTGAATGCATAAAAGCAGTTATTATGATACTGGAAATACTGATTATCCGTCACTCAATCGCGTTCTTATATGGATAAACCCTTTTTGAAATGTCATAGACACTCAAAAATAAGACTTATCCATAAAACTCATAAAATGTACAAAACCATCAGTAGCGGGAGCTTACTCTAAATTAGCTATCTCTTTCTTTTCAAGAACAAAGCTTTTCAAAGATGAAAGAGACAATGAAAGCTTAATAAAAAATAACCTTCCCAAAGTTCTTTCTAATTTATTCTACGCACATTCACATATTCTAACCAGAAATATTTTCAAAAAATTCTTTCATACGAGAAAAAAAACCGTGTGATTGCGGTGAATTCTCATGATTTGAGAGTTTTTCAAATTTTTGCAACAATTCACGTTGCTCTTGCGTTAATTTCTGCGGTGTCTCAATCGTGATATGGATGTAAAGATCACCCCTTGCTTGCTGACGCCGTAACATGGGCATTCCTTTGCCTTTAAGGCGGAATTGACGTCCATTTTGTGTTCCTTCTGGGATCTTAACACGTGCTTTAACACCCTCAAGGTCAGAAACTTCAAACTCTCCTCCTAAAGCAGCTGTTACCATTGAAATAGGAACGCGACAGTGAAGATCTGCCCCTTCTCGTTGAAAAAATTCATGTGGTTTAACGGAAAGGAAAATATAAAGATCACCATTGGGACCACCACGAATACCAGCATCACCCTCACCAGAAAGACGAATACGCGTACCATCTTCAATACCAGCAGGAACATTCACGCTCAATGAACGTTTTTTTTCTATGCGTCTTGTCCCCTGACATTTTGGGCACGGATCGGTAATAGTTTCACCCCGTCCATGACATGTAGGACATGTTCTCTCAATAGAAAAGAAACCTTGCGCAGCACGCACACGTCCAGATCCATGGCATGTTCCACAAACCTGTGGCTTAGAGCCCTTTCTCGCTCCTGATCCTTCACAAACATCGCATGTAACGGAACTGGGAATATTAATTTCTGCTGTTTTTCCTGAAAATGCCTCTTCTAAGGTCACTTCCATATTATAACTCAAATCTGCACCACGTTCGCGACTATCACCACGCTTACGGTGGGTACCTCCCATAATTTCGCCAAAAAAGTCTTCAAAAATATCAGCAAATCCACCACCAGCAGCAAAACCGCTAAAGGGATTTGCTCCCCCTTGACCACCACTGTTTTCAAAAGCCGCGTGACCAAATCGATCATAAGCAGCACGCTTTTGAGGGTCTTTAAGAACTTCATAGGCTTCGCCAATTTCTTTGAATTTTCGCTCTGCCTCTTTATCCCCCGCATTGCGATCAGGATGATATTGCATTGCTAACTTACGAAAAGCAGATTTCAACTTTTTATCATCGCATTCTCGAGTCACGCCAAGAATTTCATAATAGTCAACCTTCATCATGTATTCCTGATAATTTTTCTATCATCCATTTTTATGGATAATATTGCTTTTAATTTATATTTTTAGCAACAAAGTTGCAACTCACTCAAATAACAAAGCCCAGCCTTATATTTCAAAGGCCGGGTTTATAAATTAATCAACACATATGCTGACACTATTTCTTCTTATCATTAACTTCTTCAAAATCAGCATCGACAACATCATCATTCTTTGTCTCTGTTTCAGTATCAGCAGTTTCTGCTTGTGAAGCTTCATACATAGCCTGTCCCAACTTCATACTAACTTCTGCTAATTTTTGCATCTTTGTCGTTATTTCTTCAGTATCACTACCTTCAAGCGCAGACTTCAAATCAGATATTGCTTTCTCAATCTGTTCCTTTTGTTCAACTGACACTTTATCGCCATATTCGTTAAGCGATTTTTCAGTTGAATGAATAAGAGCTTCGGCTTGATTTCTGGCTTCAACACCTTCACGGCGCTTTTTATCCTCAGCCGCATGCTCTTCCGCATCTTGTACCATTTTTTCAATATCAGAATCACTTAAACCACCTGATGCCTGAATACGAATTTGATGCTCTTTACCAGTTCCTTTATCCTTAGCAGAAACATTAACAATACCATTCGCATCAATATCAAAAGTAACTTCAATTTGAGGTATACCACGCGGTGCTGGTGGAATGCCAACAAGATCAAATTGCGCCAATAACTTATTATCACTCGCCATTTCCCGTTCACCTTGGAAAACGCGAATAGTCACAGCACTTTGATTATCATCAGCTGTCGAAAAAACTTGCGATTTTTTCGTTGGAATAGTGGTATTGCGCTCAATGAGGCGTGTGAAAACCCCACCTAAGGTTTCAATACCCAAAGATAAAGGTGTTACATCTAACAGCAATACATCTTTGACATCGCCTTGCAATACACCTCCTTGGATGGCAGCGCCCATTGCAACCACTTCATCAGGATTAACACCTTTATGTGGGTCCTTACCAAAGAATCTCTGCACAACTTCCTGAATCTTGGGCATACGTGTCATACCACCCACTAAAACAACTTCGTCAATTTCACCAGCCTTTAATCCAGCATCTTTCAACGCAGCCTTACAAGGCTCGATGGTACGCTGTACTAAATCATCAACGAGTGATTCAAATTTTGCCCGAGTCAATTTCATTGTTAAATGCTTGGGACCTGATTGATCTGCCGTGATAAATGGTAAATTGATTTCTGTTTGCTGTGACGAAGAAAGCTCAATCTTTGCTTTTTCTGCTGCTTCTTTTAAGCGCTGTAAAGCGAGTTTATCATTTTTCAGATCAATCCCTTGCTCTTTTTTGAATTCATCTGCCAAATAACCGACCAAGCGCATATCAAAGTCTTCACCACCTAAAAACGTATCCCCATTGGTTGATTTAACTTCAAAAACGCCATCTCCAATTTCAAGTACTGAAATATCAAATGTACCACCACCAAGGTCGTAAACAGCAATTGTTTTCCCGTCTTTCTTATCCAAACCATAAGCTAAGGCAGCAGCAGTTGGCTCATTAATAATCCGCAAAACTTCAAGTCCAGCAATTTTACCAGCGTCTTTTGTCGCTTGACGTTGTGCATCATTAAAATAAGCAGGAACAGTAATAACCGCTTGTTCAACTTTTTCACCAAGATAAGATTCAGCTGTTTCCTTCATCTTTTGCAAAATCATAGCTGAAATTTGCGATGGAGAATATTTCTTACCCGCTTCTTCAACCCATGCATCACCATTGTCACCTTTAACAATTTTATAAGGAACAAGTGCTTTATCTTTTTCAACCATAGGGTCATCAAAACGACGCCCTATTAAACGTTTAACTGCAAAAACTGTCCCTTCAGGATTTGTTACCGCCTGCCGTTTAGCAGGCTGTCCAACAAGCCGTTCGCCCCCATCAGTAAAAGCAACAACGGAAGGTGTCGTTCGCGCTCCTTCTGAGTTTTCGATAACCTTTGCGTTTTTGCCATCCATAACAGCCACACAAGAATTCGTTGTCCCTAAATCAATACCAATTACTTTTGCCATATTATAATCTCCATTCAGCAAGCTACCTCAACCTTTATAAAGCATCTTTTTAAGACAGCTCCTCATAACACTTAAAGCCCATATATTGCTTCAAGCAACATAAAATAATAATAAACTGCAAGTCGCAACAAGCCTTGCTGCCTCGTATATAAGAACAGGCTTTTATTGCTACAAGAGAATAATGAGAGAAACATCTCCAAAATAAAAAATTTCTTTTAAAATAGGCACTCTAATGACCTATAAATACCATATTTATGAAAGACTTGAGATTATAATATATTTTTCTTGCAATTCTCAACAAATATATCTGTCTATAAAAATTAAAAAATAAAAAGAGTGATTGCACTTTTGTTCTTTATCTCCCACCTTTAATAAAAGATACTCACATAAAAGCTTTTTAAAAATATCGCTTAAAGGCGAATAACTTATATCATAAATATTATAACCCTTCCTTAAACTAAAATAGACATCATATCTTATGAAGCTATTTTTTACGAGACTCCTTCATAATGTTAAGCTGTACTTTTCCAAATACGCATATCAGTAAAGACATTCTCTATCAATCTCCTCTCAAAAACTCCCCTTCTAATGGCCTCATTGTTCACCGCTATCTGAAAGCTGTGCTCTAAACCCACCTAAAAAGCTTTTTTACTTGTATAATTCTGAAATTTGAAAACATATAAAAATGCACAAAGATATCGCAATATTAAGCTTTGATAAAGTATATGATCGGTTTGGTTTGTCTCTATTAAAAAAATAGTGATGCACTATAAATTTTATACTGTTTACAAATAATATTATAAGATAAATATGGAAACGTTGAGAAATTTTTGTCGTTGTAAACTTTACTGTCTTCTTTTAAAATCCTGAAATTCTATGATTTCTATTTTTATATTCAAATCAATTTAAGTTTAATAATTCTCTCTTTTATTTTAAATGAGAACTCTGCTAAAATAAAAAAGGACATTTAAAATGTGAATTTTATGAAGGAGGGTGAATCAATGATGACATCTATTATTAAGAAAATAATAAATCTCATCTTTAAGAATACAATACATGCACAATATCCATACAAAAAAGTTATTATAAATATTGTGTGTGCTCTTCTCTTTTCTGCTATAATTCTGCCAGCAAACGCTCAACAATATCAACTTGGTGACATAGAAATTCTCAATCCTTGGACACGAGAGACACCTAGAGGTATAAGGGTTGGTAGCGGTTATCTCTACATTATTAATCATAGTAATACCCCAGACCGTTTGGTTTCTATTTCAACAAACGGCGTAAAAACAACAGAGATCCACTCTATGGCAGTTGTTAATGATATTATGAAAATGGAAAAAATGCACAATGGCATTGAAATTCCAGGAAATGGCGAAATTACGCTTAAGCCTGGCGGTGATCACATTATGTTTATGGGACTTTCACAACCATTCAGGCTAGGTGATAAAATTAGTGCAAAATTGACATTTGAAAAAGCAGGAACCATTAATGTTGATTTCTCTGTAAATGCTATGAAAGCTATATCACCTTCTAAATCCATTCCTGCTCATTAAACTCCTTTTATTATAAACACACATGTTATAAAAATAAGGAGCATGAAATTTTTTCATGCTCCTTATGTTTTGTTTAATGCCATCAATCAAAATTATCCCTTTTATGAATTAAGTATGGTCAATTTCAGGAATACGCAAAACTTGCCCAGGATAAATTTTATCGGGAGATTTTAGCATTGGCTTATTGGCCTCAAAAATAAATGTGTTTTTATCACCTTGCCCTTTTCCATAAACTTCTTCAGCAATTTTCCAAAGATTATCACCAGATTTAACCTCATAAAAGTGAGAAGTCTTTCTAGTCGTCGTATCTATAACCTTTAATTGATCAACATCTACAGAAGAGATACCTTGTGAATTGCCAACAACAAGAAGTGCTTTTTCAAGTGTTTCTCTATCTGGAACCTCACCGCTTAAAATAGCTTTGCCATCTTTAACTTGAATATTTACTTTTTCTGTACCGAGTTGAAAATGATCAAATGCTGCCTTAAAGTCTTTTTCTGTTGGTTCATGATCACCAATACCTAACTTTTCCCCTACAGTTTTAATAAAATTAAAAAATCCCATTATGACCTCCTTTCGTGTAACAGAAACAAATTTTTGTGTATATATCGCCACATTCTTTTCTTTGCTCTTAAAACACATAGGCGGATTTTTTAAACTTCAACAATCAAAACTAAACCTGTTCAATTCTGGGACAAAAACACTAATAAACTGTGCACTAAACTTTGATAAAAAAAGCTTTTATGAAAATTTTCTCTCAAACGAAGGGATCTTAATAGACGTAGAAACATTATAAATTATGAAAGCAAAACAAGATTTTACAGTAATGACAAAAGGGTTTTTACTTTGCTACAATTTGTATCATATTTGTTTTGCAAAAAAAATGTGAACTCCCATATAAACAAGTGTGGGTAATTTGCTACCACAGCAATAGAAAGGTCTAAGAAACCATGAAAGATACACCAACAATCACGCAAACGATTGTACTTGTTGATGATGATCGCAATATTCTGACGTCTCTATCTTTTGCGCTTGAGACAGAAGGATATCGGGTTGAAAGCTATACAGATGGAGCATCTGCACTCAAAGGTCTCACACTTCACCCCCCACACTTGGCTATTTTTGATATTAAAATGCCCCGAATGGATGGAATGGAGCTCTTGCGCCGTTTGCGTCAAAAATCTGATCTCCCAGTTATTTTTCTGACCTCTAAAGATGATGAAATTGATGAATTATTTGGTCTCAAAATGGGCGCTGATGATTTTATTACGAAGCCTTTCTCCCAACGTCTTCTTATTGAGCGTGTGAAAGCTATTTTACGCCGTTCCAATGCACGTAACCAACCGCCTTCTACAGGAACTGCTTCCACCTCTTCTCTTAAACGTGGAGATCTTGTGATGGATCAAGAACGCCACACCTGTACATGGAAAGATAAACCTGTTATTCTAACTGTTACAGAATTTTTGATTCTGCAAACTCTAGCACAAAGACCAGGAGTTGTAAAAAGTCGTGATGCTTTAATGGATGCTGCCTATAGTGATCAAGTCTACGTAGATGATCGCACCATTGATAGTCATATTAAACGTCTGCGTAAAAAGTTTAAACAAGTGGATGATGATTTTGCAATGATTGAAACACTTTATGGTGTAGGTTATCGTTTTCACGAGGTATAAAACTACTTTGTCGCAAAAATTTGAACGGCAATCAAATCGATGGCAAACAATTCTCAACTGAAAACTCTACAAAAAACAGCCTCTAACGGCATATCCTCAACGTCATTTCTGATGTTTGCTCGTTTGCATCTTCAAACACAACGTCTCTTCAGACAATTGCTTTTTTCCAGTCTCACACGCCGCATTGTTATATTAAACATTGCTGCCCTTGCCGTTCTGGTTACAGGCATTTTATACCTTAACCAATTTCGCGATGGTTTAATTGAAGCAAAAATTAAAAGTCTATGTACCCAAGGAAAAATTATCGCTGGGGCTATTGCTGCTTCTGCAACCGTAGATACAAATTCTATCCTCATTGATCCCCAAAAGCTCTTAGAGTTACAGGCTGGAGAAAGCATTACACCCGCCCCTCAATCAACCGACTCTTGGGATTTCCCCATTAACCCTGAACAAGTTGCCCCTCTTTTACGGCGTCTCATCACACCTAAAACGACAAGAGCACGTATCTATGATCGTGATGCTACTTTACTTCTTGATTCACGCGTTCTTTATTCTAGTGGAGAAGTTTTTAGCTATGATTTACCTCCAATAAAAACAGAACAAAACATGTGGGATCACCTCACTTCATGGTATTCACGTATTTTTTATGGCAAAGGTATTGCTCTGGACAGAGAACAAATAAAAACCAGCGGTATTGCTTATCCAGAAGTGTATCGAGCCTTAAACGGATCTCTTGCTACCGCCAAAAGACGTAACAGACAAGGTCAATTAATTGTTTCTGTTGCCGTTCCTGTTCAACGCTATCGCGCAGTGGTTGGAGCCCTTCTTCTTTCAACCACTGGCTCCGATATTGATGATATTGTAAAGGGTGAAAGACTGGTTATATTCAAAGTTTTTGCCGTTGTAGGCAGCGTACTTTTGGTCCTTTCTCTCTTTTTAGCCCATACGATTGCCAATCCACTAAGCAAATTATCTGCTTCTGCTAACCGAGTGCGTAATGGCAATAATCAGCGTGTAGAAATTCCTGATTTTTCAATGCGTGAAGATGAAATTGGTCACCTTTCAACTTCTATTCGCGATATGACCAATGCGCTTTATATGCGTATTGAAGCCATTGAACGCTTTGCTGCTGATGTAAGCCACGAATTAAAAAATCCCCTCACCTCTCTACGCAGTGCTGTTGAAACGCTCCCTTTAGCTAAAACTGAAGAAGCACAAGAGAAATTACTTGAAATTATTCAACATGATGTGCGTCGTCTTGATCGGTTGATTACGGATATTTCCGATGCATCGCGGCTCGATGCAGAACTTGCACGAGAAACCGCAGAGATCGTTGATATGACACCGCTGTTGGAAAGTCTTGTTCATGCTGTTCAGGAAGTATACCGTAATACGCAAACTCTTGATGTAAGCCTTAATATTATTCCACGTCCTCATGGAAAAGCATATCTTGTATTGGGACATGAACTCCGTTTAGGGCAAGTGATTTCAAATCTTCTTGAAAATGCACGTTCCTTTATTCCCCGTGATCATGGCAAAATTTGCATCACTATGAAAAGTCATGCTTCAACCCTTATTTTAACCATTGAAGATAATGGCCCAGGTATTCGTTCAGAAAACATTGAACGCATTTTTGAACGTTTTTATACAGATCGACCAAATGAAGATGCTTTTGGACAAAACTCTGGACTTGGTCTTTCTATTAGTCGGCAAATCATCGAAGCCCATAATGGGACAATTACAGCCGAAAATATTATTGATCCCGCACTTGGGAAGAATAAAACCGGTGCACGTTTTATTATTATACTTCCCCTCGCAAAATAAAGCTTTTATCTAAAGTAAAAGACATGAAAACAAAATGTGAAATACTCCACGCAAATTGCCTTAAACTGGGTGAAAAGGGGCTGTTAATTATAGGGCCATCGGGATCAGGAAAATCAACCCTTACCCTTTCTTTAATCGACCGTGCTGAGTGGTCAAAACGTGAAGCAAAACTTGTTAGTGATGATTATACAATGCTGCGTGCGGAAAATGGAAAACTTCACGGGTACACGCCTGACAGCTTAGAGGGCGGTATCGAGATTCGTGGTGTTGGTCTTTATATGATAGAATTTAAAAAACACACAATTATCGATTGCGTTGTTTCTCTCGGTCCTGAATATGAACGTTTTTCCACAAATAAAACTTTTCAATTTGAAAATTTGCACATTCCTCTTTTAAAACTACCCTCTCTTCGTGAAGCCGATTGTACAGCCATTTGTCAAGCTATTGAAGCATTCTTGTTTAGAAAAATGTGGCGTAAACCTGTTTAATTTTTTTCTAAAAATAAAAAAATCACATTTTTTGCCTTTTTTTTGCAAATTTTTCTTGGCAGCAAGACAAAGCCTTGTAAAATATCCTTCCCACCAATATGGTCGGATCTTATTAGTTAACAGGAGTTTGCGTAAATGATTGGACTCGTGCTTGTAACGCACGGTGAGCTGGCTGTCGAATTTTTACATGCCGTGGAACATGTTGTTGGAGTACAAGAAAAGTTCGCAACAATATGCGTTTATCCCGATGATGATATAGATCAGCGCCGAGGTGATATCATAGCCGCAGTAACCGATACAGATACAGATCATGGCGTCATCATATTAACAGATGTGTTTGGTGGAACACCATCAAATATAGCTATTCCTGCTATTGAAAAAGGACGCGTTGAAATGATTGCGGGTGTTAATTTGCCCATGCTTATTAAACTGATTTCTATTCGCCAATGTCCTGATATTTCATTATCAGATGCGTTAAGAATAGCACAAGAAGCGGGACGTAAATATATTAATGTGCCAAGTATGATTTCATAGCGGATAATAAAATACCAATGCTTTCCAAAGATACCCTCCCATGTATAAGTCGTCATTTCAATATCTGTAATAAACGTGGGTTGCATGCACGTGCTTCTGCAAAATTTGTACAAACTGTTGACAATTTTAATGTTACTGTTGAAGTTGAAAAGGATGGAAAAATCGTTGGCGGATCATCAATTATGGGACTTATGATGTTAGCAGCCTCATCTGGTTGCAACCTCACCATTCGTGTTTCAGGACCAGAAGCAACAGATGCCCTTAATGCTCTTGAAAAGCTCATCAATAACAATTTTGGAGAGGAAAATTAATACCTCTGACTATAAAAAGGATGAATATCCTTGTAGAATAGAAATTTTCCATCACTAATTTGAATTTTTATTGTTTTTTCTACTTTTATAACAATATTCATATCCTCTATGGATTGGCAGAATTGTCATAAACGTTAAATATTTGTAGTAATTTTGTTATGCAAAATTTTTTCTTCTTCTCCTAATATTATTTGGCCAATTTGAATAGTTTTGCGT
Organism: Bartonella sp. AD13SXNS; assembly: GCF_042196465.1. Taxonomy (NCBI): domain Bacteria; kingdom Pseudomonadati; phylum Pseudomonadota; class Alphaproteobacteria; order Hyphomicrobiales; family Bartonellaceae; genus Bartonella; species Bartonella sp. AD13SXNS. The sequence goes on from NZ_JBHIQI010000001.1 coordinate 135,186, forward strand.
ATTATAGCTATTCCCCAACTTAATCGTATAATTAAATCTTTACAGAAAAGAGAACTCTTCACTTTGTACTGAATATATTTTAAGCTAAAAAAATGTTAAATTGACCTCCTCCCCACACCTCAAAGGATAGGGCTTCTTACCAGCCACTGGCCTATCAACAGTCCAGCTTCTTTCGGCGGGTTCCTCCTGCTAACTACTCATGTAGTCCATTTCATAGGCTCTCCGGGCAAGCCCTGCCTTAAAATACTGATCACGATAGTCTAAAAACATTTAATATATAAAGCTTATAATGCCTTATATCACTGCTCTAAACAACGGTGTTTTACGGCATAATAGGATAATTTCGCATATCAGAAATCTATCGGTTTTTCTTATTTTTTGCTAACTTTATAGCCTTTATAGTGCACAAGTAATCTTCCATTGCCCATTCTTGTGATGCAGATCATGAAAATGCAATTCTTATTGGTATCATAACCATTTTCTTAAAACGAATAAGCTTTGTCCATTCATAATTATGGTGAGCATTTTTAGATATTTTTTCTATATTATTGCCTTATCTTCTATGGTAGAATTCGGTTCTCATTTATTGCGCTTAGCAGTAGCATCTTTTCTTATAAAGAAGATAACATTATGGACCGTCTATTTGGTGCTCTTCAGATTCCTCAACAAACGATCCAACAACTTGTATCATTGCAAAATGGCTTACCAAATGCGCAGTGGATTAACCCGCAAAATTTTCATATCACTTTATCTTTTTTTGGTAAAATTGAAAGTACTACAGCAAAAACACTTATGTACGCCTTTGATACAATAAAGCTTCCTCCTTTTATGCTACAAATAGAGGGTTTTGATATTTTTAGTTCAGAAAATGCTTCTCCCTCTCTTGTTCTTCGCGTTAAACCTTGTGAAGCTCTCAATCTTTTACATGAAAAGATGCAATATATCCGAAATAAATTAGAGTTAAAGCCTGATGAAAGGCAATTTACTCCGCATATTACTCTTGCGCGACTAATCGATACTAAACCTGAAGACCTTGTTCCTTATCTGTTCTTTCGAAGGAATTCTTCATTTTATCCTTTTGAGGTCGATCATTTTGTTTTATTGTCATCGCCATCCCCCTCAAGCAATGCTGTATATCTTGTAAAAGGAAGTTGGGCGCTTCAAAGATAAAAGGGTGTTTATAACACCCTTTAAAGCTCTTTGATTGAGAAAAATCCCACACATGCGAAATTGCAGAGAATGCTGCATTTTACATTGGAAACTTGTTATTGATGTATTTTAAGCCGAATCATCTTCAACAGAAGTTTCTTTTGCTCCTCCTTTGGCTACACCCACTATAGCTGGACGTAGCACTCTCTCTCCAATAATATAACCTGCCTGAACAACTTGTTGAACAGTATTATCTGGAACATCAGCGTTAGAAATTTCAAACATCGCTTGATGAAAGTGAGGGTCAAACTTTTGCCCCTCTGGATGAATTTTTTGCACCCCATGACGTTCTAGCGCTGACATCATGACACGTTCAGTCATTTCAACGCCTTCTGCCAATGATTTCAAACCAGTATCACTCTCCCGTGCACCTTCTGGAATCGCTTCCAAAGCACGATTGAGATTGTCAGAAACAGATAACATATCCCGTGCAAAATTAGCAATAGAATAAGTTCTCGCATCTGCCACATCACGCGCAGTACGACGTCGAAGATTTTCCATATCTGCAGCAAGACGTAAAAGCTGATCTTTCAGTTCTTTATTTTCATCCTGCAAAGATGCTAAAGGATCACTGATCTCATTGCCTTCTTCTTCAACGTCTCCGTGTGATTCTGTTTTATGTGTTTTTAAAAATTCATCGGCCGCTTGTTTAAGTGTATTACGATCTGCTGAATTTTTTAAATCGCAATTTTCAAATGAAGCGTCAGTAAATTTGTTTTTTTCATCAGACATAAAAATTTTATTCCTTCATAAGATTTGTTATTCTCGATATCGAAATTTTACAGACAAAAATCAAGGGGTATGGATGTATATTAATATAATGAGCTTTTATAGCACAAATACTTACCTGCATTGTTTTAACGCAATAACTGTGACACAAGTTGAGCTGTATAATCAACCATGGGCACAATCCTTGCATAATTAAGCCGTGTGGGACCAATAACGCCTAAAGCACCAATGACTCTTTGTTGTGAATCACGATAAGGAGCTACAACTAAAGAAGAACCAGAAAGTGAAAATAGCTTATTTTCTGAACCAATAAAAATTCGAACCCCCGAACCTTCATCCGTTAAATCAAGAAGCTGTGCCATACTCTCACGTGTTTCAAGATCATCAAACAAATGGCGCAACCGTTCTAAATCTTCTTCTGCTTTTACATCTTCAAGCAAATTGCTACGCCCGCGAACAATGAGGTGTATTTTATGATCAGCATCTTCTCCTCCCCAAAGAGCTAATCCCGTTTCAACAAGATGATGCGATAAATCATCAAGTGCAGCCCGTGTTTCTGCGCATAAGCGGGCTATTTCCCCTTTAGCTTCACTTAGTGTGCGCCCTTGAATATGGGCATTAAGAAAATTCATTGCTTCTGTCAATTGTGCATGGGTAACCCCTTCGGGTAAATGAACAATACGATTTTCAACTTCACCTTGTTGAGTCACCAAAACAGCAAGAGCATGCTCCCTATCAAGACGCACAAATTCAATATGTTTCAATGTTCCTTCTTGTTTTGTTGCTAGAACAAGCCCTGCCCCACGTGAAAGATCTGAAAGAACACGGCTTGCTTGAACAAGAAAATGTTCAACCGATTGCACATGACCAGCCTCTTTGACTTGCATTTCAATATTTTCTCTCTCCTCATTTGGCAAATCACCCGCTTCCATAAAGGCATCAACAAAAAAGCGCAAACCTGATTGTGTCGGCATTCGTCCCGCAGAAACATGCGGTGCATAAATCAAACCAAGATGTTCAAGATCACTCATCACGTTACGAATCGTCGCAGGTGATAATGTCTGTTGCAAAAGCCGCGAAAGATTACGTGACCCTACAGGTTCCCCATCATTAAGATAAGCTTCAACAATATGGCGAAAAATATCACGCGAACGCTCATCAAGATATTTTAGTTCATTATCAATAGGTTTGTGTTTCATCACAATTGTTTCACTACTTAAAAAACTCTTCTCTTATATAAGTTTTGCTAAGGGTTGGTCAAATAGTCTATATTATCTTATTGAGCCATAAAATACCATCTTTTAAAGCAATGATATAAGGCATATAATTATGCATTGGGTAGTGTTTGTTAGAGTTATGTTATGGATATTTAAGGCAGAGGGCTGTAGAAGTAGTCTGCTGTAGCGACGTGCTAAGAGAAACTGGATTGTTCAAAAACCAATGTAAGTAGAATTTTCGTCCTTTAGAGCAAGTAGAAAATTAGATATTTTCCGTAAAAATGCTATCATGAAAAAGGCATGTCTTTCGTATCTTTTTCAATCGTTATCTTCATAAAATACAAAAAATTTATTTGAATAAAATATCATAAAACATGTAGAAAAGGTCGTATCATGTAAAATCGAGCAGAATATGTGTATATGAGCATTTAAGCCGGTTTTTAGCACAGAAATAGTTCCTCTTGCATTTTTGGAGAAATCTATATGAGAAACATAACAGATAAAAAACTTGTCATTGCTACACATAACACTTGTAAATTGCATGAAATCACTACTTTGGTTGCGCCTTTCGGTTTAATAATACAATCTGCAAAAGAGCTTGGCTTGCCAGAACCAAAAGAAACAGGAATAACATTTGAAGAAAATGCCTATATCAAAGCTTTTTCAGCAGCAAAAAAGACAGGACTTCCTGCCCTGTCTGATGATTCAGGATTAGAGGTAGATGCATTGGATGGTGCGCCAGGCGTTTATACAGCTGATTGGACGATTCAAACCGATGGTACACGTAATTTTCCAAAAGCTATGGAAAAAATAGAAAATAAACTCCAAAAAGTCGGAGCGAAAGAAAAAAGCCAACGAAAATGCCGTTTTATATCCGTCATTTGCATTGCATGGCCTGATGCTCATGCAGATTACTTCCGCGGATGTGTTGAAGGAACATTCGTTTGGCCTCCACGAGGAGATAAAGGCTTTGGCTTTGACCCTATTTTTTTACCAGATGGATATGAAAATACCTTTGGAGAAATGTCAACAGAGCAAAAACATGGCTGGAAACGCAATGACATTCCCCCTCTTTCACATCGCGCACGTGCTTTCAAACTTTTGGCAAAAAACCTTTTGACATTCTCATGAATGAACCTTTTGGCATTTACATTCATTGGCCCTTTTGTGCAGCTAAATGTCCTTATTGTGACTTTAATTCACATGTTCGCATCCATGGTGTTGATCAACCACGTTTTGTCACCGCGTTTGAGCGCGAAATAGAAACGCAATACCCCAAAATAGGCCCACGCCATATTACAAGTATTTTTATTGGTGGGGGAACCCCTTCCCTTATGGAGCCGCAAACTGTTGATGCCCTATTGCAAGCACTTGCCAAAAAGTGGATAGTCGATGATAAAGTTGAAATTACATTAGAAGCTAACCCATCCAGTGTGGAAGCAGAGCGCTTTCGTGGATACCGTGCAGCAGGTGTTAATCGCTTATCTTTAGGTATACAAGCGCTTAATGATAAAGCATTGCGAAAACTTGGACGACTCCATAATGTGGAACAAGCTCTTTGTGCCATTGCTTTAGCACGACAAATTTTTCCACGTTTATCCTTTGATCTCATTTATGCCCGCCCCGAACAAACTCTCGAAGAATGGAAATCTGAAATTTCCCAAGCAATTGATTTGGCAGCAGACCATCTTTCTCTTTATCAATTAACGATCGAAGAAGGAACCGCCTTTAAACGCCTTCATGATGCAGGAAAACTTATCCTCCCCCCATCAGAGCTAGCAGCAGATCTGTATCATCTTACCCAAGAAATAACAGCACTGCGTGGACTTCCTGCCTATGAAATTTCAAACCACGCCATGCCCGGTGCTGAATCAGCACATAATCTTCTTTATTGGCGTTATCACCAGTATGCAGGCTTTGGTCCAGGAGCACATGGACGTTTCATTGAGTATGCACCAAATCATTCCTCTTCCTGTTCAAAAACATCATTATCACACCTTAAAAACCGTGAACGTTATGTCACAATAAATGAAAAGCATCCCGAACAGTGGCTTAATTTGGTAGAAACAACAGGACATGGCTGTATTGAAACAGAACAATTAACCCCTGAGCAACAGGCAAATGAAATGCTCCTTATGGGGTTACGCCTATGCGAAGGCTTAGAACTTATACGCTATGAAACCTTAAGTCCCAAACGCATCCCTATGGAAAAACTGATCGAGTTACAACACCAAGAATTGATAGAAATGGTCGATAACCAACGCTTAAAAGCAACAGCCAAAGGACGTATTGTTCTTAATCACATCATCAGCCAGCTCGCAAACTAAATTTTCCATAAAAACATATTGATTTTAGTCATAATGATCATTTTTTATAGCAAAAGCGAGACTAAAATATTGTAAGATTCCCTTATTTTAAATCTGTTTATAGTCAATTAATTACAACCATTCGCTTACACCTTAAAAATAGGGAATGTGGATAAAAACTATAAAAAAGAGGCAAAATACCTTTTATGAACACTCTCAAATGAAAGATATCGCAATATTTTGAGCTGGAAAGTGTATAGTGGTCTAGCTTTTTTCATAAGCGCAAAGATGATGAAATACTATAGACTTTATACACTTCACGGAAAATTCTATATTACACTATTCATAAGAACCATTGTAGCACGAATGTGATAAACATTGAGAAAATTTCTTTAAAACAAGCACATGAATATATAACACGATGATTTTTGTTCTTTATGAGATCGTGGCACTATTAAAGAACCAGAGACATAAACATGAAACAATCTCTATTATTTAAAAGATATTACTCTAGATCCTTTTGAAAACTGTAAAATCGCATGAAAAAGGATAGTAAAAAGGTACGTTTATTTTCACCTTTATGCTTTTATATCCTCCCTCAATGAGACTGTATATCTGCTTGTGAAGAAGCAAAGCCGAGCACCATCACATAACTTTGCCAGCTCGTGGGTGTTGCGATGGCCCTTGGCACTTGAGACGGTTCATAAGAGACATTTGTATTCCTTTCTTCTATAGTTTTTACCCACACACTCATCTCGCTTGTTATGTGCAAGCAAATGATTGATTGATTTAAGATAAACAGGTTTGAAATGAGAGAATCCTCGAATATTAGGGCTCTTACCCAACATGCAAAACAATGAATTATTCTTATAAATCAATGTGATGTATCTTAAGAGATTACAAAAACAGATATACATGCAACATTTTATCTCACCCTGACATATAAAAACTGTTGTAACAAAGAAAATTGTGAACCAATATTTGAGACATGCCGTTGTGTGCTGGATATTAATTTATAGGTAACAGCAAAATCACGAATTTTATTAAACACACAATGCCATAAAATCACAAATATACTAAATATGAATCGGCATTGCTTCGTTGGCGAGCAAAATGGTATTTGTTGCATATCATCTTACTTGTATGTGTACATGCTTATGGGTATCTATACACGTCCTTTAAGGTTATTTTATAACTAATTGAAAATAATAATATAGGACAATCCTTGGCTAAAAAAGTCAATGTGATGCTATAGAAGAATTTCTATATATCTTTATCATCAAAAATATTAAAGCTGATTGGATAAGCTTACTTTCTATCTCATAATGATTTTTTCTACAATAAAGGTTCTTTGGAGTAAAAAGAGCATGGCAAAATATATGGATAAAATAAACTTGAAGCGTATTTCTATAGGCTTTATTTTAAGAGAAGTTCATTGAAACAAGGAAAGCATTTTATGAACATGCAGAAATCATATTAAGACATGTGGTATGAATGAATGCATTTACGTTGTACGAACTTTTTGCAACAGCAACGTATTTTTGTATATCTTTGTGGCTTCAATCTGTCATCATACAATTGGTGATATAACTGTTCATTGTTTTCCATATATGCTTGCGTGTTAACTTCCCCCTACATCTTAAAGGACAAATATTTTTAACACAATCTTGTCGCACAGTTCTGCTCCTTAAAACAGATTCTACTTGACTTTCCACTCATGAGATTCATTTAACGAAAGACTCTACAGGCAAGAATCTCAACTTAAGAATACTCACCATACACTCTAAAACTACTTAATATATTAAGTTTTACGAATCTCGTATCACCACACCTTAAATGGCAATATCTTATGGCACAACAAGATAAAGGTATTTTTGAACCAGCAATCATTTCTTTATGCAAAAAATTCAATAATAAAACGCTCATAAATAGTAGTAAGAGTTTCCACGGCTTCAAGAGATACACACTCATCTACCATATGCATCGTTTGCCCTGGTAAGCCAAATTCAACCACTGGGCAATAATCCTTAATAAATCGCGCATCTGAAGTACCACCAGAAGTAGAACATTCTGGTATACTCCCTGTTACACTTTTAATAGCATTGGATAAAGTTTGAATGAGTTTATCATTTTTAGTCAAAAAAACATCCCCTAAACTTGGAATCCATTCAAGCTGATAAGAGGGATATTGATCACTATTGTTTTTTGCTTGCACCAAAGCAAGGCGCTTTTCAATTTCCTCCATCAGTGTTTCTTTTGTCCAAAGATCATTGTAGCGTATATTAAAACGAACCGTTGTCTGCGCTGGAATAACATTGACTGCCAAGTTACCAGTATCGATGGTTGTTAGTTCTAAATTACTCGGTTGAAAATTCTCTGTCCCTTTATCTAAAACGGTTTGTGTCAATGCTTGAATAAGCTTACTTGCCAAAGGTAAGGGATTGGCAGCCCTCTCTGGAAAAGCAACATGACCTTGGCAACCCTTCACGGTAATGACACCAGAAATCGATCCGCGGCGACCAATTTTGATAATATCACCAACAGTCTTTACGCTTGTTGGTTCTCCCACAAGAGCCGCAGTCCATTTTTCGCCTTTTTTTTCTGCCCATTTGAGAAGTTTTACCGTACCATTAACGGCAGGTCCTTCTTCATCACCAGTAATTAAAAGGCTTACCCTTCCTTTAATGGGTCGTTTCTCAAGAACTCGCGCTAGAGCCGCAATAAAACAAGCGATACCACCCTTCATATCAACAGCACCCCGCCCATATAATTTCCCCTGATCTATAACAGCTTCAAAAGGTGGATAAGTCCAATCTTCCAATGCGCCTGGCGGTACGACATCCGTATGACCCGCAAACATAAGATGGGGTCCTTCACTTCCCATTTTTGCATAAAGATTTTCAACATTATCTGTATTTTTATCCGTAAAAACAGGGCGATCGACGTGAAATCCCATTTTTTTCAAAAATTGTTCCAAAGTTGATAAAGCCCCTGCTTCATGAGGTGTAACAGAAGGACAACGAATAAGTGCCTGTAATAGCTGAAGTGGATCTGTAAGAACAGACATAAAAAACCTTCCCATTTTTTTATAAGTCATCGGAACTTAGGGTTATTACGCTGAATTACAAAAAAGATAAAGCAAAACATTGAAGACACTCAGCAAACCAAGCAGGGGAGAACAATCGTGCTGAGAGCTTCAATGGCTTCCTCATTATGCATGAGCAAGCACACATTCAACAAAACACTCAACAAAAAGTTCCGTTAAATGTTGTCTTCATTTGAAAGTTTTTTACGCCTCTAATTTATATGAATCAAAATTAATTGCTTGCAATCTATGAGCATTTTCCTTCAACCAAGCACGATACGTTTTACTATCAGGACATAGTTCTTCACAAAGAGCCCAAAATCTTGGTCCGTGATTCATTTCAACAAGATGAGCAACTTCGTGGGCAACAACATATTCAACAACTTCTTTGGGTGCCATAACAAGGCGCCAAGAAAAAGAAAGGCGCTTATCTATTGAACAAGACCCCCAACGACTTTTCGTATCTTTGTAACAAATTGATTTGACTTTACGCTCCACCTTATGAGCATAATGCGCCACCAAAGGTGTTATAATAAGTGCTGCTTGTTTTTTCAAAACGTCAGCAACGCGTCTTGGAAGATATTCTAATTGACCATAAACAATAATTTTAGGTCCTTGTTCTGCATCTGCTGTAATAATTTCTGTTATCCCACGTCCCTCTCTATGCTTTATGGTATGGGAAACACCTAATAAAGGAATCATCGCCCCCTCTTTTAGAGAAGTATTTTCAGGAGAGATTTGTACACGCGCAAGACGTGACTCTATCCAAGAACGATGTTTTTCAATAAAATTTTCAACAGCATAGAGATTTATCGTTGGTGGTGTTGTTACACAAATCTCCTGACTTCTGGCATCAATACGTAAGGTAAGACGGCGCGCGTGCTTATTTTCCTGCACCCGTACAGGTACAGAGCGATCAGAAAAAATAAAATGTTGTTCAGAAATGCTCATATATTCTTATCTTCATCATTAATAAATAAATGCACCCCTTATTTTGCATTAATCTGATTAATAAAAGATCTCAATACTGTTTCAAGGCAATCTAAATCTTGTGGACGAGAAAAGCGATGATCTGCATCACGAACAAGTGTCAATGTTACATCATGGAGAGGTAAATGATCAAGTAAAGTCAATGTATGCTGATAGGGTATCTCTTCATCTTCCATCCCTTGTAGAATATGAACTGGACACCCAACATCAATGCATCCTTTCATAACACAATTTTCGCGTCCATCTTCAATCAATGTTTTTGTAAAGGGCATTGGCTCTGTATCACCAACAGCAGGTCGTTCAATATAGCCTTTTTCTTCCAAAATTTTCCATTCTTCTGGGCCTAATTTTGGTTCTACCAATGTTTGTGTAAAATCAGGCGCTGGAGCAATCAATATCATGCCAGCAAGCTTCTTATTTTTTTGTGCTAGCATCATAGCAAGCTTTAGCGCAATCCACCCCCCCATAGAGGAACCAACCAAAATTTGCGGCCCCTCACAATAGGTTTCAAAAACCGCTAAGCTTTCCTCAACCCAACGCGAAATTGTTCCTTGAAAAAAATCACCTTCAGATTCTCCATGTCCAGAATAATCAAAACGTAAACAAGATAAATCATTCTGCTGAGCAAACTGATCAACTAATGTTGCCTTACTTCCCAACATATCGGATTGATAGCCAGGAAGCCAAACCAAACCTGGAGATTGGCGCCCCTTGCGATAGCGTACCGCAAGTGCGGTGTTCTCAAACGAAAAAAACTGGCAAGGAATATTTTGATCCATGATTCTTTATCCTCCATAAAACAATTTCTTTAAATTAAGAGAAAAACTTTTATAATCTAAATCATTCCAAAAAGTAATAAATCAAATAATGAAAATAACACGAATTATAGTTGTTTTTAGGTGCATAATTGTATATTAAATTAACTGTAGTTGAATCAAAATTTAAGGAGCATAAACCATTCGTAAACCGTTTAAAATGACACCTACCCAAAAAGACGGACCACGTTCAAATCAGGATATTCGGGTACCTCATGTTCAGCTTATCAATGATGAGGGACAACATCAGGGAGTCGTTGCGATACAAGAAGCTCTTGCTATGGCTGCAGATGCGGGACTTGATTTGGTTGAAATTGTACCAAATGCGGAGCCACCTGTATGTAAAATCATCGATTTGGGAAAATTAAAATATCAAACCCAAAAAAAAGCTGCTGAAACACGTAAGAAGCAAAAAGTCATCGAAATCAAAGAGATTAAGATGCGCCCAAATGTTGATGTCCATGATTATGGAGTCAAACTCAAGGCTGTTCATCGCTTTATTGATCATGGTGATAAAGTAAAGATTACTTTGCGTTTTCGTGGTCGTGAGATGGCTCACCAAGATCTTGGATTAAAGCTTCTTCAGCGTGTGAAAGAAGATACAAGTGAAATTGCCAAAATCGAATTGGAGCCAAAGCTTGAAGGCCGGCAAATGATGATGGTGATAGCACCTAAATAGTTTTGCATTGGAATAATATTCGCATGCAACTCATCAAAATGATGTGTATAGTATTATTTAGAAGCACCACATAGAATTTTTGTGGTGCTTTTAAGGTTTTATAAATGTGTATAAATCCTTTTAAGAGTTTAATAATGCTTTATCAATTTATAAGAAGAATTCGTTATTTTGCATATTAAATGAGAAAACTCAAACATCGTAAGGTCTTCTTATTTTAAGCTCTCTTATCATGCAATGCGGCAAAATTGTTTGCTTACACATCACAAATGGAGATGATACATAAAATTATTAAAAAAGCAGAAATGTTTTGTGAACCATTTCAAGTGCCAAAGGCTATCACAATATGGAAATTGGTAAATACAATAGTGAAACTCGCCGGTACCTTTTATTGAAAACTAAAAATAATGATGAACAACGAATTTTCGTTATACCTTTCACAGAAACTTTGCACTACATTCTTCACTCTCACCGTTGTGAAATTGATGTGATGAACCTTGAAAGAGAAAGCTATTTTTGTAAAAAAGATTAAGGGGCTTTTTAATTAAGAGTGTTTCAATCTTGCATAAAATAATGAGAGAATATAGAAGCTCTTCATGGCTAAAAAACAAATTTCCTCTTTTGACAAACATCTTATTATCCGCCTTTTGCGAGAAAATTTTCGTAAACATATGCGTTGGTACAGTGCGGCTATCTTCTCAATGATCATCATTTCTTGTACCACAGCAACCAGTGCATGGATTATGCGGGATGTTGTTAATCAGATTATTGATGCACAAAATTTTCCTATGATTGTTTTGATTTCTAGCTTCATTGCTTTTATTTTTATTCTCAAAGGAGTTGCAACTTTTGCCCAAACTTATTTTCTGAATAAAGCAGGCAATAGTATCATTGCTGAACAACAACGCAAAATTTTTGCACGACTTATGGAACAAGGAGTCTCTTTTTATCATAATAACACTTCATCTGATCTTCTTGTTCGTGTAACTCACAATGCTACAGCCGTACGTAATATCATGGATACTATTATCACAACTTTTGTACGTGATTTGCTTTCCGTTAGTGGTCTGTTGCTTGTCATGTTCATTCAAAACTTTGTGTTAATCTCCATTACTTTACTCGTAGGACCACTAGCTTTTTTAGGCGTTCGAATGGCTTTAAAACGAATTCGCAACCTTATGGAAAAAGAGCTCTTTTCACTTGGTGAAATTATCAAAATCGTACAGGAAACGGCTGTTGGCATTCGAGTTATTAAGGCCTTTTCACTAGAAGAAGTCATGAAAAAAAGAATGGATAAAGCCATTTGTGATGTTGAAAAACAAACAAATCATATTGCAACACTCGAAGCTATTACCAATCCGATTATGGAAACACTCACGGGTGTCGCCATTGCTGGTATTATCTGTTTTTCCGGTTACCTTGCAACTCAACGCGCAGGTGTTCAAGGTGAATTTATGTCTTTTATTGTTGCTTTACTTTTAGCTTATGAGCCTGCAAAAAGACTAGCAAATGTACGCGTTAAAATTGAATCTGGTTTGGTCAATATCCGTACGATGTTTGAAATACTTGATCGTCCCCTTACCGTTATAGAACATAAAGACGCTAAAGATCTGAATAAAACGCAAGGAGCTATTCGTTTCGAACATGTTTCTTTTGCCTACACTGATAACAAAATAGTATTAAAAGACATCAACCTAGAAATAGAAGCTGGCAAAATGACAGCCTTGGTGGGACCATCCGGTTCGGGAAAGTCAACCCTTATCAACCTTATTATGCGCCTCTATGACCCCACAAAAGGACGCATATTGATTAATGATCAAGACATTCGCTACACAACATTTCGCTCTCTGAGAAACCTGATGGCCTATGTAGGACAGGATACTTTTCTCTTTCAAGGAACTGTTAAATATAATATCGGGCTTGGAAAAGAAGGAGCTAGTGATGACGAAATTATCGAAGCAGCAAAAGCAGCAAATGCTCATGACTTTATTATGAGTTTGCCAAATGGTTATGATACACAGATAGGTGATAATGGCTGTACTCTTTCAGGGGGGCAAAAGCAACGACTTGCTATTGCTAGAGCAATGATTCACGATAGTGAAATTCTGATTCTTGATGAAGCAACGAGTGCGCTCGATTCACACACCGAAGCACAAATTAATGAAGCCATTCACCACCTTACTAAAGGACGCACAACGATCATTATTGCTCATCGCCTTTCAACGATTGCTCGTGCTCATAAAATTGTGGTCATACAAAATGGACAACTAATTGAACAAGGTACTCAGAAAGAATTGCTCGCAAAAGAACATGGATTTTATAAAAAACTTCATAATATTCAATTCAAAAAACACACGTCATAATTTCTAGATACTTACATAAAATTTGAAATAAGAAATTGATAGAAGATAACACTCCATTTGTAGAACAGAAATGTTACCAAAGAAAAGGATTCCCTCAATCAAGGATTGGCAAAGAAGTGATGCTGTATTAAGAATAAACTTCTTGCATTTAGATGAAAACTAGAAATTCTACCTCCTATTTTGTTGAATGCAATTAATTTTAACAATGAAACTTGAGAACAAAAATCCTCTCCTTTACTCAAACAAATGATGAAACATTCGTAAGTATTATGAATCCTCAAAGAGAGAAACATCAAATTTTGAAAAAATTGCCTGCAGATTATGATGATGAATTGAGATCACTTTTTTCGTGTTTAATCCTTGTACTGACAATGTTTTCCTCCACACACCTTAAAGGACAAAGATTCCTACTCAATTTGATTTGTAAATAATCCAGATTCTTATCGAGTTCGTTTCACTTGATAACGACGTATGCGATTCACTATACAAGGCTCAACAAACAAGCTCTACCTTAAATATTCACCACAGGCTTTCAAAACATTTGGTCAAAGAGGCTTCCATACCTTTTACCACACCCTCAAATGATGATCTTTTATGGCACAGCAGGATAAGCTAACAATTATAAATTGTGCTGCAAATTATAGATACACTCCATGTAAAAGAAAAATATTGAAAAAATAAGAGAGGATTTTATAAAACTTTTTTACTGTTGTAGCTTGCTTTAAAGCAAGCTTTGCTGTTTTTTCTACATCTAGAAACTAAAATGATATTCCTCCAATACCTTAACTGCTTGAAGAGTTTATAAATGCACAACGTTAATGCTTATATAAGGCTATGATTCAATATGCAAAAAAACAGATGAAAAGCAAAATGGCATTCCTCTTTCTTTTAACCGCTAAAATAGAAAAATACGACATATAACTCTGATAAATATTTTTACAAAAAATATCTGTCGACATACATCTTAACACTTATTTATAATCATAATTTATTATTTTACATCTCAAATAAAAAATACGATGTAATTTGCTTATTGCAAATCTTCTTTATATTGAGGATGAATCAATCCAAAGCACTTGTTGTACGCCATAAGAGACATTAGCGTGTTCATAAAAACTCTTAAGATCAGCAATAAAAATACCTCTATGCTTTCAAGTGCAAAGGTTATCGTCAACATGACAAGCTAAAAAATAGATAATAATGCCGGCTTATATCTTTAATAAATACTTATACCTTTATTAATAACGGTAGTATGGATTTTATACCATTCATAAGAGGTATTTTATACCATTTCACAAGCAATCTTATGAAATAGGCTCAAGCGCACACTGAGAAATGCTTCTTTAAAACAAGCACATAAACTCGCAACACAATAGTATTATATTTTGGAGTGTTCCGTTTGGGAGGCTATTCGTTATAGGAAAAGTGATCTTATTAAAGAACATAATCAACAAAAATGTGAAATAGTAAGTTTCATTACTTAAAAAATATTGTTTTAAATGCTTTTGGAAATAAAATTGGCACTCTATGAATTCTACATTATACACTTCAAAAAATAGCATGAAATGAAGTTGAAAACTCAAGTAAGGTATTTCTCTAAAATAAGTATACAATAGTAAATTATCCTCCCCTTCCCACACCTCAAAGGATAGAGATTCCAACCAGCCATCGGGCTGTCAACAGTCTAGCTTCTTTCTGCGTGTCCTACCTGCTGACCACTCACACGGTTTACTTTATAAGCGCGACAGATAAGCTCTGCCCTGAATACTAATCACGATATCTAGAAAACACTTAATATGTAAAGCTTTTTATGTCTTATATCACCGCTCTAAACAACGGTGTTTTACGGCATAATAGGATAATATACAGTCCTTCGTGAAGATTTTGTCTCTTTAGAAAAATGTCATAAACAAAAAAACAAATATTTCAGATAGTTCTCTTCACGCCTCAATAAAAACCCTCTTCTTTGAGAGGATTTCTAGCCTATGCTTCCTTCCTCAGACTTAGAAATGAGAGACAAAAAACGAAGAAATTGGTTTTTTGAAAATTTAATCTTTAATAGTCTTTTTCATAAAAGAGACCAATACTAGAATTTTGTTCACTTCCTATGGCTCCTTTAGCTTTGAGATGACGCGAAATATCCAAATTAATTGTCCCTTTCGTCGTTCCATCAGAACCTGCTTCAAAGCCTAAATAAATATTATTGTGTATGTAGCGTCCAATACGTAAACCTGTCTTACCCTTTTCATTAACCATAACATCAAGATCATCAAGCCCAATTTTAGTTCGTAAAGTATTCAACAAAGATGTATTAGAAGCACCCGCAAGATCAGCTGCTGCTGCCGCAAGTTGAGCAATCTGAAATGGTGATAGTTCATTAAGAGAGCGATTAAAAATCAAACGTGCTAAAATCTCATCCTGTGGCAAATTCGGTTGTGAAGAAAAATTAATATCAAGATTATCAATTGTCCCACTTACAGTTACAGTGACGCGAATATCACCACTGGTATTGTTGGTTACAAAATAAACCGTAGGATTAAGATTACCACTAAAACTCGCTTGTCCTTGATCAAAATTAAGACGTTGCGAAAGAATATCAAAACGTCCACGAATCATTCTAAATTCACCAACTGGATGTACATCATTCAATGGGCCCGCTAAATTAATGCGTCCTCCCAGTTCAGCATCTAACCCTTTTCCGCGTACAAAAAATTGATTGCGTGCTGTAACGCGCATATTTGATAGCACAACAGATGAAGATTCTTGCGTGACAACACGGCTTTTGGTCGCGTTCTTAACATCAGCACGCTCAAGTGTTGTTTGAATCGATTTGGTTAAATTCTTATTTCTGACATCAAGAAACTTAGCACTTTTAAAATGATCAGGAACCAGAATTTCAGCTTTTTCAACGATAATATCACCACCAATAACAAGATCACTCAAAAAATGACCTGTCATTGTCATCTTACCTGACAATGTTGCAAGAATCATAGAACCATCATTATAGTTGGCATTATCAAGATGAAAGATCAAATCTGCCTCTAGATCATTAGAGATACGACCTGAAGCAGAAATCCCCCCCCCATCAAACGAAGAAGCTGAAGCTTTCTCTATAAGAATATGATCGCCTTTTAATTTGCCTTCAAGTGTTACATTATTCAATCCTACATTGGTTTGTGAATCAAAAAAGCTCCCGTCGCCTATAGAAATATTTCCTATCAATTGTGGCTTTGATAACGCACCATTAAGAGCTGTATCAATTCTTGCTGTACCCGTTATATATGCACCACGCTTCGCTAGTAAGAGATTAATAAAATCAAGAGGCATTATCCCTTTAATGTTTAGTTTTGCCTCTAAACCATTGACAGAAACAGGACCATTGATGGAGAGATCTAACCCTTTATCTCCAGTAGCTACCATATTCTCGATATGAAATGTCGATTTTTTGTAAGAACCACGAGCATTTATATTGACTGACATCGGTCCTTTAGGCGTCATAGTGGTCAAACTTTGGCCAGAAAGCTCGAAATGAGCAGATGGACCCTTTATTGTTCCACCAATATCAACCGTGCCTATCACCGCCCCATCAAACGCTTGTCCTGTAATAAAACTATTCGCCAAGCGCGCAGATACATTTTGTAAATTAATATGAAGATCAAGCTTGGCTTGATCTAAAGATACACGTCCTTGTGCTTGTGCTTGCACTCCTTCTCCTATTAAATTTGCATTCAAAGTAAGGTTTTGATCTACGGTTTTTCCCGTAGCAGAGAGAGAAAAAGGCATAATTTTTTTATCTTGAAAAGCAACGGTTGTCAGTCCTTCACCTTTTATATCGTAAGTTATATCAGGTTTTTTTAAATGACCACGAATCATAACCTGTCCTGTTACACTCCCTGCTGCTCCGAGATCGGATTTCCACAGATTGACTAAAGTAGCAGGAAGTGCATTCATTGTAAGTTGCAAATTCAGAGTATCTTGAATATTCCCTGCAAGGATGATGTTGCCTCCATTTATTGCAATTCCTAATTCATTGATTGTCATTCCATCTTTATCAAAAGCAATTATGGATGGCTTCGGCAATGTTGCATGAAAAGTATGTTGTTTTAAGTCCACAGTTTCAATTTGCACTTCTCGTTTTATACTGTCTGCAATTTCCTCAATCATTAAACGACCAGAAAACCGTGCATTGAGAGTATCATGCAACATCGCCTGGACAGTAAAAACCGTTTGTCCATTATTCCTATCAGCGTGAGCATTTAAACGATTGACCATTACCAAAGGTGTTTGAATATGTTCTGCATTGATAAATCCTTCAAACTGAGTCATGCCAAAAGGATCGAATATGTCAGCATCTATTGCCAATTTTTTTATTTTATTCTTGGCAAAACTCAAATGGTTAACAGATGCCTTCACATTGGTTGTTTGTCTGCCATTTCGTTCATCAAAAATAAAATCTCCTTTTACTTTTCCACTACCATCCTGCAAAAATAACGCTGAAAGCACTGAAATATCATCGGCATCAATATGCAACGCTCCTTTCACAAAACCTCCAAGTTGTTGAGAAAGATCACCGGTTATTTTTGCATTTCCCCCTCTAATATCGATATCTCTAAGTTTTCTCATCTTCTGAGAATTTTGAAAAGAAGCAGATAAATACAAAGGCTTTTTAGCAAAAGTTCCTTCACCTTTTACAACTCCTGTTAAAGAAGTAATCGGTGCTGTATTATCCATAAGTGCCTCTATGTTAAGTGTTGTGTTTTGAAGTTTCTTCCCCACAAAGAGTGCTTCAGTCACATGAGCACGTGTATTGAGTTTTATATGGCTATTGCGCCCCCTCGCCGTACCTTGAATTGTAAGTGCACCACTTATCTTCGGATCTAATTGAGCTAGATCAAATACTTGAGCAGATAAGTCCATTTTAGCACTTTCATCTGAAAAATAACCATCAGCCTTTATGTTTGCATATTGATTTTTCAAATTTAAATGACGCAAAATAAAACCCTTCGTATTTCGAGCAGCTTCACCTGAAAGAGTGATATTATTTTTGAATAAACGATCAAAAGGCTGCACACCTATTTGCATATTGTTAGCCATTCCTGATAATTTGAGATCAAAAATGCCACTCAATAAACCGATAGTTCCTTTGGCTTTAATATCTGCACTACCAGAGAACGATTGCTTACTGAATACTTCCAAAGGAGCTAATGTTTGAGCTTTTAAACCAAGATCGCCTTTAAAAATAAAATGCTCCATCGTCCCTTTTAACCAAGAAGAAAAACCCTGAGACGTCATACTAAAATCATGAATCAAAATTGGTTTTCTAGAAACAATATCCGTATCTAGATGCACATGAACCACTTGGCTTAAATTTTCTACTAATGACCCCTTAATCTTTTTAATCCCTTGAAGCTTACCATTAATCTGAATACCAACATGACGAGAAGCTGCATTATCAAGATTTTCACTCACTCCCCCCATATCAAAAATCGCATCATGAATATAAATATTTTTATTGCTTAAATGACGTACAAGGAGCTGCCCATTCCAAGATTGTTGCCCTTCACGACCATAGTCAATGTTCAAAGAAATATTCTTCGCATGCTTATGTGCCTCTGATACTGGTAAATGAACAAATCCTTTTTCTTTCTCAAGAGCCATTTTTCCATCAACAAAAAGCCGCCGCAAAAATCCATCAGCTGTTATTTCAGCATTGGCTAAAACATTCATTTCCTTGCTCTGAATAACCATCTGATCAAGATGCATCACACCTTCTCTTGTCCTTCTTGCTTGTGCTTTCAACGTTACATCAGACTCAAAGATGTCACGATATTGAGAAGGCATTAAAGGGTTCAGTTTGCCCACTAGTTTCGTAGACAAACTATGTCCTTCTGCAATATTTGCAAAAATAATATTGCCCTCTAAAACAGAAGAATGATCAGCCTCCAACGAAAGTCTAACAACCAAATCATCAAAAGTACCTTCACCTTTAATGGCGAGATTTAATGCTGGGTGTTTTTCAATGTTGAAAACATTCGCTAAAATGCCATTTTGTGGCTCATTAGTAGAAATATCAATTTTGGCTGTACGATTGCTATCAGATATCTTCGTTAGAATAGAAAAAGAACCAGGTGCATCTAAACGATGTGTCTCTATATCAACATTAAAATCACCACTATCTAAAGTGACATTGCCTTCTAAAGACACATCAGCAGAAAAACCAAAAAGATTCTGTTCAAACGTTATATGTTGAGCTGTAAGCGTATTGATAGAAAGAGCAAGCGGCAATTTTGGGAGAGAAAACTTACCCATCTCAAGGGAAGAAACAAGAGAAGAATTGCCTTGCGGTTTGCGTAAAAACGTAACTTGTTCTGCCGAAAGTTGATTAATATCCAGCCGCCCTCTCAGCAACGCTAGACGATTCCAATCCATTTTAGCATTGGTAATTTTAAGCCAAACTCCTTTTTTATCACTGATAGTAATAGCATCAATGGACGTTTGAGAAGACAGAGTCCCTTGCATATTGTGTAAACGAACTTGACAATTAGGTGCTGAAAGCTTGCGTTCAATTAAAGAAACAAACCATGAGTGATCATCTGTTTTCATCTCGTTAGAGAAAAGATTTCCTCCTCTTTGCGCAAAAACAAAACTCCCCACCACAAAACACAAAAATCCAAAGAAGAAAACTGATAAACGTACACCTTTTTTCATTAAAATGCTTGTCCTATACCCACATAAAAACCAATGCGAGGATCGCCCTGCTCTCTCTTTAAAGGAAAGGCTAAATCAACGCGTAAAGGACCAAGACCCGTCATATAACGACCTCCTATACCAGCTCCCCATTTAATTTTTTGAGAAAAATCAAAATTCGCCTTTTTCCCTGCGAGACCTCCATCAAGAAAACTGACAAATCCTATCTTATCATTTAAAGAAACACGCAATTCTGCCGATCCCTCAATAAGTGACCTTCCACCAACAATAGCATCATTTTCTGTTTTGATACCAATATTACGATAAGCATAACCACGAATAGAGCCTCCACCACCAGCAAAAAAAAGCGTATCCGCAGGAACCTGTGCTGTCTCATTCCCAAGAATGGTCCCAAGCTTTGCCCGCGCAGCAAAAACAAAACGACCACCTTCATCTAACGCCCAATAAGAACGACCTTCTGCCGTTATTTTTGTCACAAAATTGCTAAAACGCATTTCATAAAAAGGCTCAATCAGAACTTCACCATACAAACCTTTTGTTGCATTGAGCTTATTATTACGACTATCGTAAATCAAACCACTAGGAAACCCAATTGTTGTAAAATTACGGTTCCCAAAATAGATATCACGTGAATAACTATTCGAAACTTCTACAGCAGCCTGTCCCGATAGATTACCATTGAAAATATGCGTAATACCTAATTTCCCTTTTATCGCTTTTGTCGTATAATTTTCTAGAATATCTTGCTGTATTTTTAATTCTGATCTGAAGTCCGTATTAGGAGTAAATACACCAGGCTTTATAAATGTGCCACCCAAAAGATAATCAAAATTTTTAAAATTATATGACTGCTTTTTATCTCTACCAACACCACTTATTTTCGTCTCAACTTTAAGGACTTCTGCATGACCAAAAAGATTGTTATGCATCCAATAAGCCTCAAAACCAGCACCATCTAATGTTGAGTAGCCGCCACCTATACCAAAACGACGCGGTTTGCGTTCTTGTACAACAAGCGTAAGTGGTAAACGTCCATCAGGATTAATTGTATCAGCCTCACGTATATTGATAGCACGAAAAATACCAAGGCGCGCAAGACGCTCACTAGCCTTGGTTAATGCATCAGAATCGTATTGCTGTCCTGGTTTCAATCCTGTCATCCATGCGATATAAGCTGAATCTACACGTGGTTTATTACTGATATTGCGCACACTTAAAGGACCATAATAAGCCTTTTGTCCAGGATCAACAATAATCCGTCCTTCTACACGCAACGCAGCATGGTCAGCCACAATCTCTCTCTTTATAACTTTAGCTTTAGGATAACCTTGTTGGCGCCATCCTTCTACCGCCCATTTTTCTGCTTTCAAAATAGTTTCAGATTTGGCAATAGCTCCAACTTTATAGTCCAATTCTTCAATTGTGGGTATTTTATGCTTTTGATGTTTTGCAAACGGAGCAACTTTATCAATATTTGCAATACTAAAAACATATTGTGGACCAGCATTAATCGTAATAACAATATTAGATTGTGCTGGAAGTTGAGTTACCGGACTTAAATCAGCAACTTCTAAACCATTAATTTTAATACTAATAACACCACCGTAGCGTCCATCAGCATAAAGAGCAGAAAGAATTACCCGATAATCTGAACGCGCTTTGGCTAACAAACCAGAAGAACTAGCAGATGATTTTTCTTTATCAGCAACAAGAGAAGAGACAGATTTAACTATTTTTACACCTTCTAATGGTGCCCCTGGCGGAGCAACAACATCAACTTTATAAAATCGCTCTGTACTTTTGACATTATTTGAAGGAGAATTTGTTTTCTTTTGACCAAAAAGAGAGAGACCCAAAAAATCAAACGCCGCAAGTGGCTGTGGAAAAGCAAAAGCAAAACACAAGCCCATAAATACACAGCGCACAGTTCCTGATTTTAATAAAATTCTTGTCTGGTATACCATAAAATCAGATACCTTTAATACACTTTGCATCTACTACGCTTTAAATAATATACAAATAAGAAAGGTAAATATAATTACTTTGCATATTTTACACGTTTTATCACATCAAAGAACGCTCTGCGATACATAACGTAACCCACCCCTTATATCTTCACAAAATTCTGCACTGTTGCGTAACACGAACAGCCTCATTCCTTTTTCCTAACACATTTATTTAGCTTATTATAAATGTTTATAACTGTTTTATTGCACAACATATTATCATGGTTAAATTTGTACAAATGACTTACCATGAAAACGCTACAAAAACCTGCGTATGTATATAGATTTCTCCATAAAAAAAACCATAGAAATGCTTCTTGATTTTTATGTATAGATATGATTGTCTTTCCTAAATCTAAAGGGGGGAAACAACTCAATGATCGCACATATTACAACTGTTGCTTTTCGCGGTCTAGAAGCCGTTCCTGTCGATGTACAGGTTATGATTTCATCCGGTAAAATAGGAATGGCTATTGTTGGATTAGCCGATAAGGCAGTAGCAGAAAGCCGAGAACGTGTACAAGCAGCCCTCCATGCTTGTGGACTTTCTATGCCTACCAAACGAATTACGATTAATCTTGCACCAGCTGATTTACCTAAAGAGGGATCACATTATGATTTGCCAATTGCCGTAGGCTTAATGATTGCTATGGGAATCCTCCCTCCTGAAGTAGCACAAGACTATGTTATTTTAGGAGAATTATCATTGGATGGTTCACTTACCGCTGTTAATGGTGTTTTACCAGCCGCCATGACAGCTTTATCACTCGATAAAGGACTGATTTGTCCCTTTCAATGTGGACCTGAGGCAGCATGGGCAAATGCAGAAATAAATATTCTTGCCCCAGAGACTCTGCTCACTATAGTTAATCATTTTAAAGGGACGCAAATTCAAAAACGTCCACAACCGCGCCAATATACTATTGAAACTGAACTTCCAGATCTTTGCGAAATAAAAGGACAGAAAACAGCCAAACGTGCCTTAGAAGTTTGTGCTGCTGGACGCCATAACCTCTTGTTTGTAGGTCCTCCTGGTGCTGGAAAATCCATGTTAGCTCAACGCTTACCTTCCATTTTACCACCTCTTGATAGCCGTGAGCTTTTAGATGTCTGTCTGATTGCTTCTATTACAGGAGAAACGGTTCATAATAGTATTTCACTTCATTGCCCCTTTCGTTCCCCACATCATTCCGCTTCCATGGCCGCAATGATTGGTGGAGGACTTAAAGGACGACCGGGAGAGATCTCTCTTGCCCATAATGGTGTGTTATTTCTTGATGAATTGCCTGAATTTTCTCCGCAAGTTCTTGATTCTCTTCGTCAACCTTTAGAAAGTGGGGAATCGGTTATCGCTAGGGCTAATCATCATATCAGCTATCCTGCTCGCTTCCAACTCATTGCCGCAATGAATCCTTGCCGTTGTGGTATGGCAGGCGAAAAAGGCCATGTTTGCTCTAAAGGAATACGCTGTCAAATCGATTATCAGTCCCGTATTTCTGGTCCTCTGCTCGACCGAATTGATTTACGGATTGATGTCCCTGCTTTGACGGCTATGGACCTTATGCAACCAGAACAATCAGAAAAAAGCTGCGATGTTGCCAAACGCGTCGCACGGTGCCGTACCATTCAGTCTAAGCGTTTTAGAAAATTGGGATTTGATCATATTCGTACCAATGGCGATTGCCCTGCCAAAATTATAGAACAAATTGCCATTCCTGATAAAAGTGCAGCCATACTCTTACGCGATGTAAGTGAAAAAATGCACCTTTCCGCACGTGCTTATCATCGTATTCTCAAAGTTGCACGCACAATTGCTGATCTTGACGGATCAGATAATCTTGCACGCCAGCATCTCGCAGAAGCTATTTCCTATCGACTAGGTACAGAAAGATTAACAACCCTTAATTAAAAAACTATTCATCAATAAAAACTTATTGGAAAATAACGCAAATAAAGTTCTGTAAGTTTACCATCCTCTTCTAGAGATTTCAGCGCATAATTGAGTATATCAACCAATTTTTCATTCTTTTTTGTAACAGCAAGCTGCATTCCTTGCCCCAATAACTGTGGCGCCATATATGCCCCCCCAACAAAATGACAGCAATTCGCAGTTTTTGAATCGTTTAGCCATAAAGATAAAGCAAATCCATCATCAAAAATAAGATCAATTTTACGCTCCTGTAACGCTTTATAGAGCTCCGTCCTGTCTTTAAATTCTTGTCCTTTGGCTTCAGGAAAATAGTGATGAAAGAGATTTTCGTGAACACTTTTAGATAAAACACCACTGGTTAAATGTACCAATTGATCGCTTATTGGTTCGTCGAGATTTAAACGTCGAGTAGCAACAAATCGCGCTGGAAAACGCAAATATGGCTTTGTAAAAATAAGATCTTGCTGGGTTTTATTTGTTTTTTTTAAACCTGCAATAATGACTTCTGCACTACCATTTTTAACATGCTCTACAAGCTCTTTCCAAGGAACAACTTCTACTTCACAAAACTTCTCTAATTCTAATTTTGAGCAAATAGCACGCAATAAATCGATATTATAACCTGCAAGATGGCCCGTTTGATCAAGAAAATTAAAAGGAGGAAAATCAAAAGTTGTTACAAAACGCAAACGAACAATATCCGTTGTATCAGGTTGTATCAAATATTCATGCGAATCAAAAAAAGAAGGCAAGTTTCCAGTTATTTCAGCTTCTGCATAAGAGAAAAATAGAAAGCCCCCTGCTACAAATAAAATACGAATAAAAATATTGTATAAATTATTGAGTAAAAAGTACCGTAAACGCAATTGAAGTTGTTTTACACATATAGGTTTTCTTATTTTCAAAATCTCTCCCCCATTTTAAAGCTAAGATGTAACTCTTCTTAGCTATTATCTAATGCACTTCACCAAAATATCTGGCGCTTAATCAATAAAATTCTTGCACTTTTCTAAAACTGTTAAAAATTTTCATATATTTTTTTAAAATACATTGAAAATGCTTCTTAAAAAAAGTGCGTGAATAAGCCACACAATGGCGTTTTATTTTGAATAAGAAATGTAACCTCCATGGACAGGAATAATACAAACAAATATACACAATATTCTCACCTCAATTTAACATACAAAAAGTTAAAAAACTTAGAGAACGCGTAATATTAACTTCATTAAGATTGAAGATTGATTTATAGGTAAGAAAGTAAAAGTCTCGTTAGTGTAACATAAAGATGTACAACTAATTTTGAAATATTATGCATATGCAAAAATAGACAATAATATCACTCTTCACATAATTTAAAAATTTACGTTTAAAGTTTACGTAAAGCATAATTGACCTCGTCCCCAAATTTTAAAGGAAAAGGATTCGTACCAACGTTGTTCTGTAAACAGTCGGCTTCTCTCGATAAATTACGCTTTTAATTTCTTTAGTCTTCCCATAGTGATTCACTTAGACTGAAGGCTTTCAAGCCCTGCCCTGAATATTCACCACGCACTGTAAAAATACTTAAATATACCAAAGAGGTGCTTACTTGTCTTATATTATCACCCTAAATGACGGTATTTTACTGTATAATGGTGTCATATCATTTCATCATTCTTTCCATTATATATCGACAGATATTGAATCTAGATCTGATATACGGTAAATGTTTAATGTGGTTATTCCATAAATAACTGATCAGAACATTGAGCTTTAAAAAAGCGGATAAAATATTGAAATTGAACACAGGAATGGACTAACTTATGAGTGATGAAATAACCTCACCGGCACAAAGCCATGACTATGATGCCGCTTCTATCAAAGTTCTCAAAGGTCTTGATGCTGTACGCAAACGTCCTGGGATGTATATCGGTGACACTGATGATGGATCGGGTTTACACCATATGGTCTATGAAGTTGTAGACAATGCTATCGATGAAGCTTTAGCCGGTCATGCTACTCTTGTAAACGTCACACTCCATGCTGATGGTTCTTGTTCTGTTCGTGATAATGGACGTGGAATTCCAACAGATATCCATCCAACAGAAGGTATTTCTGCCGCTGAAGTTATCATGACACAGCTTCATGCCGGCGGGAAATTTGATCAAAACTCTTATAAAGTTTCAGGTGGATTACACGGTGTTGGTGTCTCTGTTGTGAATGCACTCTCTGTTTGGCTTAAATTACAAATCAGACGGAATGGTAAAATTTATGAAATATCATTTACCCATGGGGTGGCCGATGCTCCATTAAAAGTTGTTGGAGATTGTGATCAAGAAAGTGGAACAGAAATTAGATTTTTACCAAGTTCTGAAACCTTTACTATGGTTGAGTTTGATTTTGAAACTTTAGAGCGTCGTTTACGGGAATTGGCCTTTCTAAATTCTGGGGTTCATATTCTTCTTGTTGACGAGCGTCATGCTGACATTCAATCAGTTGAATTGCATTATGAAGGCGGATTAATAGAGTTTGTTAAATATATTGATCAATCAAAAAAAGCGCTCCTAGACACGCCTATTTACATTGCAAGTGAAAAAGATGGTATGAGCGTTGATGTTGCCCTATGGTGGAATGATTCCTACCATGAAAAGGTCTTGTGTTTTACCAATAATATTCCTCAGCGTGACGGTGGAACCCATTTGATAGGTTTTAGAAGTGCTCTTACGCGACAAATTAATGGCTACGCTGAATCTTCAGGTATTGCCAAAAAAGAAAAAGTGAACCTAACTGGTGACGACTGCCGTGAAGGATTAACAGCTATTCTTTCTGTCAAAGTTCCTGATCCTAAATTTTCTTCACAAACAAAGGACAAATTGGTTTCTTCTGAAGTGCGCCCTATTGTTGAAAGTTTGGTCAATGAAGGGCTTTCGATATGGCTGGAAGAACATCCTAATGAAGCAAAGCTTCTCATTAGTAAAGTGGTAGAAGCTGCAACAGCACGTGAAGCAGCACGCAAAGCACGTGAACTCACAAGGCGAAAAGGAGCGCTTGATATCACTTCTCTACCAGGAAAGCTTGCCGATTGCCAAGAACGAGATCCTGCAAAATCAGAAATCTTTATTGTCGAGGGGGATTCGGCTGGCGGTTCAGCAAAAAGTGGGCGCTCACGTCAAAATCAAGCAATTTTACCCCTTCGTGGTAAAATCCTCAATGTTGAACGAGCACGTTTCGACCGCATGCTCTCATCTGATATGATTGGAACACTTATTACAGCTCTTGGAACTTCTATCGGTAAAGATGAATTTTCACCGGATAAATTACGTTATCATAAGATTATTATCATGACGGATGCGGACGTTGATGGAGCCCATATTCGTACTCTGCTGCTCACTTTCTTTTTTAGACAAATGCCCGAGTTGATTGAACGTGGACATCTTTATATTGCTCAGCCTCCTCTTTATAAAGTATCGCGTGGAAAATCTTCCCAATATATTAAAAATGAAGCAGCGTTTGAAGAATTCTTGATCGATACTGGATTAGAAGAAACAACACTTGAGCTTTCAACGGGAGAAGTTCGTGCAGGAGCTGATTTGTATCAACTCGCTAAAGATGCTCGTATATTACGTCAACTTTTAAATGGTCTTCATACCCGTTATGATCGCAATATTGTTGAGCAAGCAGCAATTGTTGGTGCTTTTAATCTCGAAGCCCTTGCAACACCAGAAAAAGCGCAAAAAATAGTAGATTCTGTAGCACACCGCCTTAATCTGATTGCTGATGATATGGAGCAAGGTTGGAGTGGACAATATACAGCAGATGGAAGTTTATGTTTTGAACGCATTTTGCGTGGCGTTAAAGATGTTATTACGCTCGATGCAGGACTTATAAACTCAACCGATGCACGTCAAATTGATCGCATTGCCCAAAATTTTATCGACATATATCATCCTCCTGTTCTTTTACGTCGCAAAGATAAAACAGAGCGTATTTTTGGTCCTATGAGCCTTTTAGAGAGCATTTTTACAAGCGGTAAAAAAGGTGTTACTCTTCAACGTTATAAAGGTCTTGGGGAAATGAATGCTGAACAACTTTGGGAAACAACTCTTGATCCCAATGCACGTTCTCTTTTACAAGTAAAAATTAATGATGCAACTGATGCAGATTCACTCTTTTCTCGTCTCATGGGTGATGAAGTTGAACCTAGACGTATTTTTATTCAAGACAATGCCTTAAGCGTTGCTAATCTTGATATCTAAAGGTACTCTTCTGTTTTTGGCTGTATAAACATCGCAGTTTTACACGTTATTTTTTCGTATTTGAACATTCCCTCTCTCTTTCATTTACGATAAAAGAAAAATAAGAAAGGTCATCCATATGACAGCTGAAACAGAACGTGTAGGAGCCAAAGGTGGCATGGAGCGCTCTTTTGGTTTTAAAAGAATTAATGAAACACAAAAACAATCCATGGTGGATGGTGTATTTCATTCTGTTGCTGAAAATTATGACAAGATGAATGATATCCTATCATTGGGGCTACATCGTGTGTGGAAAAATTCCATGATTGCATGGCTTTCCCCACCAGCACTTTCCCATTGGAAAGTTCTTGATGTTGCTGGCGGTACAGGTGATATTGCTTTTCGTATTCTTAATGCTTCACGCCAAAAAGCCCATGCTACAGTGCTTGATATTAATGGCTCAATGCTCAGCGTTGGTAAAAAACGCGCACAAAAAAATGGTCTTGCTCCTCTAATTGATTTTGTTGAAGCCAATGCAGAACATCTCCCCTTTGAAGATCAAAGCTTTGACGCTTACACGATTGCTTTTGGAATTCGCAATGTTCCTCATATTGATCAAGCCCTTAGAGAAGCTTTTCGTGTCTTAAAGCCCGGTGGACGTTTCTTATGTTTAGAATTTTCAAATGTCGAGATGCCTTGGTTGGATAAAATTTATGATCTTTGGTCTTTCCATGCTATCCCTAAGCTGGGTCAATTTATTGCAAATGATGGTGATGCTTATCGCTATTTAGTTGAATCTATTCGCAAATTTCCTAAGCAAGATGATTTTACCCATATGATTAAGCATGCGGGATTTTCGCGGGTATTGTACCGCAATCTCACCGGTGCGATTGCAGCACTGCATTCAGGTTGGAAAATTTAAAATGGTGCAAATTTCCCCTTATTTTCAATTGATGCGTGCAGGATGGATTTTAACACGTGAAGGTGTTTTAAGTGCTCTTCCTCATGATGATCTTCAAGGATTTCCAGCGTTATGTCATCGTATAGCGCGTGTATTAGCACGACGCAAAACGAAAAAAAAACAGCGATCTGAAAATATTTCATATGCCATTAATAAGCTTGGACCCTCTTACATAAAACTTGGTCAATTTCTTGCAACAAGGCCTGATATTGTCGGCCGTGATATTGCGGAAGATTTGTCACAACTACAAGATCGCGTCCAAACATTTTCTTGCACCGCCGCTATTACTCAAATTGAAAGTTCTCTTGGTCGCTCTATTGATGATTTATTCGTAAATTTTTATCCCCCCATTGCCGCCGCTTCTATTGCTCAAGTTCATCCAGCTGAATACAGTGATGAAACTGGCCATAAGAAAAAATGTGCTGTAAAAGTTATTCGTCCCAATATCAGAGCACGTTTTTCTAAAGATCTTAGAGGATTCTATCTCATTGCTCATTTACAAGAGCGCTATATCCCTGCCTCTCGAAGGCTTCGTCCTGTTTGTGTAGTGGATACTTTAGCACAAACAACACGGCTTGAAATGGATTTACGCTTAGAAGCAGCAGCTATATCTGAAATGGCTGAAAATATTCAACATGATACAGGCTTTCGGGTTCCACGTATTGACTGGGAACGGACAGGACGTAATGTTCTTACAATGGAATGGATTGATGGTATAAGAATATCCGAAACTTCCAAACTCAAAGAAGCAGGATTTGATTTGAAGGCGCTCGCTATTACGCTTATTCAGTCTTTTCTTCGCCATACATTGCGTGATGGTTTTTTTCACGCCGATATGCATCCTGGTAATTTATTTGTAGATGAAAAAGGATGTATTGTCGCTGTTGATCTAGGCATTACAGGAAGGCTTGGCAAAAAAGAAAAGCATTTCCTTGCTGAAATTCTTTACGGCTTTATTACCCGCGATTACCATCGAGTTGCACGTGCCCATTTTGAGGCAGGCTATGTTCCTTCACACCATAATATTGAAAGCTTTGCGCAAGCCAACCGCGCTATTGGCGAACCAATTCACGGACAATCAGCACAAAGCATTTCCATGGCTAAATTGCTCACTTTATTGTTTGAAGTCACTGAATTATTTGACATGCAAACGCGACCTGAACTTTTATTGCTGCAAAAAACGATGGTTGTCGTGGAAGGTGTTGCCCGCACATTAGACCCCACTTTTAATATGTGGAAAGCTTCTGAACCCATTGTCAAAGAATGGATTGGTAAAAATTTAGGACCCGTAGGCATTGCAAAAGACTTTAGTGAAGGAGCACAAGCTCTCCTTTCACTGGCACGCAAAACACCACAATTGGTTCAAAATTTCCAACGAATAGAAGAAGATTTCAATCAAATGAGAAAAACAGGTTTTAATCTTTCTCCTGCTACCCTCAAACAACTTGCTGTGGAACAAAGTCATAGAAACCGTTATGGTCGTTATAGTCTTTTTATCATTGCACTTTGTTGCGCTTGTCTTACTTTTTACTTTTTTCATCTTTTCTAATCTCCTTAATATGCTAAAAATATCAACAATGAAATCATTGCAATCATTTTATTTCTTGGAGGTATTTTATGGCCAGTATTACCATTCGTAACCTGTCTCCTGAAACCAAAGAAGCTTTACGCATACGCGCCGCGCAAAATGGTATTTCTATGGAAGAAGAAGTCCGACGCCTTTTAAGCAATCCCATTCCTCTCACCACACAACCCCTTCATGCCAGTGCTGTTGAATTGCAATCATTGAAATCAAAATCACTTCTTCTTATTATTGGTGGAAGTATTGCATCCTATAAAGCCCTTGATTTGATTCGCCGTTTACAAGAACGTGGAGCACATTTAAAAGTTGTGATGACAAAAGCAGCGCAAAAATTTATTACGCCTTTAGCCGCTGAAGCTTTAAGCGGTGGTACTGTATATACTGATTTATTTTCACGCGAAGAAGAACATGATATCGGACATATCCGATTAGCACGTGATGCTGACCTGATTATTTTAGCTCCTGCTACAGCCAACCGCATTGCAAAAATAGCCCATGGCATAGGAGATGATCTGGCTGATTGTGTCCTTTTAGCAGCACGCTGTCCACTCTTGATTGCACCCGCCATGAATCCAGCCATGTGGGTGCATCCAGCAACTATTCGTAATGTTGCACAATTGCACGCAGATGGCGTTCATATCATCGGACCAGAAATCGGAAAGATGGCTGAACGTGACGAGATTGGATATGGACGTATGAGCGAACCTTTAACCATTGTCGCTGCTATAGAGAATCTTTTGAATGTGCATGAAAAACCTCTCTTTGGCCGCCATTTCATTGTTACCTCTGGCCCTACCCATGAACCAATTGATCCAGTACGTTATCTTGCTAATCGGTCCTCAGGTAAACAAGGTCATGCCATTGCAACCGCTCTTGCACATTTGGGTGCAAAAGTAACACTTATTTGTGGACCTGTTCATCTTGCAGACCCACAAGAAGTAAAAACAATTCATGTTGAAACAGCACAACAGATGTTAAAAGCCGTTCAAACCGCATTGCCTGCTGATGGTGCCATCTTTGTTGCCGCTGTTTGTGACTGGCGTAGTCAAACCCAATCTTTACACAAAATTAAAAAGGATGCTCATAAAACACCACCATCCCTTCACATGGTTGAAAATCCTGACATTTTAGCAACGATTGGACACGCTCCAAATCGCCCCTCATTGGTCATTGGTTTTGCTGCTGAAACATGCGATATTATTGCTAATGCGCAAAAGAAATGTGTTGAAAAAGGAGCTGATTTCATTCTTGCTAATGATATTTCTCTTCAAGTAGATGGTACAAGTGTCATGGGTTCTGATACAAATCAAGTTTATCTTGTGAGTAGAGAAAAAGTTGAACAATGGCAACATATGAGTAAACAACACGTAGCGCAAAAATTAGCAAACGTGATTGTATCGTTTTTTGCCCCCCAAACACCTACTCCTCATGAGGAAAATATACCCCATTTCAAATAATAACTCTTCAAACGCGTTGATATTAAAAAACCTATAAAATAGAACTGACGATAGGTGTCTATCTATCTCGATTAGTATATAATATTTTGATTTATAATGATAACCTAGCATTGTTCATATTATTAGAATCCCAGACATCGTAAGATTCTCTCATTTCCAATCTCTCTCATGTTGAATCAATAAAAATCATTTTCTTACACGTTGTAAACAAGGATAACTGTATGAATACAAAACGTTTAAGAAAGAACTAAAAACGCTTATAATGGACCGTCTCAAGAACCAAGAGCTTGTCTCAGACAACACTGAGGATGATGGTGCCAGCGTGCTCTTTTTATTAAGCGTAAAGTTAGTGATGCCCTATAAGTTTTATATTATTCACGAGAGCTTTACCCATAGACCATTCACAAACGCTGTTGCGAAATGGGTGTGATGAGCGTTGGGAAATGTTTTTTAAAAAATCCTATCTCACCCTAGCCTTCATAAAAGCAGGATCTATTGCACCACTGTCTCGCCAGCTTATAAAAAAACAAGCTATCATTCACTTTGCCTACCATCAATTTTGAGAAAGCTCTTGCACTGGATAAAATTTATAAAAAGCATTTTCTCTCTTCAATGTTTTTATCCCCATATTGGTCCTATTTATGATATACGAATAAATGATTTTGATTGTTTCATGATGAGAGCAGCTAATAAGAAAATATGGCAAATTTATTTGGAGCTCTTATTCACTATGAAAATAATGTATAAATCAATATATTATAATATCTCAATGCAATTTTAAGCATACTTCATGCTGACGCTCATAAAGAGTGTAGACAAAATTCATTGTACCACTGTCTATAAGTTTATGAAATTAACGCTTTTATTATTTTCCTCAATGATCAGTCTTTAAGATGAAATGTCTGTGTCCTCTCTCCAGAATACCAAGACCACAAAAACTAGAATTTTATCCATGATATCCTCACATTGTGATGTTTCATGAGAAGCATTTTTATTCCTTTATCGAAAGCTTTGTATCCATACATTGGTCTCGCCTATAATGTGCAAGTAAATAATTTTTTGATGTTGAATAGAGTCTTTGAAATTAAAGAATATTTCTATATTTTGGATTCTTATTCAAGTTGAAAATGATCAATTCTCTTCATAAATTAATGGTGTTATTACCTAAAAATTATTTGATACAATGCACCTCTTGTATGAAAAAATGCCTCAATGAATTCTTACTTTATTGCATTGATCGCTCTTAAAATTAAAAATCTCACCATTTTTAATCATTAGTGACATCTTTCTTTTTTTCTCCCCAATAAACTGCTCTGCCATGGAATATGGACAGTAAATCATTGAAGCTTCTTTCCTTCCTTATTGCTATATCCCATGAATCATTCCATCGCCCAAAACAAGAATATCTTCAGAACGACTATGTTACCCTTATTCCATTAACCTCAATATTGTTTTGAATAGAATCGAGAATCAAAGGCATGCAGCCAAATGGTAGAAAATTACAAAACATTAGAGATGTTGAAAAATAAGTAAGGACGCAGATAAACAAACTTAAACAGCTCTACTAGATAAATGAAAGCAAAAAAATCCCCTCCCTAATAACTCTACTCCCTTAATTTTTTCTATATATCATATAAGCGCAATCATCTAAACTCTGTACAAAAATATTTAGAAAGTTCTTCTACAATAACTTCCTCTTAAATTCTTATTGGTTTTTAAAAGTCAAAACTTTTATTTATTCAAAATTTATTTTAAATGAAGAAACCTTAGCCGTTTTTTTATAATGTTATTGAAAATAGAGCTTGTAATTCAAAGAAAGAAAAAATCATACAATAAATATATTTCTTGTTTTTTTTGCTTCTTTCCTTAATTTACTAATCTATGATTTTTACTGCTGCCTATCGTGCTTTACAACGCCTTCTGACCTCGCAATACAGCATTATGATACTAAAAGCATTGGGTGTTACTTTTTTCGTGCTCGCCATTCTATGGTTATGTGTGCACCAACTTTTTGTGTCTTATTTTTGGCCTTGGATTGCTCAATTTCTTCCTGGACTCCCTAGTTGGGCGGGATGGATTGGTTTTAGCATGCTTATCATCTTTAATCTTGGGTTGGCTCTTTTATTGGCTTTTTTGATTGCACCCATCACAGCTATGATTGGTGGTTTTTTCATTGATTCTGCTGCTGAAATCATTGAAAAGGAGGATTATCCAAACGAGCCTATTGGACAAGCTCTGTCATTTAGGCGTTCTCTTATTATTTCCTTTAAATTTGTTATTTTAAGCCTTCTTGGGAATGGAATTGCTTTTATTTTATTCTTCATACCCGGGGTTAATTTGATTGCTTTTTATGTTATTAATGGTTATTTGCTTGGTCATGAATATTTCTTGTTTGCTGCTTACCGTTTTCGAACAGAGCAAAATGCGCGTGTTTTTTTACATACTCATTACACAACAGTTTTTGGCGCAGGATTATTGATAGCGATTTTTGTTTCGATTCCTATTATTAATCTAGCAACACCGCTTTTTGCCGCCGCCTTTATGACACATTTACACAAAATGCTTTCCCAAAAAACCATAGCACACATCACACAAAAATAATGCTCCTTAACTTTAAATCAAACAAAACTTGTGAGCCCCAAAAAGCATAATATAAAATTTTATTCTTTTCCTTTTATTAAGGCAATATATTGATTTATAATGATAATTTATCATTTTATGACATAAGTAAAAAAACTAAATATCATAAAGCTTTCTTATTTTAACCTATTCATGTTGAATCACTTAAAATCGTTTGTTGAAATGTCATAAACGGAGGCGGTCGTATGGATAAAAGAACTTTTAAAAAGATATAAAATACCTCTCATGCCCCCTCTCAATGCAAGAATTATTGTTACATTGGAACTGGAAAAGAGTATGATGGTGCCGCTTTGTACCTTATATTTCAGTAAAAATGGAGAGCATAATGTATTTTATACCCTTCATAGAGAAATGATTATTATACTCTTCATGGGTACCGTCATAAGAGAGTTTTGGGAATATTGAGACTGTTAAATCTAGCAACGCGTGAATACATAACAAGAACAATATTTTGTTTTTGACGTTCTATTTTATGTGAAAAGCGTGCACTTTGAAAGACCATTCTGAAAAAATATTGCTCTGGTGTTGGCGTTTCGCTAACATAACATTATCATAGTCATTATCTTTAATGAATGAGTGTGGCTTATATTATAAGGTTTCTTGATTTAAAAATTGTTGATATTAATGATTAACTGGATGTTCATTTTCATTAAAAGAAAATAAGGCGTTTGTTAATGAGCGCAAGGAGTGAGTTTTAATACAAAAATCAAAGAATAAAAACATGTCAGTTCTTAAAACTTCTGAGAAGTTTGTTATAGGAAATACTCTTCATGCATATGATTGTTGTAAAATTGGAAAAATTAAAAAAC
Organism: Bartonella sp. AD13SXNS; assembly: GCF_042196465.1. Classification (NCBI taxonomy): domain Bacteria; kingdom Pseudomonadati; phylum Pseudomonadota; class Alphaproteobacteria; order Hyphomicrobiales; family Bartonellaceae; genus Bartonella; species Bartonella sp. AD13SXNS. Next base: position 170,883 of record NZ_JBHIQI010000001.1, read on the forward strand.
AGTGAGGTGAGAGCTATACGTATACTGATAAAAGTATTAAATAGACTCGTTTGGTCAGCCGGTAAAGCAAATGTGACTGCTTAAATTCTATATTCTTTCAAATCATGCAAAAGGTGTATAATATTTTAAAGGAAGGTTATAAAGATGAACTGGATTACAAATTATGTTCGCCCTAAAATTAATTCTATATTGGGACGCCGTGAAATTCCAGAAAATCTATGGATTAAAGATCCTACCAGTGGTGAAATGATCTTCCATAAAGATTTGGAAGCCAATCAATTTGTGGCTCCTAATTCTGGCTATCATATGCGTATCAGTGCCAAAAATCGTCTCATGCATTTTTTTGATGATGGTGTTTATACAGCTCTTGAAAATCCAAAAGTTGTGACAGACCCTTTAAAGTTTCGCGACGAAAAACGCTATATTGATCGGTTAAAAGAGTACCGTTCTAAACTCGGTGTTGAGGACAATATTTTGAGTGCACGCGGTACGATTGAGGGTTTGCCAATTATTGCAACCGTTCAAGATTTCGCCTTTATGGGGGGATCACTCGGTATGGCCTCAGGAGAAGCTATTATCAAAGCTTTTGATACTGCCATTGCCGAAAGATGCCCTTTGGTTCTTTTTACTGCTTCTGGCGGTGCACGCATGCAAGAAGGAACACTCTCATTGATGCAAATGCCCCGTACAACAGTAGCGATTGAAATGTTGAAAGAAGCAAAACTTCCCTATATTGTTGTGCTAACCAATCCAACCACTGGTGGTGTTACTGCTTCTTACGCCATGCTTGGTGATATTCACATTGCCGAACCTGGCGCTATGATTGGTTTTGCTGGTCCGCGTGTGATTCAACAAACGATACGCGAAACCCTACCAGAAGGTTTTCAAAGTAGTGAATATCTGCTTGAACATGGTATGATTGATATGGTTGTATCGCGTTTAGAAATGAAAACAACAATTGCGCGTATTTTACGCTTGATGATGAAACGCCCTGCTGTTTTTAACCCTTATGATCCATCCCCTACAGATTCTCAAACATCGCTTTCTAGGACAAAAGCAGCTTAAGTTTATGCAACAAAGTCAAATACAAAGGGTGGTGGATGATTTACTAAAAAATTATCCGAAAAAATTTGATCTTTCTTTAGAGCGTATTGTTCACCTTTTAGAGCGTCTTGGTAATCCACATTTAAAACTTGCACCTGTTATTCACATCGCTGGAACAAATGGCAAAGGATCTGCTTCAGCAATTTGCCGTGCTCTTTTGGAAAGTGCAGGATACCGCGTTCATGTTTATAGCTCGCCCCATCTCGTCAACTGGAATGAACGCTGCCGGTTAGGTCAAAAAGGAGGTGGTCAACTTGTTACAGAAAACCAATTGGCTGAGACAATCCATGAAATTATAAAAGTAAATCGTCAAGAGCCGATTACTATTTTTGAAATTTTTACAGCTGCTGCCTTTATGCTGTTTAGTATACATCCAGCTGATGTTGTTATTTTAGAAGTTGGATTGGGAGGACGTTTTGATGCTACCAATGTCGTTAACAAACCAGCTGTATCGCTTATTATGCCCATTGATTATGATCATGAGAGCTTTCTTGGAAATACAATTGCTCAAATCGCTTTTCAAAAAGGGGGGATTATAAAACCAAACGTTCCAGTGGTCATAGGAAAGCAAAATTATGAAGAAACTCTTGCTACTTTAATACCCCTTGCCGATAAAAATAAAGCATCTTATGCTCTCTTTGATCAAGATTATCAAAGCTATAAAGAACATGGACGTATGGTTTTTCAAAACCATCAAGGTCTCATGGATCTTCCTCTTCCTAACCTTATTGGAGACCACCAAATTGCTAATGCTGGTGCATCTCTTGAAGCAGTTTATCAAGCGGGTTTTCAACTTTCAGAACAAACCATAAATGACGCTTTGAAAAATATTTATTGGCCCGCACGAATGCAGCATCTTACCCAAGGACTTTTGGTTGATCAACTATCTCCTGATATTGATTTATGGTTAGATGGTGGTCACAATCCTGCTGCAGGAAAAGTTATTGCGGCAGAACTTACACAATGGAGAAAAAAAACAGATCGCCCCATTATTATGATTGCTGGCATGCTTAATACCAAAGATGCTGTCGGTTATTTTCGTCCTTTAGCTAACCTTGTCGATAAAGTATATACGATACCGCTGCTTGACAATAATGCCAGTCTCTCTCCAATAAACTTAGCTGAATCAGCCCAAAAAGCAGGAATCTTTGCTACTCCACAAGCACATCTACAAGATGCTTTGCATAAAATTAAAATGGAATATAAAGAGGCTATTGTCCTTATTAGTGGTTCTCTTTATCTTGCGGGTGATATTTTGCGTGACAATAAAACACCACCGTGCTAGATAATTAGCTATTTTTAAAGCTTTGAAAGATAGACTTTTTAATCATGCAACTTGATTGTGCACTTTATAAACATCCTAAACTCATTACTGTTTTTGGCGGATCTGGTTTTGTAGGACGACATGTCGTTGAAACTTTGACTAAGCGGGGATATCGCGTTCGCATCGCTGTTCGTTGTCCACAAAAAGCTTATTACATGCTCCAAATAGGAGAAGTAGGACAAACCCAAATGCTTAAAACAGATATCAAGCATCGTGCCTCTGTTGCACGCGCATTGCTTGGAGCTGATGCAGCAGTGTTTTTACCCGGTAGCTTAAAACAGGCAAATCAATCGAATTTTAAAAGCACACAAATTGATGGTGCTTACAATATTGCTGAATTAACAGTAGAAGCTGGTATTCCTCTTATCTATATGTCGACTCTTGTGGCTAGCGAGAACGCTGCATGTCTTTATGCACGTGTTAAGTTTATGGGTGAACAAATCATTCATAACAAGAATCCTCAAGCAATTATTATACGTCCATCCATTATCTTTGGACCAGAAGATTGTTTCTTTAACACCTTAGCAGATTTGTCACGTTTTTTACCAATTATGCCTCTTTTTGGAGGTGGACAAAGCAAATTGCAACCCGTGTATGTTGGTGACGTTGCTGAGTTTATCGCGCGTGCTTTAGATGGACAGGTAGCTTGGGGAAAAAAATATGATCTTGGTGGTCCCCAGATTATCACCCTCCAAAATGCTCTTGAAAATATACTTAAAATCATTCGTCGTAAAAAAACAATCCTATCTATGCCTCTTTCTGTCGGTCTATTGATTGGAGGAGTTTTAGGAACGATTGGTAAGTTGCCTCTTGTACCAACACTCGTAACAGCCAATCAAATACGCTTTTTGCAAACGGACAATATAGTTTCTCAAGAAGCTATTGAAAATGGATATACGCTAGAAGGAGTAGGAGTTACTCCTAGAGCAATGGCAGCATTCTTGCCAAGTTATCTCTGGCGATTTCGTCCACATGGTCAATTTTCCCAAAACTTACTCGTCTAGAATAAATTCTCCTAGAACCTAGTTAATTATTGGATTTGTGATTAATATCCTATTGTTAACTGTTTTAAAGTCAGAGTGTTAAATTTAAATTAGAGTGATATTTTTGCATTTTTAATGCTCCATTTAGTATCACAAAACATGTTTCCTCGCACATCTATAGTATTTTTATAAAAACTGTTGGAAAAAAGAAAAAGCACCTCTTATAAACTGTCTTCATGTAAGAGCAGATGCAACATTGAAATCCAGAAGAGCCGATTCTGGATTAGATATTCATAAATATAAAGATGATAACCTATAATTCTGTATTATATTATTTTGCTAAAAAGCTTAATAATAAGATTAAAAAAGGTAACAATACCTTTTTCAATAATCGCATGAGTGATAAAGGATACTCTTTTTGATATTATCTCATAAAAAATCGATATAAAAATTATGACGCAATACATGATTTTTTATTATTTAAAAGATATTTCTTTAGAGATTTTTAAAAATTGTAAAGCTATTAAAAGAATAGAATTTTGTTTTTATCTTTATGTCTTTATATTTTTTAAATTAGCTTGTGTTTCAGTTTAGAGATTACTGAAAAGATATCAGTAATAATTATCTGCCCTACTCTGGCATATAATAAAGTTGGAGTTCCTTATAGGGCGTTTTTAATCATTTCAATATTTGTTTTAACTATGTAATTGCCTTAAAGTTAAATGTTAATTTATACATAACAGCCAAAGCATAAGTTTTATGAAGAAAACAACACCACACAAAACATACCAGCTATTATGAAGTGAGAAAATATTCCGGATTTTTCAGATGCTTTGCAAAAATAATGGCTATAACACATTTGAATTTATATTTTCTCATCCTTACAGGTGGTCGTATAAATTTTTTGCGTCATACTCGTAAAAATTAGATTGAAAGAAATTTACGACAATACTTGATAACACTTAACGCATAGAGTTTGTTAAATAAATAACTCTATAAAAATGAAAATGTCCTCGCTATGTTGGCATAGCTTTTTATCACTTACTCAGCAAAACGACATTAGGAACATCTTTTACTTTACATTAACGCATCTCATGGGTGTTTGTATGTGTCCTCTATGTCGTCTTCATAAAGATCAAATTGAGGATAATATATAAACACTTCTTGGTTAGAGAATATCAAAAGAAGATATAAGAGCATTACAGATTTTTGTGTACCTTTATTATGAAATAACTCACAAAATTATTGAACAAATCCATTATCTCTCTACAAAGTAATTATCTTCTTTTCTTACCAATTATGCGTTCCTTTAAAGAAATGACACGGATGTTTAATAGGAAAAAATTATACTTGAAGCATATTTCTATAACTTTTTCTCTTAATTGATGTTATTGATTAGCATTTCTTACATTTTGAAAACTAAAAATTTTTTGATATATTTTGTTTATATAACCAAACTTATCATGAAATCTCTTACCTTCTCAGTAACATCATTACTCAGATTCATAAATGCATATTTGTTGCACAAATTTATGAAGATTTTAAAAGAACTTTTTCACATAAAGAAGTCTTCTTCTTGTCTTGCATTTTTTTTTAATTTCTCCTACCGTCTTGGAAAACTGATTTTAAAGGAATGAAGAATGACAGCTCAAGATTTTGTTGTCAAAGATATTGCTCTTGCCGCTTATGGTCGTAAAGAACTTGACATTGCTGAAACTGAAATGCCCGGTTTGATGGCTTGTCGCAAGGAGTTTTCCTCCAGTCAACCTTTGCGTGGAGCACGTATTTCTGGCTCATTGCATATGACAATTCAAACAGCTGTTTTAATTGAAACATTAAAAGCGATTGGCGCCAATATACGGTGGAGCTCTAGCAATATTTTTTCTACGCAAGATCATGCAGCAGCAGCTATTGCCGCAACTGGTATTCCTGTATTCGCCGTTAAAGGTGAAACATTGGAAGAATATTGGACTTATATAGATGCAATTTTCCAATGGCCTGATGGCAATCCTTCCAACATGATTTTAGATGATGGAGCTGACGCCACAAACTATATTTTAATGGGAAGTCATGCAGAACAAAATAAAGATATTCTCTCGCGTCCCAAAACAGAAGAAGAAGAAATTTTTTTCAAACAAATACAAAAGCGTATGGATGCAACGCCAGGTTTTTTTACCCGACAGCGCGCAGCAATTAAAGGTGTAAGCGAAGAAACTACAACAGGTGTAAACCGTCTTTATAAATTACAAAAAGAAGGGCTTCTGCCTTTTCCTGCAATTAATGTTAATGATAGCGTCACTAAATCAAAGTTTGATAATAAATATGGATGTAAAGAATCATTGGTCGATGGTATTCGACGTGGAACAGACGTAATGATCGCTGGTAAAACTGCCATTGTCTGTGGTTATGGTGATGTAGGAAAAGGTTCAGCGGCATCTCTTTCAGGTGCTGGGGCTCGTGTTAAAGTGACAGAAATTGACCCTATTTGCGCTCTTCAAGCAGCTATGGATGGCTATGAAGTTGTTAATTTGGATGATGCTGCTTCCAGTGCTGATATTATCATCACCACAACAGGCAATAAAGATGTTGTCCGTTTAGACCATATGCGACAAGTAAAGGATATGTGTATTCTTGGAAATATTGGTCATTTTGATAACGAAATCCAAGTCGCAGCCCTTAGAAATTTGCCATGGACAAATATTAAACCACAAGTTGATATGATTACCTTTCCCGATGGAAAACGCATTATTTTGCTCTCTGAAGGACGATTGTTAAACCTCGGCAATGCGACAGGGCATCCTTCTTTTGTCATGTCAGCTTCGTTTACCAATCAAGTTTTAGCGCAAATTGAACTTTTTACCCGTACAGAACACTATACAAATGAAGTCACTGTTTTGCCTAAACATCTTGATGAGAAAGTTGCACGCCTACATCTTGATCGGTTAGGAATAAAATTAACTGTTTTATCAGAAGAGCAAGCCGCTTATATTGGAGTCACACCACAAGGACCTTATAAACCAAACCATTACCGTTACTAAAATGCTTCCTTGGGTTTTAAAAAAGGGAAAGATATCGTGCTCAGCTTTGGTGACTATACCCCCAAAGAAAAAGCTCAGAAAATGATCCGAATCTATACGTATATATTTTGCCTTTTTTTCTTTTTTTCTCCTACATGCACTGTTGCTCAGTCATTGGAAAACTATTTACCATTTTCTTTCACTTTGCCCAATGGTCCATGGCTGCTTTTAGCGCTGTGTGGAGGAATTTCTTGTGCTTCACTTCTCATATGCATAGCTGTTATCATGCGTGCAAAAAAAACTGCACAGAAGCCTTTGAAGATAATTCAGGCAGATTTTTCTGAAAAACTTAAATATTATGAATGGCTTCTGGAAGAAACCGAGCAATTCCTTCTTATTTGGGAAAATCCAACAACCTTACCCCGTGTCGTTGGTGCTCTTTCTGCATTGCAAAAAATAGGAATCGATCAGAAAGATTTTCAGCGTTTTGAGCTCTGGGTTGAAGAAAACTCTCTGCGAGAACTTGATTATGCATTGACTCAACTCCGTTGTAAATGTCACCCTTTTGAACTTTCTATCACCACCACAAACAATGTGCTGCTGCAAGTTACAGGGGTCATCGCAGGAACAGTTGCCATTGCTCGTTTTCAAGATATTTCAAAACAACAAAGTGAAAACGCTCGTTTACAGAAAGATATCGCCCGCCTTCTTACTGAACTGAGAATGCAGCGCAATCTTCTTGATCTTATTCAAGAACCCGTATGGATAAAAGATTGTGAAGGAAAAGTTTGTTTTGTCAACCGTGCCTTTAGAGAGATGACAAACTTTCGTGAAGGCAGTGATGAAGTGAGAGATCTTTTCAATGAAAACACACAACGCAAAACAAATGAAACAGAAACAATTTTTCAAGAACATGTTCACACAGTTATTGATGGAGAACGACACCATTTTCATCTCACACGGATTACAACGGCCGAAGGGATGGCAGCTTTTGCACGTGATGACAGCGCCTATGAAAATCTTGCCCATGAATTAAGATATGTTCTTCAAAGCCATTGTGAAACACTTGACCAAATCTCAACAGCTGTAGCCATTTTTGATACAAACCAAAAATTAAAATTCTGCAATCACGCTTTTAAAATTTTATGGCCGTTGGAGAGTTCCTTTTTAGAAAGTGAACCAAGCCATACATTGTTTCTTGAACGTTTACGTGAAAAGGGTCTCATTGCTGAACACCCTGATTGGCGCACGTGGAAAGAAGAACTTTTTAAAGCCTATCGACAAACAGAATCAAACCAACAAATTTGGAATCTTCCAGATGGGCGTACGGTGCGTGTTGTCTCGAACCCTCATCCACAAGGAGGTGTCACTTGGCTTTACGAAAACCTTACAGAAAAAATTGATCTTGAACGCCGTTATAATACACTTATTAAAATACAAGGTGAAACACTTGATAAACTTTCTGAAGGCGTAGTCGTTTTTGGTACTGATGGACGCCTTCGTTTATCTAATCCTGCCTTGTCGAAATTGTGGTCGCTTCCTTATAATTTACTGGTAGAAGGGACCCATATTACGCAGTTAGAAAGCCATTGTTCAACCTTAACCTTGGGACAAGAATGGAATCAATTTACCAAATTTATTACTGGTTTTGCTGAAAAACGTGAAACATATTCTGGTCGTATAGATCTTAAAAATGATATGATTATTGATTATACTCTGGTCCCTCTTCCCGATGGACAAACGATGCTTACTTTTGTGAATGTTACGGATACTGTCCATGTTGCGCGTGCTCTTCAAGAAAAAAATGAAGCATTAGAAAGTGCTGATCGTTTGCGTAATGAATTTGTCCAACATGTTTCCTATGAATTGCGTACACCTCTCACCAATATTATTGGATTTTCTGATATTTTACGTGATCAAATTTTCGGCTCTATCAATGAACGTCAACAAGAATATCTTGGACATATTCATTCAGAATCAGGAACTCTTTTAAATATTGTTAACGATATTCTTGATCTTGCCACCCTTGATGCAGGCATTATGACGTTGGACATAAAATCGGTTAACATTGCCGATGCTATGATACAAGCGGTAGCACGTGTAGAAGATCGTCTTAATGGACGTCATATTACGCTTTTACAACAAATTTCTCCTTCCTTAAACTCTATTTCTGCTGATGAAAAACGTTTGCATCAAATTTTTGTGAATGTTCTGAGTAATGCTATTAATTTTGCAACGGAGGCGAGTACTATTGAATTTTGCGTCGATGAACAAGATGATAGTATTGTCTTTAGCGTTCACAATGAGGGCTCTGATATTCCTAAAGACATTCTTGATCGTGTTTTTAAACGTTTTTCTTCTCATTCACACCATGGTGGGCGTGCGGGAGCAGGTCTTGGCCTTTCCCTTGTAAAAAGTTTCGTTGAACTACACGGTGGACATGTTGAAATTCTTACCGGTTCTGGAAAAGGAACAACAGTTAAATGTTTTTTCCCACTCTCCAAAGGAGATAAGATTTTTTAATTTTAGCCTTTATTATAATAAAAATTTTTCATCCATCTCATGGAACTCTTAATGAATTTTAGTTTTTTTCTTGAAAATGAAGAGGCAACAAAGCTTTTTGCACAAAATTTAGCCCTTTCTTTAAAGCCGGGAGATCTTATAACACTGCAAGGAGATCTTGGAACCGGAAAATCAACCATTGCACGTACAATCATCCAAACACTTGCAAACGATAACACTATAGATGTTCCAAGCCCTACTTTTACTCTTATGCAAAGCTATCAGCTTCCACAGTTTGAAATTATTCATGCTGATCTTTATCGCCTTTCTATGGAAGAAGAAATTGATGAATTAGGGCTTTATGAAGCATGCGAGAACAATATTTTACTCGTTGAATGGCCAGAAAGAAGTGTAGCCCTTTTAGAGCTTGCCACTTTCGCGCTTACCTTACAATACGAAGTTCATGGGCGCCATGTAACACTTAGATCAGCACCACATTCCATTAAACGTTTGCAACAGGCTTTTGCAATTCATACATTAAAAAAAACATAGACGTGATCATGGATATCATCATTTTTTAGTTTGTGATGCCTCAGTACCTATGAAACTTGAAATGATGAATAAAATGAAGCCCTGCTGGATGCACCAACCATGAAGATAAAACAAAACACTGATACTTTTATAAAAATAGCACAATTCGCAGAGAGCATCCGTTAATTGGTAGGAATTAATCCGTTTCTTTTAGAGATTATTTTTTTTGAAAATTTTTAAAAAACTCTTTTGATTTTAGAGAAACGTGTAAAAGAATTTTATATCAAGGTGATCATTTTCTCAGAAGAGCATTAACTTACCAATCGTGAATTTCTTTCTTCTTTCTCCTTAAAAATTGTAAACTTTAGAAAAGTAATTTGTAAAATTTTTGCTTAAAATCTCCTTTTGTTATTGCCAAACACTCCAAGCAGAAACTTCTTTATTGCTAGAGTGGTATTTGCTTTTTTATGTATTGTCCCCCCTATCTCGATAGCCTTATCCAAAAAAAATATCCGTCACCTAATATTTGTTGGCGCGCACATAAATAAGGAATTGCCTACATTGTTCATACAGGACAATTTTTTGATAAAAAATGATCTATTGAATCATGTATAACAGTGTGGATTCTTAAAATCATTTAAATTTTTGGTTTAATTGAATTGCTCTTACAATGTATTACAGAAAAGAATGTTTAAAAAAAATCAAAAGGAGAGACTAAAATTTCTCTCCTTTATCGTTACTGTGTATGGCATCAATTAAGGCCATTTTTTATCCACTCAGAAAGACGTCCTTTAGGGGCAGCGCCAATCATATTCGATGAAACATTTCCATTTTTAAACATTAATAATGTAGGGATAGAGCGCACTCCATATTGGGTAGCAAGTTCCGGATTTTCATCAATATTCACTTTGGCAATTTTAACTTGATTTTGCATTTCTATTGAAATTTCATCCAAAATTGGAGCAATCATTTTGCAAGGACCACACCATTCTGCCCAAAAATCAACCACAACAGGGGTGGAAGAGGTTAAAACTTCACTTTCGAAATTGTCCTTATCAATTTTTATACATGTCATTAATTTATCCTTTATATTCACTTCTATACATTGGTATGATAACAATTCATATCAAGTTATTGCAAAGATAAATTATTAAGAGACTCTTTTACACCTGAGATTATGCATTATGTTTATTGGCGATTTTATGAAAGTAAAAAAGCCTTAAGATGCTTTGAAGGGAAAAAACAACTTATAAAGCAATTTCACCAAGAAATGCCTCGAGTTTTTCTGGAGAAAGTTTGAAAATTTTGGCTTCTTTACTGTAGATAAGCAGAGCTTGAACATCTTTATCAGGATGAATGGATTGCAACAATTTTCGGTAAAGAGCCATTTGCAACCAATGATGAGAAGCAATAGCTGCTTCATTTTCTGGTGGGATTCCCGTTTTAAAATCGGCAAAGATAATGCTGTTTTGCGTGATGTAGAGACGGTCAATTTGACCAGAAATTGCTTGTTCTTTTCCACGAATTTTTACAATGCCCATCAAGGAAACCTCAGCACGTGAATGCTCAGAAAAAAGAGGTTTGAGATAAACATGATCTAATATTTTCCAAATATGGCAAAGAGCATCTTCTCTTTGGCTCTCATGCCAATGAGAGGCTTTTATATTGAGATAGTTTCGAGCATAATCTCGACGTTTTTGTGGGGGACAATCGGGTAAATATTGTAACAATCGGTGAATGAGATTACCATATTCAATGGAAAAAGCTCTATTTGTGTTCGTTGCTCCTAAAACAGGTGAAATAGTAAGTTGTTTTGGACTTGAGGAAGGTTCTGTATCAGCTTCAATAGAAAGGCTCGCTACTGAGGGTTTTAACGGTTTTGGGAGAATTGGTTCTGCTGGTACTTTATGAGAGAAAAAAGCAGGCAAAGGCGGTAAAGTTTGGCATTCAGAACAGGCGATTTCGGGGATTATAGAAGTAGAAGAAGGCGGTGTAATGCAATAACGCCAAGCTGCAATATCTTCCGCAGGACCTTTTATAGCAACCGCATGAGGTTCAAGAGCTTTTTTTACCAGTTGTAACCATGTATGAGATGGCGTTTTCTGACTTTTATATCCACAAATAAACAAGCGATCTTCAGCGCGTGTCATTCCTACATAAAGAAGGCGCCTATATTCTTCTTCTGCACGCTCTTTTAAATGTGAAATTGCTTGTTTAGAAAGTTTTGTATCAAACTTTTCATTGGGGCGCCAAATAAAAGCTTGTTGTCCATTCACTTGTGCCTTATCTAAAGGAACTTTAAGCAAGTGAGGGGCATGCTGAGGATGCCAAATCGCACTACCGGGATCAACTAAAAACACAACAGCAGCCTCTAGTCCTTTTGCGGCGTGAACAGTCATAATACGAATTTCTTCATTATTTTGTTCAAACTCACGTTTAATTTCTGGTTCGCTTGCACTTAATGTTTCTAAAAAAGCTTGTAATCCTGGTAATCCGGTCTTTTGAATAGTGAGCGTATAATCCATAAAAGCATCGAGCACGTCATTTGCTTCAGATCCTAAACGAGACAGAATTTTTTGTCTTCCCTTATCATTATTCAGAATATGGCTATAGAATTCAAAAACCGGTATTTGATCTACTAAAGTACGATAATGGTTCAGCTTTTCAAAAGCATCTTTAAAAGATACCCGCGATGATGTATGCGTACACAAACTTTGCCAAAGAGAGCCAGTGCGGTGTGCGGCAAGCAGATAGAGTTCCTCTTCACTAAGAGCAAAAAGGGGACTTTTTAAAACACAAGCAAGAGAAAGATCATCTTGTGGCTGCAAAACAAAACGCGCAAGTGCCATTAAATCACGGATACTAATATGTTTAGTAAGTTGTAAACGGTCAGCCCCTGCTACAGGAATATTGCGGTGTTTAAAAGCACGAGAAAGCGCTGAGACAAATTGATCCCGCTTACGGACCAAAATCATAATATCACTTGCTCGTATTAAGCGCCCTTTTGCTAGAAGCATTTCGCCTCTTTGTAACCAATTAGCAATAGTTTCAGCAATTTTTTCTGCTAAACGGACTTCAGGTGTATCTAAATGATCAACGCTTAAATGCCAATCCTGAGGAAATTCACTCGTTTCTTTAGAAACAGCATCCCATATAACAACTTCACCCGGACTATGAACACGAATAGCTTCATGCACTGTTTTTGTATTTTCTGCCGAAAGCCCTTTATAATTTTCTGGTGTTTCAAAAACAAGATCAACGCTTTTAAGAACATCTGCTGTAGAGCGAAAAGAGTAATGCAATTGTATTTTTTCAAATTGCTGATTTGTTTGCTGCACTTTTTTTTGAATAATTCGTCCATTTGCAGCAAAATTTTCTGGAGCAGCGCCTTGAAAAGAATAAATAGATTGCTTTTCATCTCCAACAGCAAAAAGAGTACGTATATTTGTTCGTTGGCTATAACCTGAGAAAAACTCTTGTACCAACAATTGAATAATTTGCCATTGCTCGGGGTTGGTATCTTGTGCTTCATCAAGTAGAATGTGATCAAGCCCACGATCAAGTTTATAATGCACCCATTGACTTGCACCTTTGCGCTGTAACAAATGAAGCGTACGCTCAATAAGGTCGTCAAAGTCTAAGAAGCTATTAGCCTTTTTTAGATTCGTATATATTTTGAGATAAACGGCACAGAGCTGAAAAGCAGCCATATTGAGGGTCGCAACTTTTGCGCATTGATATTTCTCTAAAAGAATAGAAAGCTCGCTTTGTTTATCTTCAAGCATTTGTTGAATAAAAGGCCAAATTTCGTCTGATTTTTTACGAGATAAATTTGAGAAATTCCGTGGCTCACCTTTTGTTGTAAAATAAATATCAGAAATACTATTGAGAATATTTGTCTCATCATGTACCTCTTCTAATTGGGAAAGTTTTGCCACCATATCCTTGAAGCTTTGACTGCCATTGGTTTCACAATGGTTAAGAGCATAAAGGGGAAGGCGCGCAATCTGTTGCATTTGTTCCAATAGGTATTGGGTTGTTTCATCGGGCGCTAAGTTAAAAAGCGCACGCAATTTTTCTTCTCCATTCTCAGATAGAAGGGAAGATAAAAAATCAGACAATTTATGTTGCTTTTCCGTTGCTTCATAGAGCAATTGGTTAAAAGTATGTTCACTGATAAATTTAAGTAACTGTTGTAAAGCGGGTTGCACATCATGACGCGCTAAAAGTTGACGACGCGATTCTTGTATTAATTTTTTTCGACTGATATCATCGGGAAGTTCAAAATGCCCTGCAATATTGGCTTCTAACATAAATTGATGCAAAAGAGATTCACAAAAAGCATGAATCGTTTGGATTTTTAAGCCACCAGGTGTTTCGAGAGCACGCGCGAAGAGTTGTCGTGCATAAGTTAATTTTTGCGCATTGACGGGTTTATTTTCAAACCGTGTTAAGGTTTCTTGCAGCTGTGCATCATCGAGTTCATTCCAACTGGAAAGCGTGCGAAAAATACGTGATTGCATAACAGCAGCAGCAGCTCTTGTATAAGTAAGGCATAAAATACGTGCTGGAGGTGTACCGTTTAAAAGCAAACGGATAACACGTTCACTTAAAACATGCGTTTTTCCAGATCCAGCATTTGCAGAAACCCACACGTTTTTTTGGGGATGTGTTGCCATTTCTTGTGCATCAAGAGCGACTTCAGGAATAGAAAAAAAAGTCATGATTGTTCTTCTTTATGAAGACCACTTGACCATTCCCACAACCGCGCCAAATGGTCGTAATCACCTTCATATCGTTTTGACATAGGAACGGCATGTGAAAGATAGCCTTGTTGTGGATTTTGATAATAAGTTATGAGTGTGATAAGATTTTTCCACGCAATTTCACCAAGCTTAACAGCATCTAAGTGAGTTTTTCCTTCTTTTTTCTTTAAAAGAATTGATTGGGATTTAATTTCACCTTTTCCGTTAAGGGGAATGTAAAATAAATTTGAGGGGGTAAAATCTTGAAAATCTGGGAATGCCCCTTCCATCAGCAAAGCTGTTTCTAAAGCCAATTGCGGAAATAATAATTCGCGAACCTGTTTTGATGAAGGAGGCGTTCCAGTTTTAAAATCTAAAATTTCAACCGTTTTATCTGGCAAAATATCAAGACGATCCACACGTCCGGAAAGGGTTACCCCTGTTCCCCCTATAGGGATTTTTTGTGATACCACTTCTGGATATCGTTCTCGCGGTCCTAAACTTTGTTCCCATTGAATAAGGCGTGGAGCAAGATTTTCAAAGCTATTCCACCAAATGACTTCAATATCGGATGGAAAATTGAATTTATCAAATTCTTTACGTCCAATAGCGAGTAACACATCTAATGTATTTGCAGCATTCGGATCTTTTATTTTTGTGCAAAAATCTGCAAGAATAGCATGATAAAGTGTTCCACGTTCAGAAGCACTAGGGTCATGAATAAGAGCTTTAAGAGGTTTGAGCCGTAAGACTTTTTTTGCATAAATAGCATAAGGGTCATACCGCAATGTTTCTATTTCAGTAACTGAAAAATGACGTGGACGCATATCAAGAGGTGGTACAGGGCAGGGACGTTTCACCTCAGAAATCATGCTTGTATGATCAAGCATCTTTGCCCAATGAAGGAGTATTTCACCTCGTTCACGGATTTGTTTCCAAACCTGTTTTCCTACAACTGTTTCTATGCGTTGTAGCCAACGTGAAGGAATGGAAGGGGTATGATTAACGCGCAATGCGCGACTCATCACCACTTTATCCATTCCCATCGCCCATTGAAAATCATGCGCGGAAAAACCAATACGCTGCTCTGGTGGTTCCAAAGTTAACATCATTTTCATCGGTCGCGATAAAAAAGCATCGTTTCGGGTTGATATCGGCCATGATCCTTCATTAAGACCGCCGATAACCACTGTATCAACCGTTTGTAAACGTGATTCCAAAGTACCCCAGATGAATAAACGTGGATGTCCTCCAGGAGAAGGTGTAACGGAACGCATTGCGATCAATGCAGAAAACATAGCAGGCCATTCACAAAGATGAAATGTTAATCCTGATTGATCACTGACCAATTCACGCAAAAAATTTGATAAGGCTTGTCCTGCTTCGTGTTGATAGAGATGTGCAAGAGAGTTATCCTCATCGCGACCAAAATTTTCAAAAACCTCAACAGTTGCTATTGCGGCTTCGCTGATAGTGCATTCTTTCTCTTTTTTCATAAGAGATGTTAAAGGTTCAACAGCTTTCTTCAAAAGATGACAGAGGAGATGTGCTTCTTCACATTTCTGTTGATCAAGGGCTTTTATTTCAGAACGATCATGGAAATATGTTTCAATCCATTTTTCAAGAAACTGATCACATTCGCAAAGATTGATGTGCCCTGTGTTCCCCCTAAGAACAAAAAGTTCAAAATTTTCTGCCATTTCCCGTAAACGATGGCGGTTTTGTTGGAGTGCTGTAAGGGGATGTTTAAGGAGAGAAAGAAAAGCTATGGAATCATCAGGTTGCAACACATTTTCTAAAATAAGTCGCAAAAGCGTTACAGGCAATGTTTGTGCAAGTGGTATACCTCCAGAATCATTTGCTTCAATTCCAAATCGCTGTAATTCCGCGGAAACACGACGTGCTAAATTACGATCATTTGTAATAAGAGCTGCGGTTTTTTGGGGTTTTTCAATAGCTTTGCGTAAAGCAACAGCAATAGCAAGAGCTTCTTCACGTTCGTTTATAGCTTCAATAAATGACCAGTCTGCACAAAGATTCTCATAATCATCGCGGTCAATTTGTATCCATTTATCTGTTGTAGAAGCTGGTCGGAGTGCT
The DNA here is from genome assembly GCF_042196465.1 of Bartonella sp. AD13SXNS. Classification (NCBI taxonomy): domain Bacteria; kingdom Pseudomonadati; phylum Pseudomonadota; class Alphaproteobacteria; order Hyphomicrobiales; family Bartonellaceae; genus Bartonella; species Bartonella sp. AD13SXNS. Next base: position 187,189 of record NZ_JBHIQI010000001.1, read on the forward strand.
TCCGATAAAAGAGCCATTCGCCTTTTCTTTGTGCTACTCTGTTGGCCAATCTCGCAAACATGACGACGTTGAAACTCCATGAGAGAAAGAAGTTTTTTTAAATGATATTGAGGATGACTAAAAACATTTTCTGCATGATTAAAAAAATCACAAGCTGTTTTTTCTTTATTGCTTGTGCTTAGTGCATTCCATTGTTCTTCATCCATATGGAGATCAAGTCCAGGAAGAACAACAGCCCCTTTTGGCAGAGAAGCTATAACCTTTAAAAGATGAGAAACAGCGGGAATAGAACCTGATACACCAGCTGCAATGATAGGTTTATCAGGCTGTATACGTCGTAAAGTCTCTGCACGCATTGTGAGTGCTTGATTACGCCATTCAGCGGGATTACTTCGTTGTCTTTCTGTCAAGATTTGTGGCCAATTTTGCGTAACAATAGTCAGAAAATCGAGCGTTATCTGCCACCATTCAGCGACCATGTCAGGTGCAATATCTTTAAGTTTCGACCAATCTGCTCCTTCTGTTTCAATTTCATCCATCAAATGTGCTAAATCTTGAGCAAGCCAAATTGCATCAGCACTATGAGCTGGAATAAGCACATCTTCTGTACCAAACATGGCACGCAGATGCGCAGGCAAATTTTCACGCCATGGACGAATAAGGCGCGCTAAAAGCAGTAGGCGTTCACTTTCACCAATGGGCGGATTTAAAGCGCTAGTATGATTTTCAACAAAAAGAAAACTGTCTTCATCTACATCTCCTAGAGCACGAATAGTTGGCAAAAAGGTTGATTGTGTATCACTTCTTTCAACAAAAGCTAAACGCAAAGCGCGCGCAGCACGACGTGTCGGAACATAAATAAGGCTATCAGCAAGAGCAGTTTGAATATCTCCATTGGGAGCGAAATTATCAATAAGGGTACCAGAGAGCAGTGCATCAACAAAGTGAGGCAAAAAAGCCGTTCCAGAAGATATAGAAAAGACACGTGGCTTATAAGTCATATGATCTCATATTGGGAATAACAAATTTCATCTTATTGATTATTTGCTTTATTTTGACTGTATACAATTTTCATACAAGAAAAAACTGAAAAGCTCTATTTATACAGGAGATTTTTAGCTGACATTCAAAATACTTAAATATATAACCTTGGCTTAAGCTATTGTGAAAAAATATATCAAAATTTTAAAAGACGTTACAATTACAAATATATTATAACTTATTGAATATTATAAATAAATTTACTTCTCTCTTTATATAACACAATCTGAAAGTGTTTTTTACATATTCCTTTTGTTTTCAGAAAAAAATAACAATATTCAGATCCCTAACTCAATATGAAAAATCATTATCAACCAAATTGTTACATAAAAAATTCTTCTTTACATTAAGAGCTTACTTGATAATCTTTAAAAGTAGAAAATTTTATCTTAGGAGCTCTTTCTGCTTCATAATTTAATGAAAAATGGTTCTCCGCTAAAAAAACTGGATCACCTTCTAAATCATACGCAAGAGCAGAGCGATGATTGTTGAGAAACTTTTGCAACTCATCTTTGCTCTGCGCTGAAATCCAACGGCATAAATTAAAGCGTGCAGACTCAAAATTCACTGGCAAAGAATATTCTATTTTTAATCGCTCTTTTAAAACATCAATTTGCAAAGCACCAATAACACCAATGAGAGAAGGCGACCCATCATCAGGAATAAACAATTGCACAACCCCTTCTTCAGCCATTTGTTGCAAAGCTTCTTTGAGCTTTTTTGCTTTCATTGGATCGCCCAAACAAACACGACGCAAAATCTCTGGTGCAAAATTGGGTACTCCCTTAAAAAGAATATCTTCTCCTTCAGTCAAAGTATCGCCAATACGCAATGTTCCATGATTAGGAATCCCTACGATATCACCAGCATAGGCTTGATCAGCAATTTGGCGCGAACGCGCAAAGAAAAATTGTGGAGCCGAAAGTGTCATCGGTTTTCCTGTTCTGACCAATTTTGTCTTCATACCACGTTCAAGTGTTCCCGAACATACCCGAAAAAATGCAATACGATCACGATGATTAGGATCCATATTCGCTTGAATTTTAAAAACAAATCCCGTCATTTTAGGTTCAGTTGCTATGATATTGCGCTGATCTGCACTTTGATCACGGGGACTTTGACCAAAATCAATAAGCGCATTGATCAAATCACGAACACCAAAATTTCGTAAAGCTGAACCAAAATAAACCGGTGTCATATGACCTTCACGGAAAGCTTGAAGATCAAAATTCTTGCAAACACTTTGAGCGAGTTCTACTCCTTCAAGAAAAGTGGAACGTTGATACTCTGGAAGTAAATGGACAACCTCACTGGGATTTGAAACGATCCGCTGTGTTATCTCATCATCTTTTTGGCGAAAACGGTTATGATGGAGATCAAAAGTCCCAACAAAATCTTTACCTGTCCCAATGGGCCATGTTATGGGTGCGGTATCAAGCGCAAGTTTTTCCTCAATTTCATCTAAAAGCTCTATAGGATCACGCGCCTCACGATCCATTTTATTGATAAAAGTAACAATAGGAATATCCCGCATCCGACACACTTCAAACAGTTTTAATGTTCTAGGCTCAATCCCGCGGGCCCCATCCAATACCATGATAGCACTATCAACCGCTGTAAGCGTGCGATAAGTATCGTCTGCAAAATCTTCATGGCCTGGGGTATCTAGGAGATTAAAAATATGATTTTCATATTCAAACGTCATCACAGAAGTCACAACAGAAATACCACGATCACGCTCAATATTCATCCAGTCAGAACGAGTTTGAATACGATCTTTTTTGGCTTTTACTTCTCCTGCAAGTTGAATAGCACCACCAAACAATAAAAGCTTTTCCGTCAATGTTGTTTTCCCAGCATCTGGGTGAGCAATAATTGCAAATGTACGACGCCGCTTTACTTCCTGTACTCTTCGTTCCATTATTCCTCCATAGGTCGTGCAAGTGCTTCAGCAATCAGTGCACGCATTTCATTAATCCCATAAAGCGCTATAAATGATCCCCATCGTGGACCTCTCTCTTGTCCTAAAAGGACCTCATACAACATTTGAAAAAAAACATTGGAAACACCAGGCCCACCTTCAGGGCTTTTTTTGCTATGATCTTGATAGCGTTCCGTTAACCGTGCAACATCAAGAAGTGTATTTTGTAGTGTGTTGCCATCAACAGTTTCAGGCAAATTGGCTAATTTTGCATCAATTTGTGCTAATGTTGCTCGTTCGCTGTCATCTGGTATACGAAATTTTTTGTTTGGTTTAACAAAAACATCAAAATATTTAATGGCAAATTTCACCAATTGATCAAGTTCTGGACAAGTTTGCGCATTTGCCCCCTTAGCGTAACGAGAAATAAAACCCCAAAGAACCCCTGCATTCTCTGCATTTGAAGCACTTACCAAATTTAAAAGCATCGCAAAAGGTACAGGTAAATCAACCTGCGGTGGACAACCATTATGAATATGCCATACAGGATTACTAAGCCGTTCTTGCCAACTTTGACGACCATAGGCAGAAAGATGCGCATAATATTCATCCACAGCTTTGGGAATAACATCAAAATAAAGTCGTTTTGCTGTCTTGGGCTTTGAAAACATATAAAGCCCTAAGCTCTCTGTTGGAGCATATGTAAGCCATTCATCAATGGTTAAGCCATTTCCCTTGGATTTGGAAATTTTTTGCCCTTTATCATCTAAAAAGAGTTCATAGTTAAATCCCTCTGGAGGCTTTCCACCCAGTACTTTACAAATTTTAGAAGAAAGATTTGTGGAATCGATAAGATCTTTTCCTGCCATTTCATAATCAATGCCAAGCGCTGCCCAACGCATAGCCCAATCGACCTTCCACTGACACTTAACTTTACCCCCTGTAACCTCTGTTTCTATGGTTTCTCCTGTTTCAGGTTCAATATAAGTGACTGTCCCTTTTTCAACATTACGCGCAATCATTGGTACTTGTAATACTTTTCCAGAAAAAGGAGAAATCGGTAAAAAGAGAGAATAAGTCGCCTGTCGCTCTTCACCCAATGTTGGTAAAATAATTGCCATCACCTTGTCATAACAAGCAAGAATTTTTAAAAGTGTTTCATCAAAACGACCAGAATTGTAATAATCCGTAGCACTTGCAAATTCATAATCAAAACCAAAACGATCAAGGAAAGCCCGTAAACGTGCGTTATTGGCCGCTCCAAAAGAAGGATAATCATCTCCAAAAGGATCAGGTACACGGCTCAACGGTTGACCAAGATAATGTTCCATCCTCTCGCGATCAGGCACATTCTCAGGAACCTTGCGCAAACCATCCATATCATCAGAAAAACAAAGTAATTTTGTTTTTACTTTATTCTCTGTGAGAATATGAAATGCATGACGCACCATGGTTGTACGTGCAACTTCCCCAAAAGTTCCAATATGCGGTAAACCAGAAGGTCCATAACCGGTCTCAAATATTATACTGTCTGGGTAACCCGTCTTTTCATACCGTTTTATAATCTTACGTGCTTCTTCAAATGGCCAAGTTCTCGATTGAGCAGCCGCATCCTTTAATTCAGACGTAAGGCTAAGGGCATCACACTGATTACGCATCATTATTTATCCTAAAAATTATAATCTTCCAAAATAGGGTGTATGGTTCTTGAATTTATTCGTCAATAATAGCAAGCAAAAAGATGTAAATTTCTTTATACTCCTAAGTCACAATACAAAAACCACCCTCACTGTAAACATATTTCGTTCTGAGTGAAATAAAAACATTGAACGTTATAAAGCAAAATTGTCTTGTTTTGATTATCAGAGCCTTCATTATTATTTTCGTGGATCTTGCTTATTACCGTCATTCGCAAAAAAACGAAAACTCTAACATTCAACGAAAGAACTGTAAAAACCAACAGGTAAAAATTCTTAAATTAAGCGTTTTATACAAAAACACTCCCCCACATGATACTTATCAAAGTAATTTTTATTTCTTTTCTTTATCACCTTGATGACGCCTTGCTAATGTACGTAAACGTAGGGCATTTAATTTAATAAAACCAGTTGCATCTCTTTGATCATAAGCACCTTGATCATCCTCGAAAGTTACCAATTCACTTGAATAAAGTGATTTTTTGCTTTGGCGCCCTTCAACAATCACGTTCCCTTTATAGAGCTTTAACGTGACTTCACCTTCAACATGTTCTTGAGATAAATCAATCGCTGCTTGCAACATCTTACGTTCGGGAGAAAACCAAAAGCCATAATAAATGAGTTCTGCATAACGTGGCATCAATTCATCTTTCAAATGCGCTGCACCACGATCTAGTGTTAAAGATTCTATTGCTCTATGAGCTGTTAAAAGAATGGTCCCTCCTGGTGTTTCATAAATACCCCGCGATTTCATACCTACAAAACGATTTTCTACCAAATCCAACCGACCAATACCATTATCCCGCCCATAATGATTTAGTTCTGCAAGTAAAGTTGCAGGAGATAAATTTTTTCCATTGATTGAAACTGCATCGCCTTTTTTAAAGCCAAGAGTGATTCTGGTTGCTTCATCTGGAGCATCTTCCACCGAAAGAGTACGCATATGGACATATTCAGGAGCAGGAAGGGCTGGATTTTCTAAAATCTTTCCTTCTGATGAAGAATGTAATAAATTTGCATCCACTGAAAAAGGTGCTTCGCCTTGCTTATCTTTTTCTACAGGAATTTGATGCATACGCGCAAATTCAAACAGATCTGTCCGACTCTTAAAATCCCAATCACGCCACGGAGCAATAATCTTTATATTAGGATTAAGTGCATAAGCAGAAAGTTCAAAGCGTACCTGATCATTGCCTTTGCCCGTTGCTCCATGAGCAATGGCATCTGCCCCTGTTTCCTTAGCAATTTCAATAAGACGTTTTGAAATAAGTGGACGTGCAATTGATGTTCCTAAAAGATAAGTCCCTTCATAAACGGTATTGGCTCGAAACATCGGAAAAACAAAATCACGCACAAATTCTTCACGCAAATCTTCAATGTAGATTTCTTTAACACCTAGCATTTCAGCTTTACGACGAGCAAGCTCTAATTCTTCTCCCTGCCCCAAATCTGCTGTAAAAGTCACAACTTCAACGCCTAGCGCACTTTGTAACCATTTGAGAATAATTGACGTATCCAATCCCCCCGAATAAGCCAAAACAACTTTTCTAATACTTTGCCACTTTTTCATTATAAAGCTCTATACGAATTGTTCTTTTTTTCTAAAAAATTAAAACGACACAAGAAATATAAAAATAAATTCTCTTTAAACAACATTAAAAAGACTCAAAAAGCATAAATAAAGACGCCTCAAAGTATAAATAATGAACATTACTTAAAAATAAGAGGAGATCGACGTGTCATTTCTACCGGAGTGGTCTATTGTTGTACAGTTTGCTTTAGCATCGTTGATTTTAGCACTTATTCCAGGACCTGATATGATGCTTTCTGTAGGACGAACCATTACACAAAGCAAAAAAGCTGGAATTATGTGCGCCTTGGGAAGTGCAACAGGATTTGCCATTCAGGTTACAGCTGTAGCACTTGGTTTATCAGCGCTTATTTTTGCTGCGCCACACGCCTTTGTTTTTCTGAAAATTGTTGGCGCCTTTTATCTTTTATGGTTTGCCTTTCAAGCATTACGGAGAAACCCGACACTTTCCTTTGAACCAACATCTTCTAAACCTCAAAGCTCTAAACGTAACTATCTTGCTGGTATTGGAATTAATCTTCTAAATCCTAAAGTCATACTCTTTAACGCAACATTCTTACCACAATTTATCAATGCGAATGATCCTATGGCAACACAAAAGCTGCTCTTTTTGGGACTCTCTTATATTCCTATTTCTTTCCCCATTACAATTGCAATCGTTTTTACAGCGCATAAACTTACCAAAATCCTTAAACAGAACCCTCTTTATCTTCGCTTTCTCGACTGGCTTATTGCAGGTATTTTTACCAGCTTTGCCCTCCATCTTCTTATCGTTACAAAAAATTGATTTATAAGGTGTAATTTATCGTTTTTAATTTAAATGATAACTCTATATATTTGTGCAACTCTATTATTTTAAATCTGTTTATGTTGAATTAAACAATAGCTTTCCCTTGTACATCACAAGAAAAGCTAAAAATAGAATGCAGCCACCAACTTACAGCTTTATTAAAGTATCATATATTTCACAGAGGATTTTGTATTATACTTTTCGCAGGCATTGTCGTGAGATGGGGAGTACATTAAAAAATATTTTTTTAAAAACATTTTAATGGACAACACAATGGAATTTATATTTTAGACACGCCGTTTTATGTATAAACCGTGATCTTGTTAAAAAATGTAACAAACAAAAACATGAGGCATTGTATATTTCCACTCTTTAAAAGATATTACCGTCAATGCTTTTAAAAACCATAAAGCCGAATTAGAGAGTATGATAATAAGGTTCAAATTCTTTACGCCCCCCCCTAAAACTTCATATTTCCTCTAAAATAGGCTGCCTCTTTATTTCAGAGATTCCGCAAACAGACTATATACAATATCTTTCTTTCTATTTAGCATATAAAGTTGAAACTGTTTGTCTAGAATTTATCCAATCTTAATCTCTATCTCACATATGCTATCGCACGAGGTTTGGATATTAATTTACAAACAAAAAAGCACAGACTTTATATCGCTTCGCTATATAGCTGAAAATTGCATTAACTAATGACCAACAGCATTTTCAAGTCGTAAACGTTCAGATTTCCGTAAGCGCTCTGAAGCCGATTTAAGCTGTCCACATGCAGCTAAAATATCGCGTCCACGCGGTATCCGAATAGGAGAAGCATAACCCGCTCGATTAACGACATCAGCAAAACGCTCGATTTGATCCCAATCAGAACACTGATAGTTACTCCCTGGCCACGGATTAAAAGGAATTAAATTGATCTTAGCAGGAATCCCTTTCAATAGCTGAATCAATCGCTTTGCATCATCTAAACTATCATTGATATCTTTTAGCATAACATATTCAAATGTGATTCGCTTTGCATTAGAGAGACCAGGATAATTACGGCAAGCATCCATTAGTAAAGCAAGCGGATATTTTTTATTAATGGGAACAAGCATATCCCTTAATGTATCGTGTACTGCGTGGAGTGAAATCGCCAACATAACACCAATTTCTTCTCCGGTTCGGACAATTCCAGGAACAACCCCACTGGTTGAAAGCGTAATCCGACGTTTTGATAAAGAAAGTCCATCGCCATCAGAAGCAATCAATAAAGCTTTTTTAACAGCTTCAAAATTATAAAGAGGTTCTCCCATTCCCATCATAACAATATTGGTAATTTTGCGCCCTTCAATGGGAACAATTGCTCCATCAGGAGTATTCTTATCAGGAAAATCACCCAAACAATCACGTGCAACCAATAACTGTGCCAAAATTTCTTCTGCAGTCAGATTGCGAACAAGCATCTGTGTTCCCGTATGGCAAAAGGAGCAGGTTAACGTACACCCTACTTGCGATGAAAGACATAAAGTACCACGCCCTTCCTCAGGAATATAAACCGTTTCAATCTCAACAGGCCTCCCAGCTCCACGTGCAGGAAAACGTAAGAGCCATTTACGTGTACCATCTTTTGATATTTGTTCTCCAACAATTTCTGGGCGCGCAATGGAAAAATGACACTTAAGTGTTTCTTGCATTGCTTTAGAAATATTCAGCATTTCATCAAAATTTGAAACACCACGTACATAAAGCCAATGCCAAAGCTGGCGTACACGCATACGTGTTTGACGCTCTGGTACACCAACGGTCTTTAATGCCTGCACCATTTCATCTTGCGATAAACCAATTAAAGAAAGCTTTGAACTCTCCTTCACGACCACATTATCTGTTTTTCGTGCTGAACATGAACCAACTGGTCTAAGGTCATAGGAAATGGCCATTGCTTTCCAATTTACATTACTATTTTAGAGTTATCGAAACCTTAATGGCACTTTTGAACTGCATTTAATGCAGCAGTAACCCCTTTTAAGGAATAAGTATAAGTGGTATGCGTTCCTCGTTTTGATATCGCTTTCACTGTCATATCGCTTCCAGCACGCATAGCAGAAACAAGCTGCTTTTCTAGCTCTGATGACGCCAACCAAGCTGAGGAATCTTTCGTGAAAAAATCAAAGTCCTTACCTCCAATGGTCACTGTCACTCTAGACCCTTCTTGAAGCGTATAACCAGCCATGAACTGCGGTTCAAACGAAATAGGAGAATGAGAACGCTTGGTAACCAAGAAAAAGTTATCACCATGATTAACTGTCGTTGGAAGAGCCTTCAAAGGTACCGATAACACATAGCAAATCGTATTTTTGGGCGATTTATAAGAATAGGCTCCCCACGCTTCAAATTGATTTAAACGGCTTGGCGTTTGTGCATATGCCACTCCCGCTGTAACAAGAACCATTACAGATGCAGCAATAACAGTCTTTTCAAACATCTTCATTTAGCTCACTTCTTTAGTCTCTAACAAGATTTCTTCATTGGAAAAGTTCAATAAAAACTCCTCGATATTCATGTGTTATTGTCCTAATTCCTTCAATAAGCGAAATATTTTCACACTAATCAAAATAGATTTATACGTTTCATTGTGACCTTTTAATCGTTACCAAAACATAAACTTCTTATTCAATAACCACATTAAAAAATAACATCTTCATTTTACGCTACTTATTTCGTTTTTGTATAAAAAACGATCTCTTTAAGCTATAGAACTTCAAAACGAGATAAAAATATACCATCACTCTGTTAAGAAATAAACCATACTCTTTATATCACAAGCATTATATCACAAGCAATCTGATGCAAAATTTTGAAAATACACCCCGAACTCCCCGCAAAAAAGCTTAATCGCCTTACGAATATCACTTCTCGACTTTATGCATTCAATACATTTATGTTCACAAAATACTCCACCTTTTACTCATTATAGTGCATTCATATTTCGTATTCAATATCGTCCCGATAACACTTTTTCTCAATCTTCAAAATACCTTGTAAAAATAATAAAATATTATCAAGATATTAATAATAAAACATAAAGAATTTAGATTCTATATTAATAATCACATACAACTTTGTTTCTTTTGATCTTATTTCCCTATATATTTCATCTCCAATTATTAATTTCTAAAATGGTTTTAATCGCTTATAATAGCTTAATCGTATTATTTTAATGTATTAGACGATATTTTTCTTTCTGTTATAAAAAACTTCTTAAGAACTCTTTTGGAAAGTCTCCTTATCTTATTTCTAAGTAAATTTATAAAAAGAAATTTAAAACTTTTTTCTATAGCAGTTCTAACATTACCGTTTTTAAAACAATATTTTAATCAATTAAAGTGGATCTGAATAAAGCTTCCCATGTACAAAGCTCTTTCACTCAACCCAAAGCTATAATTTTCATTCTTACCGTGCAAAATTATTGTTTAGTATGAGCTGGCATCTAAACCATATCTATTAAAATAGTTGATCTCTCTCCTCTCTCATACAAAGGACGCAATATCCCTTATTTCAGCTTGAACCTTAATAATATTATCCATAGATACTCAAAATTAACTTACGAAAAAATTCAATGCACAAATAAACTTTCCCGCTGATTTCTTCCCCGCCCTCAAAGGACGAAAATTCTTAATCCAATTTGGCTTATGAACAGTTTAGATTCTTAGTCGAGCGCAGCTCCTCTTGTTTTTCCACTCATGAAATTAAGTTAACTCAAGGTTCTACAAGCAAGTCCTGCTTTAAGAATATTTACCACACATTCTAAAAGCTCTTAGTATATTAAAGAAACTTACATACTTTACCACATCTGAAATGATCGTGTTTTTACAGTATAATAGGATAAAAGAATCCACGAACATAATGATTAGATGCTTTAATATACGAGAACAAGAAAGGACAAGCCCTCCGTTTTTGTTGCTTGCTTTTTAAAAAGAAGATTCACTTAGAAGTGATTTTCTTAAATCTCATGACATAACCTTTTGTTATTAGTCTTAAGATGCAAATTATATTATTTTCCTACACTCTGTAGCGCATACCTCGCAACTTACACGCTCATAATACCTTTTAAGCTGCATTTGATTCTGAAGTTTGAATCAATAAAGCATAAAGCGCATTGGCATTATGCGTATTGCGCAATTTTTGCACAACATCAGCGTGACGCAAAACACGCGCAATTTGCGATAAAGCTTTTAAGTGATCTGCACCAGCATTTTCAGGTGCTAAAAGGAGAAAAACGAGATCTATAGGTTCATCATCGAGAGCTTCAAAATCAACAGGGTTTTCAAGACGTGCAAATATACCAATAATACGATTAATATCTGGCAATTTCCCATGAGGAATCGCAATACCACCACCCAGACCCGTTGAACCAAGCTTCTCGCGTTGCAAAACAACATCAAAAATCACATGCTCACTAAGACCTGTCAGCTGAGACGCTTTTTCGGCTAAAATTTGCAGAACCTGTTTTTTTGAATTAGCCTTAAGGGTCGGAATGATTGCTTCTGGTGCTATTAACTCACTCAAATTCATCCTTTAATTTTCCTCTTACACGCTCAAATGCTCAATCAATAAACCTATAAACGGTATAGATACTTAAAGTTCTTTCACTTTCATGCATCATTGCATGTGTTTTTATTTTTCAATTTATAATGGGTGATGATTTAATACATGTCATATCACTTTTAACACAACAATAAATAATATTTAGCTCCTCATTAACAGCATGAGAAAAAAAAGAAATAAAATTGCTCATAAAATTAATTTCCTTAAGACACTAGAAAAGGTCATTATTGATAAAATTTATTAGACTTATCACAAGAGTTAATGCACAATTCCCAATTAAATTTTTTCTTTCTTTTAAAACGAGCTCTTAATAACATGGGAAACATACTGAGCGAAATAGACCTTTACTTTATACAATTACGGTATAGCTTGAACACTGCCTTATGACAACAATCTAAAGGCTTCTAGAAAATTAATGACTGTTTTAAAAGATTTATAGATCTATTCTGATATCTACAGACGAGCTCCTATTTTGAAATATGCCATACAAACCAATAAAACACGACAATCCCTCTTGAATAACCGCAATATATAATTGGTGCTCCCATCAAAATACCCAAAACAGCATTATCGATATGTTATTTGATTCGACAGAAAAAAATATGGTGAATATCTCTTACCTTTCAATAACACATACATTTATTTACAGCCTCATTTATCACTCATTATCAAGTTAATCTAGTGATATCTTTTCTACGATACAATCATGCGTAATCTAAACCAATAAAGCAACAAATTCACCTTATAGTGATGAAGCTTTCTGCACCACTCCATAAAAACATTTTAAGATTATAGTCATAAAAGAAGTTTTGGCATAAATAAGGAGATTTTCAGTAATTAATAATGTTCGGTTAAACTTAAATGGAAACTCGTGAAAATTGTAAAATCAAAGAGAAAACTGATTTCCCAAATAAATTCTGCGTACATCAACGTTGTTGATAATATCATTAGGACAACCGTGAACTAACACCTTACCTGTGTGAATAATATAAGCGCGGTCGACAAGTCCTAATGTCTCACGCACATTATGATCCGTTATTAAAACACCAATGCCACGCCTCGTTAAATGACGAATAAGTTGTTGAATATCGAAAATAGCGATAGGATCAATTCCTGCAAATGGTTCATCAAGTAACATAAAATTGGGACGAGACGCTAAAGCGCGCGCAATTTCAAGTCGCCGACGCTCACCCCCAGATAAAGAAAGTGCAGGCATTTTACGTAAATGATCAATTTTAAATTCATGTAAAAGGCTATCTAACTCTTCACGTTGTTTAAGGCGATCTTTTTCAACAACCTCTAAAACAGCTTTAATATTATTTTCTACTGAAAGTCCACGAAAAATAGAGGCCTCCTGCGGAAGATATCCAATACCTAAACGTGCACGTCGATACATCGGAAAATGTGTAATATCAAATCCATCAATCTTAATGGAGCCTCCATCAGATTTTATGAGCCCCATAACCATATAAAAACAAGTTGTTTTACCAGCCCCATTGGGCCCTAAAATACCAACAGCTTCTCCTGTACGAATGCCAAAAGAAACACCATTAACAGTTCGTCTTCCTCTATAAACTTTAACTAAATGACTGGCAATCAAGGTCCCCTTTAAGCGCTTTTTTGAAGCTTCACTTGCAAGGTCATACCTATCAGTCTGTTTTTTTCTTTTGATTCCAAACATGAAATCTTAATGGCCATTCTTTTGATTTTGTTTAAAAATAATAGAAACACGGCCTTTTTTCTCAGGCGTCTCACAACCTTCTAAAAAAGCCTTTCCGCTTTCCATATTTGCCGTTAATTTGCACCCCGTTGCCACATTATCACCATCAGTTAACACAACATGCTTCCCAGTCAAACTCATCATTTTTGACTTTCCATCAAAAACGCCTTTATCACCTGTAGCAATTTGCGTAGCAATTTTTATATAGACCTTTCCTAAAGCTTCCATTTTTTTTATGCTTGACGAACCCAATAAAGAAACAGGTGATGCCTTTGTATATTCTTTGTTTCTATCCGTTTTTTTATAGGCTTTATCGTAGTAAACAACTAATTTTGCCGCTCGTAAAAGACGTTCACCTTGCACTACTGAAACATCACCCTGAAAAAGCGCTATCCCCTCTTTATCACGTATTTCTAAAGAATCTGCATGAAGTTCTACTGGTTCTTTGTCGCTTGATAGACTTATTCCCAAATGAGTCCCTTCAGCATATCCTAAAACCATCCCTCCTTCTAACATTCCCATGCTAAAAGCTAATGCCATACCTATCCATCTTTTGTATGATCTCATGATTTCAATTCTTCATGTTTATATACACATACTTTTCTTTACAAATATCCACTTTAAAGATTCGTATTGATATTCCGTCATTGCTTTTGAAGCACTAAATGCACACCACCATGAAAATACATGTTTTTTCCTTTTTCTCGAATTTGCAAAGCATTTGCTGCAAGATGCAAACCAGCTCGCTGAATATTAACACGTTGATCTGTTTTTAACTGCCCCTCAGATAAATTAATACTAGCGGATATAAATTGTGCTATCATCCCATCATTTGTTGTAACAGTGAATGGCTTATCCAACTGTAAAAAACCATTAATATTATCGTAAACTCCCCCTTGTGCTGCGAGAAAAACCTGTCTTTGTTGGCCCATAGACGCTTTAGCCGTAATGTTTTGCAACCTAATTATTCCAGAGTGTGTATGATCTTGAAATGCCTTTTCTGCTTTAAGCCAATAAGGTTCATGAGCACGCGTATACCCTTCTAATTTTGGATTGAGTATCGTCAAATTCATCACTTCACTCTCTTCGCTATTCAAAGGCATAGAATTAGAAGTAACAGGAACTGAGAAAAACGTAAACCAGCAAAAAACCAACGCTGAAACCAACGCTAAGAAAGGTAAAAAAATTTTTAATATGCTAATGCGACGCGAATGACGGGATGCTTTTTTAAAAACATCTCCAAAAGATGATCGCGTAGAAAAGACTTCATAAGGTTTGTGTACGAACATATTCTCCTAATCTCTTAAATGTTCCGCATTTTTAATCTGTATAACCTTTATAAGAGGTATTTTAAAATTTTGTTTCTTGCAATTTGTTTTTTCTTTGTTTTATTTTGCTTTTATCCGCTTATATATTGTAATATGCATGGAGTGCACAATTATAAAAAAGTTTTTTGTGTGAAAGTGAGGCTATTGTGGTTAAATCAGAGCTTGTGCAAATTATTGCTCGTCATAACCCGCATCTTTTTCAAAGAGATGTGGAAAATATTGTGAACGCTATTTTTGAGGAAATTTCAACAGCACTTGCAAATGGCAATCGCGTTGAACTTCGTGGATTTGGAGCTTTTTCTGTAAAGAGCCGTTCAGCTCGTAATGGACGTAATCCACGAACAGGTGAAGCCGTTACTGTTGATGAAAAATGGATTCCCTTTTTTAAAACTGGCAAGGATTTACGTGACCGTCTTAATCAATGAGAAACTTATGATTATTAAACGTATTCTTCTAACAAGTATCAGTGTGATTCTCACAGCGTTTTTGATTGTTTTTATCGTAGCTAATCGTCAAATGGTTCCGTTAAACCTTGATCCTTTTCGAGCAAATTCTGAAAGTTTTACTTATCATGCTCCCCTCTTTATATGGCTCTTTATTTTCTTTGGTTTTGGTATCTTATTAGGAAATCTGATCCGTTGGTTTTCCTATCACAAATGTAAAAAAGCTCTCAAAAAAAGTAAAGCCGAGATCGAGAAATTGAAAACGACTATATCAAATCTGGTGTAATGGTATTTTAATGAAATCTTTTTCTCTCTGTATTTTATATTAATACGGAGTTTAAAAGTGCTCTTTTTCTTTTTTTTATACATGTTTTAATTGACGTTAGCTTTTTTGTACTTTTACGAAACATTTAAGAGCTTTATAATATAATTTTTATACCTCATAACCATGATACAAAACATGCCTGCACAATGCTTTCAATCCTCCCACACTAATCAGTATCCGCAGGAAAAGTTGCCTCTTATTTTAGAAACAGCCATAAGTGAAAATTATGCCCTTATTGATTCTGGTCATGGACAAAAATTAGAACGTTATGGAGCTTACCGCATTATTCGACCAGAAGGTCAAGCGCTATGGAAACCCGCTTTATCACAGAAACAATGGGCAGATGTGGATGCTATTTTCACGGGAAACCGTGATGAAGAAGGGGTTGGTCGTTGGCATTTTCCTAAAAAGCCACTTAATGAGACATGGCCACTTTCTTGGAATGGACTGTCTTTTCTAGGCCGTTTTACTTCTTTTCGTCACGTGGGGGTTTTTCCTGAACAAGATGCCCATTGGCGCTCTATAGAAGAACAAATTTTTAAAGCCGCACGTCCTATAAAATTGTTGAATCTTTTTGGCTATACAGGTGTTGCCTCTTTGATTGGAGCACGAGCGGGTGCGAACGTTACCCATGTTGATGCTTCTAAAAAAGCCATTGCGTGGGCAAAAGCTAATCAGGAAAGAGCAGGATTACCAGATCATTCTATTCGCTGGATTTGTGATGATGCTGTGAAATTTGTCGAGCGTGAACTGCGTCGTAAGAAAAGCTATGATATGATTCTCCTTGATCCCCCTGCTTATGGGCGTGGACCCCATGGTGAAGTTTGGCAACTGTTTGATCATTTACCAGATATGATCACAAATTGTCGTAAACTTCTCTCTGATAAACCGCTTTCTGTTGTGCTTACAGCTTATTCTATTCGTGCTTCCTTCTTTGCACTTCATGCTTTAATGCGTGATGCATTTGTAAATCTTGGTGGTACGGTCGAATCAGGAGAACTTATTTTGCGTGAAGAAGTTGCAGGACGTGCTCTTTCTACTTCCCTTTTTAGCCGTTGGATTGCTTGAATATGTTTAGACCTAAAACTGGCAAAGTGAAAGAAATTACTTCTCTTAGCAACCCTATTATAAAAGATCTTAAAGCGCTCAGCCAAAAGAAAAATCGTAATAAAGAGGGTCTTTTCATGGCAGAGGGATTGAAATTGGTCATTGATGCTCTCGATCTCGGCTGGACAATACAGACGCTTATTTTTTCTAAAAGCAAAATCGGTAATGCTGCTATCGAAAATATTGCTGCACGCGTTGTAGCCAATGGTGGTTTTGTGATTAAAGCTTCACAAAAGGTTATGGAATCACTTACCCGACGCGATAATCCACAAACAGTTATTGGTATTTTTAAACAAAAATGGCAACCTCTTGAAATGATAACTGAACAGACTAAAGATGTTTATATCGCGCTTGATCGTGTGCGTGATCCTGGAAATCTTGGTACCATTATCCGAACTGCCGATGCCGTAGGTGCTAAAGGTGTTATTTTAATTGGCGAAACAACAGATCCTTTCTCGCCTGAAACAGTTCGTGCAACTATGGGATCAATTTTCTCTATACCGCTTTATCGTTTTGATGAAAGCGCCTTTTTAAACTGGTCTGCTCACTTTAAAGGCATGATCGTTGGCACGCATCTTAAAGGATCTCTGGATTATCGGACACTTGATTTCAAAAATGGTCCTGTTATCCTTTTAATGGGAAATGAAAAACAGGGATTATCAGATCGTCTTACAAGGCGGTGTAATAAACTCGCGCGTATTCCACAAAGTGGACGTGCTGATTCGCTTAATCTAGCAGTAGCAACAGCTGTTATGCTTTATGAAATCCGTCGCCCTTATTTAATACTGGAACCATGTGAGGAAAAACATGATTCGTAAATCACTCCCTTTTCTTCTCTTGGGCTTGGCTTTTACAGTAGTACTTGATCAAGCTGTCAAATACTGGGTTATGCACAATATGCCTTTAGGAACAGAAATTTCGCTTATTCCTTTTCTTTCCCTTTATCATGTGCGCAATTCTGGCATTGCATTTTCATTTTTTTCTTCCTTTTCTCACTGGGGAATCATCGCCATCACGATCATTGTGATTATCTTTCTTCTATGGTTATGGAAAAATACTGAATATAATAAATCTTTTATGCGCTTTGGTCTTATCCTTATTATTGGGGGAGCAATCGGCAATCTCATTGATCGTATTCGCTTTCATCATGTCACTGATTATATACTTTTTCATATTGATGATATCTTTCATTTTGCTATTTTCAACCTTGCAGATAGTTTTATCACTCTTGGTGTTATTGCCATCCTTATTGAAGAATTGCGTACTTGGATGAAGGCAAAACGTCATTCCAACAGTACATCTTCTCATTGATATGTTCAGCGCCTTAAAAACCAGAGATTCTTGATCATCATAAGCCTGATTACAAATTGATTTCTCTTGATCAATTCTTCTTGCTAATAATTTCATGTGTTTCTTTTCATGGAATTATAAGACCTTACTTTCACTTGATCTTTATATACTTGATCCGTGTAAAAGGAATGAACTCAAATAGAAACCAATAATTTTTTACTCATATGTCCTATATCCCATTCTGAGAGGAAATATTTTACAGCATTTAAATTCTGTTCATTTGCTTAAAACAATTGCTTTTCATATGTTTTTTAGTTTTTACAGGCGTCATTTTTACAGTGTTTTTCTTAAGCGCTTCGTGTAAAAACATCCCTCTTTTATTTATATTGCTTAATAAGCAATATCCTTTAACTATTTTCAATGTTTTATTGATAATACAACATATTGATATATAATAATAGTTTACCATTTTGTATATTGAATGAGAACCCTAAATTTCTTTTATTTCGAACTTTCGCATGTTGAATTAATTAAAACCATGTCTTTTACACACCAATCTTGCTTGTGTGGAGCAAGCAAATAAATAACCTTGATTGATTTAATATAAGAAAATTTGTCATCAGAGAATCTTACGATATTCGGAGAAGAATTTAGCATACAAAACGATAATTTATTATTTATATCAATTTTTATATAAAAAGGTTCAATTCAATAGGTCTTCTAACCGTATAGAGCAGATGCAATGATGTAATATTGTAAGTTGAAAAACAGTGCGACGACACTTGCCTCTCTCTTCATCAAAGCAAAGATAGTTGATACCTTATAGAGAATTGTATTACACAATTTCTATGAACAGTAAAAAAATTTTAAGTATAGTCTTTTTATCTTGCAAAAATATGGCAAAAAATGGAAATATTATTTCATCAAAATAAACTATTTCCTTACCAATTTGTAAGGTTCCTTCTTCAGATAAATCTCTTGTAATTTTTAAATAAATCTCCATAATAAGAGCAGATATGCTGGAATTCCGCCAGTGATTCTTAGGGTTTTTGTGTTAGCCAATTTAAGGCTTATACGAAGTGTGTATCTGTAATGACAGAGATACTTTTAAACCCCAATATCTGACGGAACATATGCTAAAGGATTTTATATTATGGCTAATTTTAAAAATTTACGTTCGGCGCCTGCTTCTCATGCCGATGCATCAATTGATCTGGGATTGCGCGACTATATGTTGGGTGTCTACAATACAATGGCCATTGGTTTGCTTATTACAGCTGCTGCCGCTTATGCAATTGTATCATTAGCAACGACAACAGATATGAGTCAAGCAGCAGCTCAAATCAATAGCAGTGTTTATTTAACATCTTTTGGAGTAACATTTTATACATCACCATTCTCTTATATTGTTATGTTTGCACCACTCATAGCGGTCTTATTCCTCAGTTTTAAAATTAATACACTGAGCACAAATACTGCTCGTAGCCTCTTTTTTGGTTATGCTGCTCTGGTTGGTCTTTCACTATCTTCAATCGTTTTGCGTTATACGACAGAAAGTATTGTACAAACCTTTGTTATTTCCGCTGCAACTTTTGGAGCTCTTTCACTTTATGGATACACAACAAAGCGTGATCTTACAGCAATCGGTTCATTCTTATTTATGGGATTGATTGGTTTGTTACTTTCTATGATTGTGAACATTTTTCTTGGATCAAGTGCTTTGCAATTTGCTATCTCCGTTATTGGTGTTTTTATCTTTGCTGGTTTAACAGCTTACGATACTCAAAACATTAAGTTGATGTATTACGAAGGAGATGAAGGTGACACAAGAGGACGTAAAGTTATTATGGGTGCATTGAATCTTTATCTTGATTTCATCAATATGTTTGTCTTCTTGCTACAATTTCTTGGTTCAAACCGTGATTGATTTTAAAAGATCATCGCTTAACGAAAGAACCTTGTTTCCAAAAGAAACAAGGTTCTTTTGTTTTTAGTGTAAGTTTTTACCCTTTGCCTCTTAGAGATTATATTCTTTTCGCAAAATGACAAAAATACCTTACAAGCAAAAGTTTCCTTGGTTTACCGGTTTTATCCAACAAAAGCTCCATAATTCCCTTTTAAAGGCAATCTATAGCCGCTCTCATCATCAACCAAACATCATCAAGCCAAATGATAATTATGATCTAACCGTTGCTTCCTATAATGTGCATAAATGTGTAGGTATTGATAAAATTTTTAATCCTACACGTATTGTACGTGTTATTAATGAATTACAAGTTGATATCCTTGCTCTTCAAGAAGCAGATAAACGTTTTGGAGAGCGCGTTGGTTTGATTAATCTTCAGTTATTAAAAGCTGAAACTGGCTTGATTCCTGTGCCTCTCAATACCATGTCACCTCATGGTCATGGTTGGCATGGGAACGCTCTTTTTTTGCGAAAGGGATATGTACATGAAACTTTACAAGTCACTCTTCCTGGTATTGAACCACGTGGGGCTGTAATTGTAGAATTGGAAATGCAAGCAGGCCCTATTCGTATTATTGCGGCTCATTTTGGCTTATTACGTTATTCTCGTAAACAACAAACAAAAATGCTCCTTGCAATTTTGCAAAAACGCTCCCTTATGCCTACACTCCTCATTGGAGATTTTAATGAATGGCGGATAGGAAAAGGCTCATCTTTGAACCATTTTTCTCCCTATTTTGATAACACGCTTGAAGTTGTGCCAAGCTTTCCTTCGCGTTTTCCTCTTTTAGCCCTTGATCGCGTTTTTGCTTTTCCCCACCAATTGGTAACAAATATTGAAAATCATCATTCACCACTTGCACGTATTGCCTCAGATCATTTGCCTATAAAAGCCTACCTTAATCTTGCCAACGCCATGAACGTTCTTGAACATAAAATAAATAAAAAAAGTTAATGTGCCTCATCCCAATTTTGAGCTGTCATGACTTTTACTTCAAGGGGTACAGATAAAGATAAAACCGGCATTGTAGCATTTTCCATAACATTTTTAACAACGTCCATGGTTTTTTTACTCTCTTCTTTTGGTACTTCAAAAATCAGTTCATCATGTACTTGCAGCAACATTTTTGCTGACAGATTTTCTCCTTTTAAAACATCTTCCATCTGTATCATAGCGCGGCGAATAATATCTGCAGCAGAGCCTTGAATCGGGGCATTAATCGCTGCCCGTTCATTAAGGGAACGAATTTTTACATTCTTTGCTTTTATTTCTGGATAATGGATACGACGTCCAAAAATTGTTTCTACATAACCATTTTCACGTGCAAAGTTTTTTGTCTTTTCCATATAATCTTTAATTCCTGGAAACCTTTCAAAATACAATTGAATATAACGACCCGCTTCTTGGCGTGAAATTCCTAATTGATTGGCTAAGCCAAAAGCTGAAATACCATAAATGATACCAAAATTAATCGCTTTTGCACGCCGTCGTATATCTGAATGCATTCCCTCTATCGCAACGCCAAACATTTGTGACGCCGTTATAGCGTGAATATCGTGTCCTTTAGCAAAAGCTTCTTTTAACGCTTTTATATCCGCAATATGTGCAAGAATGCGCAATTCAATCTGACTATAATCAGCAGAAAGCAACACGTGCCCTTTGGGAGCAATAAAAGCTGTTCGAATTTTACGTCCTTCAACAGTTCGTACTGGAATATTTTGCAAATTTGGCTCTGATGATGATAATCGCCCTGTTGATGTTATTGCCAAAGAATAATTCGTATGAACACGCCCTGTTTTTGGTAAAATATAAGAAGGCAAAGCATCGGCATAGGTAGATTTTAGCTTTGCAAGTTGACGCCACTCAATAATTTTACGCGGTAATAGATGACCTTCAGCAGACAACTCTTCTAAGGTCTGTGCAGAAGTTGACCATTGTCCGCCCTTGGTTTTAGCGCCTCCAGGTAGTCCCATTTTGCCAAAAAGGATATCCCCCAATTGCTTGGGTGAAGCAAGATTAAACTTTTCACCAGCTTGTTTGTAAATTTCCTCTTCTAGAATCAAAGTAGCTTGCGCCAATTCTCCTGAAAGGCGCAATAAAATCTGCCTATCAACAAGAATCCCACGTTCTTCCATTCTTGCAAGAACTTCTATGAGTGGTCGATCAAGGCGATCATAAATTTTTGCCATTTTCTGAGCAACAAGTTGCGGTTTCAAAACTTGCCAAAGGCGTAGCGTTATATCGGCATCTTCCGCCGCATAAAGGGTAGCTTGTTTTAAATCTACTTGTGCAAAAGAAGTAATTTTTTTTCCTTTATGCGTTAAATCCTTATAGGCAATTGGTTTATGTCCAAGCCAACGTTCAGACAAATCATCCATATTATGGGTTAAAATTCCAGCATCAAAAGCATATGACAAAAGCATAGTGTCATCAAAAGAACGTATAACAATGTCGTATTGCTTCATCACCAACCAATCATATTTTATATTCTGACCAATTTTTAACACCGCTGAATCTTCTAATAGCGGTTTTAAAAGTGCTAAAGCTTTTTGGGTCTCAATCTGCGAGGCAATACGCCCATCCCTTAAAAGGTCCTCTTTTTCCTCAAAATGTTCAAGTGGTATATAGGCTGCTTTTCCTGGTTGTAATGCGAGTGAAAAACCAACAAGCTTTGCTTGCATCGGATCAAGAGATGTAGTTTCAGTATCAAAAGCAAAAAAGCCCTGTTCTTGCGCTTGCCATAACCATTCTTTTAAAGTTTCCTCCTCAAGAATCGTTATGTAAGTATCTCTTGTAATTTTTTGAGACAGTGCTTGATCTTTACGTTTTTGTGCAAAAACTTGTGGAGAATTTTCAGAAAAATTATGAAAAGATACGCGCTCAGTATTCTTGATTTCAGAATCATGCCTGATATCAGAATCATTCCTGGGGCTTAGTTTTTCCCATTCAACATCTATATCAAGTGCATTAATAACAGCTGCATCGCATGACGTTGCCTCTGCCACGCGACGCGTTAATGTTGAAAATTCCATCGCTTTCAAAAAAGCAATTAAACGTGGACCATCTTGCGGCTCCAAAACAAAATCATCTAAATCATTATCCATAGGAACATCTGTTTTAAGCCTAACAAGTTCACGAGACATTTTAACTTGTTCTCTATAAGCTTGAATGTTTTCACGCCGTTTTGTCTGTTTAATTTCTGTTACGCGTTGCAATAAAAGATCAAGAGAACCAAATTCATTTAACAACTGGGATGCAGTTTTGGGACCAATTCCTGGAACACCCGGTATATTATCCGTTGAATCTCCAATCAAAGCTTGTAAATCAATCATTTTTTCAGGTGCAACACCCCATTTTTCTATAACTTCTGAAATCCCTATATGTTTGTCTTTCATTCCATCATACAAGGACACATGCGTATTTACGAGTTGCATAAGATCCTTATCAGAAGAGATAATGGTTGTCTTTGCCCCAACCTTCGTTGCCAGTTTTGCATAAGTAGCAATTAAATCATCCGCTTCAAAACCTTCCTTTTCAATACAAGGCAAATTAAAAGCTTTTGTTGCTTGGCGTATCAGAGAAAATTGAGGAATTAGATCTTCAGGAGGTTCAGCGCGATTCGCTTTATATTGAGGATAAATTTGTTTCCGAAAAGTATCAGATGAATAATCAAAAATAACAGCAAAATGTGTTGGAACAATACCCATAGCAGTATTACGAGCATCACAAAGTAATTTCCATAACATATTACAAAAACCAGCTACCGCTCCTATTGGTAGTCCATCCTTTTTACGTTTTAAAGGCGGCAAAGCATAGTAAGCACGAAAAATGTAGCCTGATCCGTCAACCAACAAAAGATGATCTGTTGCTTTCATGACAATTTTATTTCTCCATTTCAGCTAAAAAACAAATTACCTGTATATATTTTTTTCATTTTTATTTTATTTTTGCCTCTAAAAAGCCATTTTTTCTTTCCATAAGACATGAAGTCGTTGCACTTTATATTAAGTACCTAGAGCTTTTCTTTGCTGTTACAGGATTAATAGCTTTCATTTTGCTCCTCCTATGATAGCTGAGGTACAATGTAGCGACAAGGTCGTTGTGGTGTTCCCCTCCCCACAACGACCGTTTTTTTGGTATCCATAATTTTATATTTTTAACCTTAAATAGCTTGTTTAGAGAAAAGATAAGAATATTATTCATAAACTTTGAAGTTATTCCACAGAGCTTTTTCACCCATTTTATTGATAAAATCAGCATGCAAGCTTTTTTCTTGCGCACTCAATCTTGAAGGTAAAGCCTGTGGGCGAAATTTAACTGCATAAGGCATATCTTTGTCACTTCGAATATGTTCATCAACACTCTTTCTGTTATAAAAACCCAATATGCCCTGCTTTCCACCAATCAATTCAATATAAACATCGGCCAAAATCTCTGCATCAAGTAAAGCACCATGAAGAACACGATGGCTGTTATCAATTCCAAAGCGTTTGCATAAAATATCAAGAGAATTAGGGCCCATAGGGAATTTACGCCGTGCCATAGCCAATGTATCAAGAATATTATCAACACTGATGAGCGGCTTATTGACGCGTTTTAATTCTGCATTAATAAAACCAATATCAAAACTCGCATTATGCGCAATCATTGTCGCGCCATTAATAAATTCCAAAAATTCATCAACAATATCACTAAAACTTTTCTCGTTTTTTAGGCGTTCATTGGTTAATCCGTGAATTGCTACAACTTCATCAGGAATAATAACGCCTTCAGGGTTTAAATAAACATGAAATTGGCGCCCTGTAAGATAACGATCAACCATTTCTACACAACCAATTTCGATTATGCGATCTTTCTCTTTATCTAAACCTGTTGTTTCTGTATCAAAAATAATTTCACGCATGATTTTAATTCTTTAGCAATTTTTTTATCACATCAAAAACCTGTTGACGGGTATTTTCTAAATCTTTCCCTGTATCAATAATAAAATCAGCACGTTCTCGTTTTTTTTCATCTGGCATTTGTTGGGCATTGATAAAGGCAAATTTTTTCTCATTCATACCTTGGCGAATCATTACACGTTCTTTTTGTATTTCTGGTGGAGCAGAAACAACAATAACGCTATCTACACGATTTTCACCATTTGTTTCAAACAGAAGTGGAATATCAAGAATAACTAATTTTTCCCCTTGTTTGCGCGCTGTATCAATAAATTCTCTTTCTTTTTCTTGCACCAAAGGATGAATTATTTTTTCTAATGTTTGTAATTTTTCCTTATCATCAATCAAAATTTCAGAAAGTTTCAAACGATTAACTTCATCGTTTTCAACAACTCCAGGAAAAATACGCTCTATGAGTGGCAAAACTGGCTCACTTTTATAGAGTTGTTGTACCGCCTCATCAGCACTAAAAATAGAAATACCCGCTTGTCTGAAAAAATCAGCAACTGTTGATTTTCCCATAGCTATTGATCCGGTTAATCCTATAATTTTCATTCTTTTTCTTCACTCATATCCTCTAAAATGGCTGTCCTTAACGCTTTTGTTACCTGTGGTTTTATTCCAAACCACCGTTCAAATCCTATAACAGCCTGATGTAGAAGCATCCCAAGCCCATCAACCGTTTTGAGATCACAAGCCTTTGCCTGTTGTAAAAAAGGAGTTATCAATGGTGTATAAACAATATCTGTTACTAATGCCGTTGTTTTTGCTTTATGAAAATCACAAAAAAAAGAATCTCTTTTTTCTTCTGGATTTTTTATGCCTATAGAGGTTGTATTAACAATCAAATCAGCTTGATGAAGTATTTCATGGATTTTATGCCAATCGTAAACTTTAATGATTTTTCCAAAATGCTGAGCTAAATTATCAGCGCGTTGTTTTGTACGGTTAATCAAATAAATCTGTTCAAATCCGCGTTTTTTTAAAGCATATAGGATAGCGCGTGCGGCACCACCTGCTCCAAAAACAAGAGCTGTTTCCCCTTCCCAATCAGATGCAAAATCATCAAGATTAGCGCTAAAACCATAGGCATCGCTATTCGTGGCACAAAGCTTATCTCCTTCATACCAAAGTGTATTAGCAGCACCAATCATTGTTGCTCTCTCATCTTTATAATCTGCTAAACGAAAGGCTTCTTGTTTATGAGGCAAAGTAACATTTCCTCCACAAAAGCCCATTTTTTGTAAAGAAACAATAAAATGACTAAATTCTTCGGATGTTACTTCCTGTGCAAGATATTCTCCTTGTAAACCATATTGTTTAAGCCAAAAATTGTGAATTTTTGGCGATTTTGAATGATGAATTGGAGAACCAACAACAAAAGCACGCGGATAATTTGTTTTTTTTATTGTTAAGTCAACCATCAATAATTCCTAAGTGGCGCAGTTTTATGAGTAAAGGCAGTAAAGGTAAACCAACAATGGTAAAAAAATCTCCTTCAATTTTTTCAAAGAGATGAATCCCTTCTCCTTCAATTTGATATACTCCCACGCTGTTTAAAACATCTTTTCCTATGCGTGCTAAATAATGTTCAATAAATTCTGACGAGAGCAAACGGACGGACATATGTGCACTAAAAGCTTCAACCCAAATTTTTTGACCATTTTTAAATAAAGCTACCGCACTATGAAGAGAATGGATTTTTCCTGATAACTCACATAAACGTTGATGTGCTTCCTTAATATTTCTTGCTTTATGAAAAACTTTACCTTCCAAATCAAGAACTTGATCACAACCAATAACGAAAGCATCAGGAAAACGATCTGAAACATTTTTTGCTTTTGCACTTGCAAGAAAACAGCTAAGTTCTTTGGGTGTTTTTTCTTTTGTTGTTTTTTCCACTTCTCTCTCATCAAAAGAAGCACCTTCAATTAAAAAATTTAAACCTGCCTTTTTCAACAACTGTGCACGATAAAAACTAAGAGATGCTAATATTAACGTATCTGCGTCCATGAGGATTTTCTCTCATTTTCCTTCACGAAACCGTGATAAAAGTTCAAATATTGCAGCAGCAGTTTCTTCAATAGAGCGCCTTGTGACATCAATAATAGGCCAACCAAAACGTTCGCAAATGCGTTTTGCATGGATTAATTCTTCAGCTATGTTGATACGATTAGTATAATTATCAAGAGCAAAACCTTCTCCTAAATCTCTATTTTGACGAATATGTGAGATTCTTTCAGCTGAAGCAATTAAACCAATAATTAAAGAATTTTTTACCTCTAAAAGAGATTCTGGCAAATCAATTCCTGGAATAAGAGGAACATTAGCCGTTTTGATTCCGCGATTTGCTAAATAGATGCTTGTTGGCGTTTTAGAGGTTCTTGAAATTCCTACAAGGATTACATCCGCTTCAGATAAGCTACTGGAAGACTGTCCATCATCATGCTCTATTGTAAAATCCAGTGCCTCAATACGACGAAAATAATCTGCATTAAGATCATGTTGTGCACTAACACGTAAATGAGTTGGCATTCCAAGGTAAGACTGAAAAGCATTTAAAACAGGATACAATATATCAATACAGGGAACTTCTATTTTTTTGCATTTTTTTTGAAGGAGTAGTTTAAGTTCTTCATCAATCATTGTGTAAAGAACAATACCTGGCTCTTGTTGTATTTCATCAAGAACTTTTTGCAACTGTATTTTATTACGAATCATAGGATAGATATGCTCTGTTGCCTGACACATTGCATATTGGGATGCTACAGCTCTCCCAACAGAAATTAATGTCTCCCCCGTTGCATCAGAAAGCATGTGTAAATGAAAGGATTTTTTTTCTTTTGTCACAAAAATTTTAACTCCTTGTTAAGATATGTGTATATACCCTCACTGTTTTTTATAAAACTAAAATTTAGAAAAAATTCTCCATTATTATGCACAAATCAAATGCTTGTGATAATCAAACACCTATTATAAAAAAAAGAGGGGATAATATCTTTAAGATAGTGTTATTTATATTCTTTTTTTCTTCTATTTTGTGGATAAAATTGAGGATAAATACAGTATAAATAATAATTCACATTAACCACAGTCTTTAATAATAAGAATCCTCTTTTAAATATAAATTTATTAATAAAAAATTCTTTTGAATAGCATTTCATTAGTGATATAGATTTTATTCATATTTTTCTTACGAAATAATTAAATACTGTTCGGATTTTATGTTTTTTAAAATTTTTATACAATTACTTGATATTACACAAATAAATTTCATATAAATGGTACTTGCAGATTAAAAAAATTGAGTGTAAAATAATTTTTTCTTAAAGAATATTTCATTCATAAAATCTCCATAAATTGTTCAGGGTAATCCTCTTCTTAATTAAAAGAGCATATTTCATGCAAAAAATGAAACTACAAGAACTTAAAAGCAAAAAACCAGTTGAACTTGTTTCTTTTGCTGAAACTTTAGAAGTTGAAAATGCTTCCCTTATGCGTAAACAAGAATTAATGTTTGCAATCTTGAAAAAACTAGCCCTACAAGATGTAGAAATTATAGGAGAAGGTGTTGTTGAAGTTTTACAAGATGGATTTGGATTCTTGCGCTCTGCTGATGCTAATTATCTTCCTGGGCCTGATGATATCTATCTTTCACCTGCACAAATTCAGTCGTTTTCTTTAAAAACAGGTGATACTATTGAAGGGCTTATACGCAGTCCAAAAGAAGGGGAACGTTATTTTGCTCTCCTTAAAATTAATACAATTAATTTTGAAAAACCTGAAAAGATCCGTTATAAAATTCACTTTGATAATCTTACTCCCCTTTATTCAAATGAACGTTTCCAAATGGAAATACAAGATCCTACAGAGAAGGATATGTCATCACGTGTGATTGATTTGATATCTCCATTGGGAAAAGGACAGAGGGGACTAATTGTCGCGCCACCACGGACGGGAAAGACAGTTTTACTTCAAAATATTGCTCATTCTATTACCACTAATCATCCTGAATGTTATCTCATTGTTCTTTTAATCGATGAAAGACCAGAAGAGGTTACTGATATGCAGCGTTCAGTAAAAGGAGAGGTGGTTTCTTCTACTTTTGATGAACCTGCAATACGTCATGTGCAAGTGGCAGAAATGGTCATTGAAAAAGCCAAACGTCTCGTTGAATATGGGCGTGATGTTGTTATTCTTCTCGACTCTATTACACGTCTTGGGCGTGCATATAATACGGTTGTTCCTTCTTCAGGTAAAGTTTTGACAGGGGGTGTGGATGCAAATGCTCTACAGCGTCCAAAACGTTTCTTTGGTGCAGCACGTAATATTGAGGAAGGCGGATCTTTGACTATTATTGCAACGGCTTTGATTGATACAGGTAGCCGTATGGATGAGGTTATTTTTGAAGAATTTAAAGGAACAGGTAATTCGGAAATTGTTCTTGATCGTAAAGTTGCTGATAAGCGAATTTTCCCTGCTATGGATATTTTAAAGTCAGGAACGCGTAAGGAAGAGCTTCTGGTCGCACGACAAGATTTACATAAAATTTTTGTTCTTCGTCGTATTTTAGCACCTATGAATGTAACAGATGCAATTGAGTTTTTGATTGATAAGTTAAAGCAAACAAAAAACAATAGCGAATTTTTTGATTCAATGAATACATAGAGTCATTAAGTTTTTTATTAGGATAGAACCTGTGGATACAATCTTTGCTGTTTCGAGTGGATTGTTACCTTCAGGGGTTGCAGTCATTCGGCTTTCTGGTCCTCATGTTGTGGATATAGTTAAAACGCTTTGTGGTTGTTTACCTAAAGCACGCTTTATGCATTATGGAAATCTCATAGCTCGTGATGGCAGTTTTTTAGATTCTGCTTTAACTGTTTTTTTTCCTGCTCCTCATAGTTTTACGGGAGAAGATTGTGCAGAATTCCATTTGCATGGAGGAAAAGCAGTTGTTAATCGTTTTCTCGATGAATTATCTACATTTTCCGGATGCCGTATTGCAGAGGCAGGTGAATTTTCACGTCGTGCATTTATGGAAGGAAAATTAGATCTTGTTCAAGCGGAAGGACTTGCTGATTTAATAGAAGCAGAAACAGAAAGCCAGCGTCGTTTAGCTGTTATGGGGACAAGTGGACATTTAACAAAACTTTATCGTGATTGGCGCCATAAGCTTATGAAGGTTCGTGCTTTTATTGAGGCAGAACTTGATTTTGTCGATGAAGAAAATATTCCTGATGCAATATCTGATAAAGTTTGGAAAGATGTAGAAGATCTTTGTATTTCTCTTCGAAAACATATTAGTGAAGGAGAGCGTGCAAGTATTTTACGTGATGGATTAAAAATTGTTATTGCAGGTGCCCCAAATTCTGGAAAATCAAGTATTATGAATCGTCTTTCAGGACGATCTGTTGCTATTGTAACGGAAGAAGCAGGAACAACCCGTGATGCTTTAGAAATGAGAATTATTCTTGGTGGTTTACCTGTTTTTTTAACCGATACTGCTGGTTTTAGAAAAACAGAAAATAAAATAGAACAGATGGGAATAGAAGTTGCTAAACAGCATGTTAGAGAAGCTGATTTGGTTATTTTGGTTTATGATATAGGAAATCCTAAGCAAGTTGATTTACCAGAAACATCGGCTGAAATATGGCATGTTGGTAATAAGCTTGATCTTTATGAAAAAAACGACCAGTGTTGGTCTATACAATTTTCCGCATTAACTGGTTTAAATTTTGATTCTTTTATCAAAGAACTTGAATTATTTTGCCATCATCGTGCTTGTGAAATTGGAAATCTTGTTCCGGCGCGTAAAAGGCAACTTCAATTATTAAAAGAAGCTGTTAAAGAGATTGAATTTTCTCTCAATTATCATTCTTTTGATCTCAGTTTACGTGCAGAACATCTCCGTCGTGCAAGTGATTTTCTTGGAAAAATTACGGGAGATATTGATGTTGAAGATTTACTTGATATCATTTTTTCAGAGTTTTGTATTGGTAAATAATGATTCACGTGAAACATTGATTATTTCATAGACAGATTATAAAGATTATGTAATTTATATCTTGTTTCACGTGAAACCTTAGAATATTCTCTATGGAATGAATTAAATGCAATCATATGATGTTATCATTGTTGGTGGTGGTCATGCTGGCTGTGAAGCAGCTTCAGCTTCAGCGCGTATAGGAGCACAAACAGCACTTATTACACATAAAATATCAGCACTGGGAACAATGTCGTGTAATCCTGCTATTGGTGGTCTTGGAAAAGGGCATCTTGTTCGTGAAATAGATGCGTTAGATGGTCTCATGGGAAGAGCAGCAGATGCTGCTGGAATTCAGTTTAGACTCCTTAATAGACGTAAAGGACCGGCAGTAAGAGGACCGCGGACACAGGCAGATAGACAACTTTATAAAAAAGCAATTCAAAAACTTTTAAAAGAACAAGAAAATCTTACTCTTATTGAGGATGAAGTACTTGATTTGGTTGTTAAAGATAATTGTGTATCAGGTGTAATTTTAAAAAAACAAGGAACATTTTTTTCTGGCGCTGTTGTTTTAACAACAGGTACGTTTTTAAATGGCTTTATTCATATTGGTGATAAAACATGGGCTGCTGGCCGTATGGGAGATCAGTCAAGTGTCAAACTTGCTGAACATTTAAAAAATTATCATATAAAACTTGGACGATTAAAAACAGGAACCCCTGCTCGTCTGAGTAAAAAAACAATTGCTTGGGAAACTCTCCAAAAACAACAAGCAGATGAAAATCCCGTTCCCTTTTCTCTTTTAACAGAGAAAATTAAACAGCCACAAATTGAATGTGCAATAACGCGTACAAATGCACAAACACATAAAATTATTCGCGAAAATATCTATCGTTCTGCTTTATATTCTGGAAATATTGAAGGATTAGGACCACGTTATTGTCCCTCAATTGAAGATAAAATCGTTAAATTTGGGGAACGTGATGGACATCAGATTTTTCTAGAACCAGAAGGATTAAATGATGATACTGTTTATCCAAATGGTCTTTCTACTTCTCTTCCTGAAGATGTACAAATTTCTTTATTAAAAACCATTGAAGGATTGGAAAATGCTACAGTTTTGCAACCTGGTTATGCTATTGAATATGATTTTGTTAATCCTCAACAATTAACGAGAAGTTTGGAAGTACGCTCTTTACCAGGTTTGTTTTTAGCGGGACAAATTAATGGCACAACAGGATATGAGGAAGCGGCAGCACAAGGTCTTTTAGCTGGATTAAATGCTGCACGCAAGGTAGGTAAATTAGATGAAATACTTATAAGTCGTTCTACTGCTTATATTGGTGTTATGATTGATGATTTGGTTTCACGTGGTGTTTGTGAACCTTATAGAATGTTTACATCACGTGCTGAATTTCGTTTATCTTTAAGATCTGATAATGCTGATACGCGTTTAACACCTTTGGCAAAAGAATGGGGTATTGTGAGTAAAGTGCGTTGGGATTGTTATCAGAAAAAACAACAACGGCTTGATCAAGCACGATCAATATGTCAAAATCTTTTTTTAACACCTAATGAAGCTTCTGCTCATGGATTACACGTTAACCATGATGGAATTCGGCGTTCGGCGTATGATTTTCTTGCTTATCCTCATATGACTTTAGAGCGTCTTTCACATTTATGGCCACAATTACAAGTAATTGATTCTAAAACAGTTGAGGCTTTAGAAATTGAAGCACAATATGCGGTTTATTTGGATAAACAAGCACAAGATATTGCCTCTCTTCAAAGAGATGAACGTTTAGAAATTCCTTCTTCTCTTAATATTGAGGCAATTTCAGGTCTTTCAAATGAACTTAAATCAAAAATTCAAGAAGTATCGCCTCGTTCAATTGCTGATGCACAAAAAATTGATGGCATGACACCCGCTGCGTTATCACTTATTATTACATATATTCAACGTCAACGACGTGAAAAGGCTAAAACAGCTTAATGAATTTTTCTACAGAACAAAAATATCAACAACTATTAAATATTATACCTTCTGTTTCACGTGAAACGATGGAAAATTTAATTCAGTTTGAGTCTTTAATACTTCAATGGAATGCACATATTAATTTGATATCTGCTGCAACAATACCAGATCTATGGACACGGCATATTTTAGATTCAGCACAAATTTTTCCTTTGTATAGTCATTCTTTACATTGGTGTGATTTAGGGTCAGGAGGAGGTTTTCCCGCAATTGTGATTGCTATCTTTCTAAAAGAAAAAAAAGCAGGACATATCAATCTTGTTGAAAGTAATGGAAAAAAAGTCGCTTTTTTGCGAACAGTTATTGCCCAACTTAATCTTCCAGCAACGGTTTATCACGCTAGAATTGAAGATGTATATCAAAAAATTCCTATATCTGATATTATAACGGCCCGAGGATTAGCGCCGCTCAATAATCTTTTACAGCTTATTTTTCCTTTATTAACAGAAAAAACAGTCGCTCTTTTGCAAAAAGGTCGGGATTACGCTACAGAAATAAAAAATGCCTCTGCCAATTGGCACTTTGATCTGTTAAAACATAAAAGTAAAGTTGATGAAAATTCTGTTATTTTGGAAATTTCTCATATTCGATCATATAGAGGGTAAAGCAAAATGAGCGAAACACGAATTATCGCTATTGCAAACCAAAAGGGTGGAGTCGGAAAAACAACCACAGCAATTAATCTTGCAACAGCTTTAGCGGCTATTGGTGAAAGTGTCCTTATTATGGATGTTGATCCACAAGGTAATGCAAGTACAGGCTTGGGAATTGATCGTAATAGTCGTCCTTTATCGTCTTATGATGTTCTGGTTTCAGGTGTTTCAATTACACAAGCGGCTTTAAAAACAGCAGTACCTAATCTTCATATAGTTCCCTCTACACTTGATCTTTTAGGCGTGGAAATGGAAATTTCTTCGTCACAAGATCGCATACAACGCTTACGTAAAGCTCTCTATGATGATCCGGAAATGGAAAAAAAATTCAATTATGTTTTAA
Organism: Bartonella sp. AD13SXNS; assembly: GCF_042196465.1. Classification (NCBI taxonomy): domain Bacteria; kingdom Pseudomonadati; phylum Pseudomonadota; class Alphaproteobacteria; order Hyphomicrobiales; family Bartonellaceae; genus Bartonella; species Bartonella sp. AD13SXNS. The sequence continues at coordinate 220,962 of NZ_JBHIQI010000001.1, forward strand.
TTGATTGCCCACCATCACTTAATCTTCTTACACTCAATGCTATGGGAGCTGCAGATTCTGTTTTGGTACCCATGCAATGCGAATTTCTCGCACTTGAAGGTTTAAGTCAATTACTGGAAACAGTAAAACAGGTGCGATCCGTCCTTAATCCATCTTTAGAAATCCAAGGAATTGTTCTAACAATGTATGATGGACGTAATAATCTCTCAAATCAAGTTGTTGAAGATGTACGCTCTTTTATGGGAGATAAAGTTTACCGTACTGTTATTCCACGAAATGTAAGAGTATCAGAAGCGCCCTCTTTTGGTAAACCCGTATTGCTTTACGATCTCAAATGTGCTGGAAGTCAAGCTTATTTGCGTCTAGCATCAGAAGTGATTCAACGTGAAAAACAAGCACGGGCTGCTGCTTAAAAATATAAAAAATAATCTAAAAATTCAAAGAGAAAAGTTATGAATGATGATCTCTCAAAAAAAAGACTAGGACGTGGATTAGCAGCATTGATTGGAGATATCAATTTAAACAACAATCTTGCACGTTCATCAAGCTTTGATAAATTAAATGAATCCGGTAGCATTTCTGAACGATTTGTTCCACTTGAATCTATTTCACGTAATCCTCACAATCCTCGGCGTCATTTTACAGAAACAGAACTTGATAATTTGGCACAATCAATTCGTCAGCACGGTGTGGTTCAACCTGTTATTGTAAGGCCTTTAAGAGATCATCCTCATCGGTTTGAATTAATCGCGGGTGAACGGCGTTGGCGTGCTGCACAACGTGCAAATTTAAGCCAATTACCCGTTATTATTCGTGATGTGGATGATAAAACCGCTTTGGAATTGGCTATTATTGAAAATGTTCAGCGAGCAGATCTTAATCCTATCGAAGAAGCAAAAGGATATGAGATGCTTTTGAATGAACATGATTATACGCAGGTAGATTTAGCACAAGTTATTGGAAAAAGTCGTAGTCATGTTGCAAATACGCTTCGTTTATTAAAACTTCCAGAAAAAGTACAACAATTCTTAACGGATGGAAAACTTTCAGCAGGTCATGCTCGTTGCCTTATAACCGTGGATAATCCACAAGATTTAGCTGAAAAAATTATACGTGAAGGGCTTTCTGTACGTCAAACAGAAATACTTGCATATGAACAAGCTAATCCTAAAACTAAAAAACGTACTACTATAGAGAAAGATACAGAAACAAAATCTTTAGAAAAGTTACTTGCAGATGTGATCGGAATGAAAGTTATTATTCGCCATGGTAAAAAAGGTGGAGATTTAAAAATACATTACTCTTCATTAGAACAATTAGATGAAATTTGTCGACGTTTACAAAGTTAACTAATTATTCTAAAAAGAATTTTCTTCACAATTACCTTTTAAAATTTTGATCATTCTATACATATGATTTTTAGAAAATTCTATATTGCTTGAGGATATAGCGTTTTTTTCATAAGTAGAATTCTCTTCATTTGTTAGCACAATCAAGCTTGCTTGAAGTGCACGGAGAGCAATAATAAAATCTTTTGGTGTGAGATTATTTTCTCTTAAAATATTTACGAGTCCTTGTTTATTAGAAATGTAGGCAATATCATTTTCAATACTATCACTATCAGTGGTGCTATACCTTTTTGTATGTGTTTTTTTTAAATTTTGTGATAAATTTTTACATTCTTTTTCAATTTTTTCTAATTTTAAAAGAAGATCTTCTGTTAAGAGATAATTTGCAATAAGAGGTGATGTAAAAGAAGGCTTATCTGTCTCTTGTTTTGTTTCTTGAGCGTATGATACAAAAGGGAAAATAAAGAAAAAGAACAATAGAAATTTAAACATAATTAAAAATTATCCTTTATTTTTCGAATTTTAACAAAAAACTTCTCATCTGTAGCTCTTTATTTTTAGAGAAATCATTTTATAAATATAATAGGAATATAAGGTAATTATTCGGAATGTTGAAAATATGATGATTATTTAAATAAAGTCATGCCTCTAATGAAGAATAGGACGCCATTGGATTGCTAATTTATGCACTTGTTTTAAAAGAGCATTTTGCGCTTTCAAGTCTATTTCTGGACGGTGTCTGCGAAATGGTATAAAGAATAAAGCTCCATGAATAATATAAAATTACAGAGCTTCTCTATATTTATGGCTTATGAAAAAATAAGCCGCATCATCACACATTCTGCCAGTTCTCAATGTACTCAAAATCCTTGGTACTTAAGACTATTTATCAAAGGTATTTTTATTGTAGAGTTTCACTCCACACAACTCTCCTCACTTGTAATGTGTTTTATCGATTCAATGTATAAAATAGTGAATTATCATTATAAATCAATACATTGACTTATTATAGAAACGTATTGATATTTTTCGACGTCTCATAACTGATTAGTTACTCAAAATGAGTTTTTGACAGTCTCCTAAAAGAGTCGTTATTTTGTAAAAATATTTTTTAACAAATTCAAAATTGTTTAGAACATATAATATTCTTTTCAGTGGAATATTCCTTTTCAGGTACAAATACAAGAAGTGTTGATATTTCTTTAAGTGCTAAGGTCCCAGCAGAAAACTCTTTAGGAGTAATATTATTTTTTTTAAATATTCACAAGTTTTGGTTTATTAGAAATATAAGAAGTGTAGTTTTCAGTACTAGAGTGAATATTAGAATCATAAGTGATAAGATCATTTTTTGTTTTTGGAGGTGAATTTTTACATTCTTTTTCAATTTTTTCCAGCTTTAAAAGAAGTTCTTCTGTTAAGGGATAATTTGCAATAAGATGTGATGTAAGAGAAAAATTATCTATTTCTTATTTTTTTTCTTGAGCATATGATACAAAAGGGAAAAAAAAGAAAAAGAACAATAGAAATTTAAACATGATTAAAAATTATCCTTTCTTTTTCGAATTTCAGCAAAAACTTCTTCATCTGTTTCTTCTTCCATTGCAAGTTTTTTTCGCAACGTACCGTCATCCCAGCGGAGAAAGGGATTTGTTGTTTTTTCTTGCCCTAAAGTGACAGGAAGAGTCATGGCATTTTTTGCGCGCAATAAAAAAACATCTTCTACTCTTTGGTGGAGCTTTTTATTATGTGGGTCAATTGTTAGCGCGAAAAGAGCATTATTTTTTGTGTACTCGTGTCCACAATAGAGGAGTGTTTCATCTGGAAGTTTACGAAGTTTTTTTAAAGAATTTAGCATTTGTGCAGCTGTTCCTTCAAAAAGACGTCCACAACCAAGTGAAAAAAGCGTATCTCCAGCAAACAGTAATTTTTTTTCAGGAAAATAGTAAGATAGCGCTCCTAGCGTATGGCCAGGTGTTGATAGAGCTAAAAGTGTGTGAGAACCAAAAAAAAGTTTTTCATCATGGTGAAGTGTTTGATCAAGATGGTGAATCTTGTCTTTTTCTGCTTCTGGTCCAATAACTATAGCATTGTAAACTTGCTTTAATTCTGCTAGGGCTTCTACATGGTCGTGGTGATGGTGAGTCACAAAAATAGTGTTAAGTGTCCAATTGCGGCGCTTTAAAGCGTTATGAATCGCTTTGCTTTCTGGAGCATCTATTGCGGCTGTCATACCGCTTTTTTCATCATGAATGAGCACACCAAAATTATCTTCTCGACAGATAAACTGTTCAATCAACATGTTTTTTCTCCTGAACAGTGTTTCGTAATGAATCTATGAAATAATTTGTAATGGTAAGTTTTTTAAGAATCAGATTTGTCCTCTTCTGTAAAAAGTCCTTTTGAATGTTTTATAATGATAGGCATTTGGGTAAGCATGAAAAGAACTGTTATAGGCATGACGCCAAAAACTTTGAAACTCGTCCAAAAATTATCGCTAAAATTGCGCCAAATAATTTCATTCAAAAGAGCAAGAAAAACGAAAAAAAACGCCCAACGATAGGTCAGTTTTTGCCAGCCTAAATCATCAAGTTTTAAGGTAGAGTCAAGAGCATAACGCAAAAGCGGTTTTTTAAAAAACATTCCACCAAAAAGTATCAAAGCAAATAAGCTATTAATGATTGTTGGTTTCATTTTTATGAAAGTTTCATTATGAAGCCAGAGAGTTAAAAAACCAAAAATGAGAACAAATATTCCCGAAATAAGAGGCATAATAGGAATTTGTTTTGCAAGGATCCATGATAAGCTTAGAGAAATAATAATTGCTACCATAAAAATAGCTGTTGCAGGGAAAATAGGCTTGCTAAAATTTTGAAAAAATTCAATGTTTTTTATCAACCATTCTCCTTTATAATTGGCAAAAAAGAAGGCGACCAATGGTCCCATTTCTAAAAGAAATTTAAGTGTTGGTGAAAGGGGCGTTTTTTTATTGTTATTCACATTTTTTTCAGAATTATTATGTGAATTAGGGTTAGATAAAGGCTGTTTCATACATGTTTTCCTGCGATAGTTTCGGCAAAGTCAGAAGCAGAAAAGGGTTGAAGGTCTTCAATATTTTCTCCTATACCGATAAAATAAACGGGTAATTTATATTTTGCTGCGATAGCGACAAGAATTCCTCCTCGTGCTGTTCCATCCAGCTTTGTCATGACCAAACCATTAACACCAGCAATGTCACGGAAAATGTCCACTTGGTTAAGTGCATTTTGTCCGGTCGTTGCATCAAGTGTTTGAAGGATTGTATGGGGCGCTTGGGGGGTGTGTTTTCTTAAAACACGAATAATTTTTGCTAACTCATCCATCAATTCAGATTTATTTTGTAAACGTCCTGCTGTATCAATAATTAATACATCACTGTTTGCTTTTTTTGCTTTCTCAAAAGCATCAAAGGCTAAACTTGCAGCATCTGCACCTAATTTTGTAGAAATAACAGGAGAATCAGTACGTTCACCCCAAATATGCAGTTGCTCAATAGCTGCGGCTCGGAAAGTGTCACCGGCTGCAAGCATAACTTTTAATCCCCCTGCTGTTAATTTGGCTGCAAGTTTTCCAATAGTTGTCGTTTTTCCAGTGCCATTTACACCTACTAGCAAAATAACATGAGGCTTATGGCTGAGATCAAGTTCTAATGGTATTGCAACAGGTTCCAGAACTTTTTTGATCTCATCAGCTACAATAGTATGAATGTCATCTGGAGAGAGGTCTTTTCCATAACGACTGGAAGCTAAAGTATTCGTGATGCGCGTTGCCGTTTCTACACCGAGGTCAGCTTGAATCAGAATATCTTCGAGCTCTTGCAGTGTAGCTTCATCAAGTTTTCTTTTAACAAAGAGGTCACTAATTGATCCGCTTAGGCGTTGTGAAGAAAGCGATAGACCTTTTTTAAGGCGTCCAAACCACGCTGTCTTTTTTTGTTCAACAGAGGATTCAGACAAAATTTCTTCATCCTTTTTTTCACGGATGGTGTTTGTGACAATAATTTTGCCATAAGGGGAAAGGGGAGCTTTATCAGAATGAGATTCTAAAGGTGGTGATTTTTTATCACACTTTGTAGGTGTTGATTTTTGATTTTTTGTTTGTTCTTCTTTTTCTGTATCTATAGAGATTTCGTTGTTTTTTGTTCTTTCATTTTTGTCCTTCTTTTTTTCTATGATATCGCTTTTATCAGGAATAGAAATTTGTTCCATTTCCTGCTCTTTAGATTTGTTAAAAGAAAATATTTTTTTTATAAAAGATTTTGTCATAAGAAATTTCCTGTTCAAGCAGCGTTTAATTTTGGAAGGACAGCAATTAATTTATCGCCATCATGGTCAACGATAAGGGCTTGAACAATTGTTCCTGCTTTTACACCTTTAATTTGTACAAGAGTATAATCTTCCGTTCGTCCGATTTCATCTTTTTCAACGAGAATTGTTTGTTGACTGTTTTTTAAATGAGCAAGATGCTTTTGGTAAGCTTCCTCACCTGCTTTACGCAGTCTTTCAGCACGCATTTTCACTATTTTACGGTTGATTTGTGGCATACGTGCGGCAGGTGTTCCTTCTCTTGGACTAAAGGGAAAGACATGTAGGTGGGTTAAATTACACTCTTTAATCAAAGCAAGACTGTTTTGAAACATCTCTTCTGTTTCGGTAGGAAAACCAGCAATTAAGTCGGCACCATAAACCATTGTAGGACGTTTGGCATGCAATTCTTGGCAAAATTGAATGGCATGTTCACGCAAATGTCGTCGTTTCATCCGTTTTAAAATCATATTATCACCTGCTTGCAAGGATAAATGCAAATGTGGCATGATTCTTTTTTCATAGGCTAAAAGATTTATGAGTTCTTCATCTGCTTCAATAGAGTCAATAGATGAGAGGCGTAATCGCGCTAAGTCAGGAATATGATGCAAGATTGCTGAAGTTAATTTTCCCAAATTTGCTTTTCCAGGCAGATCGTGACCATAACTTGTAAGGTCAACACCTGTAAGGACCACTTCTTGAATACCCACATCTGTCAGCTTTTTAATTTGTTCTATGACAGCACCCATGGGAACTGAACGAGATGGTCCACGTCCATAAGGAATAATGCAAAATGTACAGCGGTGATCGCATCCGTTTTGTACCTGTACAAAAGCGCGGGTACGTTCTTGCATTGCACCAACCATATGTGGAGCAATTTTTTTCACTTCCATGATATCATTGATACGCACCTTTTCGGAATGGTTAATACCAAAATCAGGAAGTTGACGATAAGAATGGGCGTGAAGTTTATCTTCGTTTCCTAAAACGAGATCCACTTCTGTCATTGAGGCAAAATTTTGTGCTTCTGTTTGGGCTGCACATCCTGTTACAATTATGCGCGCATGAGGATTTTCACGGTGCGCTTTGCGGATAGCTTGTTTTGCTTGTCGTACGGCTTCGGCAGTGACAGCGCAGGTATTAAAAATAATAGCACCATCTTTAAGCTGGTCTAGCCCTGAAGAAGTGCTTTCTTTGCGAATTATTTCCGATTCGTAGCTATTGAGTCGACAACCAAAAGTTACAATTTCTACTGCCATCAGGAGTGATCCTTTTTGTAGCACCCTGTTAAAGGGCTTAAAAAACCACTAAATTGATATTTTATTGGTCCTGTCATGATAATATGATCGTCTTCTCGGTAAAAAATATTAAGTGTTCCCTTTGGTAAATTCACATCAACATGGCGCTCTGTAAGTCCACGACGATAAGCAGCCACAGCACTTGCACAAGCAGCACTCCCACATGCTTGTGTTAATCCTGCCCCTCTCTCCCATGTGCGTAAATTTAGACTTTTCTTTGACGTTATGCAAGCAATGGAAATATTACACCGTTCTGGAAACAGGGGATCATGTTCAAGTTTGGGTCCATATTTTTCTAAAGGAAAATGTTGAATATCATTTTCAATAAAAAAGATAGCATGGAGATTGCCAATGGATATAAGGCAAGCATCTTTTAGAGGACCAGCCGTAATTTCTACGTGATTGGTATCAATGATTTCACGTGAAACAGGCATTTCTTTTGCATTGAAATTTGGGCATCCCATATCAACAGAGATAAGATTGCCGGTTTGGCGTTTTCCTTCAATAATGCCAGCAGGGGTTTCTAAACGAAAATTTTCACCAAAATTGTGGTCTGTGAGCCATGCAATAACACAGCGGGTACCATTGCCACAAGCTTTAGCTTTCGAACCATCAGCATTCCATATTTCGATGCGGAAGTCAGCTTCTTTCTGGGTTGGTGTGTGGATAGCCATGATTTGATCAAAATGCATTTCGGGATCTACCGATAAAGCAAGGATTGCTTGTGGTGTAAAAGCATGTGCGCTTTCACGCATATCCGCAACAATAATTTGATTTCCAAGACCGTCCATTTTGCTAAATGGCGTTTTCATGAAATTTCTCTATTTCTAATGATTACTTATTAAGGGATATATGACTGAAAATCTTATAAATTTCTAGTGTTTAATAAATATAAAACTGGGTATATAAATTATTTCATTTAAAATAAGTAATTTTAATCCTGTTTTTTTTCATTTGTTAATTTATCTTTGTAACTATAACAAATATTCACTTGATTTTTTATAAGCTTATTTATTGCTGTGGGAGAGAGTACAGATATGTCGTTTTCAAAAATTTCGTTTTTCGTTGCACTATCAACTGTAATGCTTTTAGAGGGATGTTCAACAGCGCGGTTTGGTAGTAATGACAATAGTAACGCATTAGAAGTTTTTTATCCATCTCAACAAACGACAATATTGGAAGCGTCTGATCTGTCGTCTGCTTCTTCGTCGATATCTGAAGATGCAAATACTTCGATGTATGAAAAAGGAGATTCTCAGAGTGATGGACGAATGGTTAGTCTCGAATTGCCAAGCAATGCCACTGATTTATTTCCTGCAAGTATTGCTGGGGTATGGAGTCTTTCTATGGGGGGTAAGGTTTGCCGAATTGCGACGCCACAAACAAAGTTTGGACAAGGGTACCGTGCTGGTCCTTTACACTGTCCAGGGATTGTTTCTCAAGTAAGATCGTGGGCGGTTAAAGGAAAAAAATTATATTTTTATAATAACTCTGGACGTGTTATCGTTGCTCTTTATTCTTCAAGTGTTGATCGTTTTGAGGGACGTACACTTGACGATCGTCATGTTGTTTTAAGCCGTTAGATCATTTTTGACCGTTTATGAAAAAGTAAGTTATAGAAACAGATTCGTGAAAAGAATTTGTATTTTTCATTGAGAACGGTTTGAAAAAGGTTGTTTGGATGATTCTCGTTTCAACACGCTATAAGGAGTTGGTCTCTGAAGGAGAAGTTTGTTTTGATCCAGCTCAATTAGTTGTAACAGAGCATTTTGATCATTTATTAAAAAAAATTGAGGAACAAAATGTTTCTCGTCCTTGGTTTTGGGTATTTTGGTCTTTTTTAAAAAGAATACTTAAAAGGAAAAAACAAAATATTGCTCGTGTTGCAAAACAAGGGGATGAAAATGGATCTTTTCAGGGGCTGTATATTTATGGTGAAGTAGGACGGGGCAAAACCATGCTGATGGATTTGTTCTTTTCTTGTTTGCCGAAAGGTCATAAAAAGCGCGCCCATTTTAATGACTTTATGGCTGATGTGCATGAGCGCATTAATTTTTATCGTCAAGCATCTGGGCGTACAAAATCTAAACAAGATAATCCTATTTTAGCTGTTGCTGAAGATATTGCACGAGAAGCAAAGGTGCTTTGTTTTGATGAATTTAGTGTAACAGATATTGCTGATGCTATGGTGTTGGGGCGGCTTATTTCTGCTTTGTTTGACAAAGGAATTTTCTTTATTGCAACTTCAAATGTGGCGCCCGATAACCTTTATTATAACGGTTTAAATCGCGAACTCTTTTTGCCTTTTATTCAAATTTTGAAAGCATATGTTTGTGTTGTTAATCTTGATGCAAAAACAGATTATCGTCTTGAAAAATCAAATCTACAGCCTGTGTATGTAACACCTTTAGGGAAAAAAGCAGATGAATGCATGGATCAAGCATGGGCACTTGTATTGCAAGGAAATAAGGAGATATCTGATGAGCTTTCTATAAAAGGGCGCCTTATTCCTATTCCGCGTTTTGGTGCGGGATGTGCACGCTTTGATTATCGAGATTTGTGTGTACAGCCTTTGGCAGCGGCTGAGTATTTGGTATTAGGCGAGCGTTATCATACGATTTTTATCGATAATGTACCGGTTATGGATGATACATGTCGCAATGAAACAAAACGGTTTATTTTGCTTATTGATATTCTTTATGAGCGCCACATACGATTATTTATGTCTGCAGCAGCAGATGTGGAGCATTTGTATAAGGGGCATGCGCAGATCACGGAAACATTTGAGTTTCAAAGAACACAGTCACGTCTTTTTGAAATGCAAAGTCACGATTATTTGAAACTTTGGGAAGAACATTTTCTTTTGAAGAAGAAGCGTTGATTATACTTTTACCTTTACGTAAACTGTAAAAATAATAACTCTTTGAAATTAAAGATATGCAATAATTCTGTTGTATTTTTTTAAAATTCACTTTATCGATACATCATGATAATTTTCTAATAGTTGTTTGTGCGGAGGGTTATTGTTTTTGTGAAGAGAGAAATTTGTAAATTTCATTTCTTTACTCCTTTTTATGATATTGTTTAAATATGGTTGAAGTCAAAAATATTCAGTATACGGACGCAAATGAGTGTGCGCTGGATTGTCTAAAAGTTAGGAAAAAATAAAATGGCACGAAAAAAAATAGCTCTCATTGGTTCAGGTATGATTGGTGGTACTTTGGCACATATTATTGGGCTTAAAGAGCTTGGTGATGTTATCTTGTTTGATATTGCAGAAGGTGTACCACAAGGTAAAGCTCTTGATATTGCTGAGTCCTCACCTGTTGATAGTTTCGATGTTCATTTAAAAGGGGCAAATGCTTATGATGCAATTGAAGGGGTTGATGTTGTTATTGTAACAGCAGGGGTTGCACGGAAACCTGGTATGAGCCGTGATGATCTTTTGGGTGTTAATCTAAAAGTTATGGAACAAGTTGGTGCTGGAATTAAAAAATATGCACCTTCAGCTTTTGTTATTTGTGTTACAAATCCCCTTGATGTAATGGTATGGGCATTGCAGAAATTTTCAGGTCTTCCGGTGCATAAAGTGGTTGGTATGGCTGGTATTCTGGATTCAGCGCGTTTTCGTTACTTTTTATCTGAAGAATTTAAAGTCTCTGTCAAAGATGTGACAGCTTTTGTTTTAGGTGGGCATGGTGATTCAATGGTGCCCTTGGTGCGTTATTCAACAGTTGGTGGTATTTCTTTGCCTGATCTTGTTAAAATGGGTTGGACAACACAGGAAAGAATTGATCAAATTATTCAACGTACCCGTGATGGTGGTGCAGAGGTTGTTAGTTTGTTAAAAACAGGTTCTGCTTATTATGCACCAGCAGCTTCTGCTGTTTGTATGGCTGAAGCCTATTTAAAGGATACTAAGCGTGTTGTGCCTGTTGCAGCCTATCTTTCAGGGGAATATGGGGTTAACGATACATACGTTGGTGTTCCTGTTGTACTTGGTGCAGGTGGTGTTGAACGGGTCATTGAAATTGATCTTGATAAAGAGGAAAGAGATGCTTTTGATTATTCAGTAAATGCGGTTAAAAAGCTTTGTGAAGCTTGTATTGCTCTTGTGCCTAGTCTCAAGTAAATTGAACAGGATTTTGTTCATTAAAATTAAAGTATTTAGAATATTATAACTTTAGGATTAATAATAATCCATAAAAGAAAAGGACAAATGCATGAATATCCATGAGTATCAGGCCAAACGTCTGCTTCATGAATATGGAGCACCAATTGCAAATGGTGTTGCTGTTTATTCTGTAGAGCAAGCTGAAAAATGGGCAAAAAAATTACCCGGACCTCTCTATGTGGTTAAAAGTCAGATACACGCTGGTGGTCGTGGTAAGGGTAAGTTTAAAGAACTTGGTTCTGATGCAAAGGGTGGTGTTCGGCTTGCACAATCTGTTGAAGAAGTTGTTGCAAATGTTCAAGAAATGCTTGGGAAAACGTTGGTAACAAAACAAACAGGTCCAGAGGGTAAGCAGGTCAATCGCCTTTATATTGAAGATGGTGCCGATATTGAACGGGAGCTTTATCTTTCACTTTTGGTTGATCGTAGCGTTGGTCGGATTGCTTTTGTTGTTTCAACAGAAGGTGGAATGGATATTGAAACAGTTGCTGAAGAGACACCAGAAAAAATATTCACGCTGCCTATTGATGCTGTAGAGGGTGTTACTTCTGATGATTGTGCAAGGCTTTGTGATGCATTGGAATTGCGCGATAGTGCACGGGAAGATGGTGAAAAGCTTTTTCCGATTCTCTATAAGGCATTTTGTGAAAAAGATATGAGCCTTTTAGAAATCAATCCGCTTATTGTGATGAAAGATGGTCACTTGCGCGTTCTTGATGCGAAAGTTTCTTTTGATAATAATGCTCTATTTCGTCATCCAGATATTTTAGAATTGCGCGATCTTTCAGAAGAAGATCCAAAAGAAATCGAAGCTTCAAAGCATGATCTTGCTTATGTTGCTCTTGAGGGCACAATTGGTTGTATGGTCAATGGCGCTGGTCTTGCTATGGCAACAATGGATATCATTAAACTTTACGGAGCTGAGCCGGCGAATTTTTTGGATGTTGGTGGTGGAGCATCAAAGGAAAAGGTGACAGCTGCTTTTAAGATTATTACGGCCGATCCAAATGTTAAGGGCATTTTGGTTAACATTTTTGGTGGTATTATGCGTTGTGATGTCATTGCTGAAGGTGTGGTTGCTGCTGTTCGTGAGGTTGGTTTAAAGGTTCCCTTGGTTGTTCGTCTTGAAGGCACTAATGTTGAGCAGGGAAAAGCGATTATCAATGATAGTGGTTTGAATGTTATTCCTGCTGATGATTTAGATGATGCTGCTCAAAAAATTGTTGCAGCCGTGAAGGGAGCGTAAGTTATGTCGATTCTGGTGAATAAAGAGACGAAAGTTCTCGTTCAAGGGCTTACAGGAAAAACAGGAACATTTCATACAGAACAGGCGCTTGCTTATCATGGCACGCAAATGGTTGGTGGCGTTAATCCTAAAAAAGGTGGAGAAACATGGGAAGGTTCAAAAGGTGAAACTCTTCCTATCTTTGCTAATGTTGCAGAAGCAAAAGAAAAAACAGGCGCGGATGCTTCCGTTATTTATGTTCCTCCTGCAGGGGCTGCGGCAGCTATTATAGAAGCTATTGAAGCTGAAGTTCGTTTAATTATCTGTATTACGGAAGGTATTCCTGTTATGGATATGGTGAAAGTAAAGGCGCGATTAGAAAACTCAAAATCTCGTCTTATTGGTCCTAATTGTCCTGGTATTCTCACGCCAAACGAATGTAAAATTGGTATTATGCCTGGTTCTATTTTTAGAAAAGGTTCTGTTGGGGTTGTCTCACGGTCGGGAACTTTGACTTATGAAGCCGTTTTTCAAACGAGTCAGGAAGGTCTCGGACAAACGACAGCTATAGGAATTGGTGGTGATCCTGTTAAGGGTACTGAATTTATTGATGTGTTGGAAATGTTTTTAGCGGATGATGAAACCCAGTCTATTGTTATGATTGGTGAAATTGGTGGTTCTGCTGAAGAAGAGGCCGCACAGTTTCTGCAAGATGAAGCAAGAAAAGGGCGTAAAAAGCCAGTTGTTGGCTTTATTGCTGGTCGTACGGCTCCTCCAGGACGTACAATGGGACATGCTGGTGCTGTCATTTCTGGTGGTAAAGGTGGAGCAGAAGATAAAATTGCAGCAATGGAATCCGCAGGGATTCGTGTTTCTCCTTCACCATCACAGATAGGTAAGACTTTGATGTCAGTTTTGAAAGGCTAAAAGAAAATTTCACCTGAATAAGAATATATTCTTAATTCAGGTGAAAAAAAACTTGAGTATAAAAAGGTAAAACTTTTTTGAATGTTCAAAGCGTCGCTTGCTTTGTGAGCATTGAAAGGTCGAAAAAAGATATAAGGAGACGGAATAGATGTTCCGGAGAGGTATATGGCAAGGCAGGATGAGATAAATAGTCTTTTTGCACAGACGTCATTTCTTTATGGTGGGAATGCGGATTATATAGATCAACTTTATGCTCAATATGAAAAAGATCACACCAGTGTTGATTCACAGTGGCGTGCTTTTTTTGAAGGCCTTCATGATAACAAAGAAGATGTTCTCAAAAATGCTGAAGGAGCGACATGGCAACGTGATCATTGGCCATTAAAGGCGGGTGGTGAGTTGGTTTCTGCTCTTGATGGTGATTGGTCTTCTCTTGAAAAATATCTTGGTGATAAATTAAAGGAAAAAGCAGTAACAGGTGCTGCAAAAAAGGAAAAAACTTCCAGTGCACAAGATATTATTCGTGCAACGCGTGATTCTGTTCATGCAATTATGATGATTCGTGCGTTTCGAGCACGAGGGCATCTTCGTGCGCGGCTTGATCCTCTTCAATTGGCAGAAAAATTGGAAGATTATAAGGAACTTTCTCCTGAGGCTTATGGCTTTACTCCAGCTGATTACGAGCGTCCCATTTTTATTGATAATGTTTTAGGGTTGGAATATGCAACTATTCCACAAATGCTTGAGATCCTCAATCGTACCTATTGTTCAACAATCGGTGTGGAATATATGCATGTTTCTGATCCGGTTCAGAAAGCATGGCTTCAAGAGCGCATTGAAGGGCGAGATAATAAAATTGCTTTCACACAACAAGACAAGAAGGCTATCCTGAATAAGCTTATTCAAGCAGAAGGATTCGAACAATTTTTAGATACTAAATATAAAGGCACAAAGCGTTTTGGATTAGATGGTGGTGAAGCGCTGATTCCTGCTCTTGAACAGATTATTAAATGTGGTAGTGCTTTAGGGGTTAGGGAAGTTATTTTAGGAATGGCACACCGTGGTCGTTTAAATGTTCTTTCACAAGTTCTCGCCAAGCCACATAGAGCTATCTTTCATGAATTCAAAGGCGGATCTTATAAGCCTGATGATGTAGAAGGATCAGGTGATGTTAAATATCATTTAGGAACTACCGCTGATTTGGATTTTGATGGGAATAAAATTCATTTATCGCTTTTGCCTAATCCTTCTCATCTTGAGATTGTTGATCCGGTTGTTATGGGAAAAGCTCGTGCTAAACAAGATCAACTTGTGGGACCTACGCACACTGATTCGCTCCCATTAAGTGAGCGTTCAAAAGTGTTGCCATTGCTTATTCATGGTGATGCTGCTTTTGCAGGACAAGGCGTTATCCAAGAAACTTTTGGTCTTTCAGGTCTTAAAGGTTATCGTGTTGCAGGCTCACTTCATGTTATTATCAATAATCAGATTGGTTTTACAACAGCTCCACGTTTTTCACGTTCTTCGCCTTATCCATCAGATGTCGCAAAAATGATTGATGCACCAATTTTCCATGTGAATGGTGATGATCCTGAGGCTGTTGTTTTTGTTGCTAAAGTAGCAACAGAATTTCGTCAAATTTTCCATAAACCGGTGGTCATTGATATGTTTTGTTATCGCCGTTATGGGCATAATGAAGGTGATGAACCTTCCTTTACGCAGCCACTTATGTATAAGGCGATTCGTAATCATAAAACAACTCTTCAGCTTTATGGTGACCAATTGATTGCAGAAGGAATAGTTACTTCAGAAGAAATTGAACAACAAAAAAAATTATGGCGCGATAAGCTTGAAGGTGAGTTTGAAGCAAGTGTTTCTTATAAGCCTAATAAGGCTGATTGGCTTGATGGAAGTTGGACGGGAATCAAAGCTTTTAGTAATGCTGATGAGCAAAATTCCAAAACAACGGGTGTTGAGTTAAAAACTTTAAAGGAAATTGGTCAAAAACTTGTCGAAATTCCAGAAGGTTTTCATGTTCACAAAACCATTCAGCGTTTTTTAAACAACCGTACTAAAATGTTTGAAACCGGTGAAGGAATTGACTGGGCAACTGCTGAAGCTTTAGCTTTTGGTTCACTTTGTTTGGAAGGAGCGCCGGTTCGTCTTTCTGGTGAGGACGTTGAACGTGGAACTTTTTCACAACGTCATTCAGTTCTTTATGATCAAGAGAATGAAGCGCGTTATATTCCTTTGAATCATTTACAAAAGGGGCAAGCGCTTTATGAAGTTGTTAATTCTATGCTTTCTGAAGAAGCTGTTCTTGGTTTTGAATATGGGTATTCTCTTGCTGAACCGCGAGGATTAACACTTTGGGAAGCTCAATTTGGTGATTTTTCTAATGGTGCACAGGTCATTTTTGATCAATTTATTTCATCCGCAGAGCGTAAGTGGCTTCGTATGTCTGGTCTTGTGTGCTTATTGCCTCATGGTTTTGAAGGGCAAGGACCGGAGCATTCTTCTGCACGTTTAGAACGGTTTCTTCAACTTTGTGCGGAAGATAATATGCAGGTTGCTAATTGTACAACTCCTGCAAATTATTTTCATATTTTGCGTCGACAAATTAAGCGTGATTTCCGTAAGCCTTTGATTTTAATGACACCAAAATCACTTTTACGTCATAAGCGGGCTATTTCTTTTCTCGATGAAATGGGACCAGAAACGAGTTTCCGTCGTGTGTTGCTTGATGATGCAGAATGTCTCAAAGATTCTGTCGTTAAATTGCAAAAGGATAATAAAATTCGTCGTATCGTTCTTTGTACGGGCAAGGTTTATTACGACCTTTATGAAGAACGTGAAAAAAAGGGTATCGATGATGTTTATCTCCTTCGTGTTGAACAACTTTATCCTTTTCCTGCAAAAGTTTTGGTGAATGTGTTATCGCGCTTTTTGCAGGCAGAAGTTTTTTGGTGCCAAGAGGAACCAAAAAACATGGGGGCGTGGTCATTTATTGAGCCTTATTTGGAATGGGTTTTGACACATATTAATGCGCAATATTCACGTGCTCGTTATGCTGGACGTCCTGCGAGTGCATCACCGGCCTCTGGGTTGATGGTGAAACACCTTGAGCAACTGGCTGCGTTTCTTAAAGACGCGTTAGGTTCTTAACTTATTATTACTCTGATGTATGGAAAGAATATTATGACTACTGAAATCCGTGTTCCTACTTTAGGCGAATCGGTTACTGAAGCAACGGTTGGCAAATGGTTTAAAAAACTTGGCGAAGCTGTCGCTATGGATGAGCCTTTGGTTGAATTAGAAACTGATAAGGTAACAGTTGAAGTTCCTTCTCCTGTTGCGGGGAAGTTATCTGAAATCATCGCAAAAGAAGGCGATACGGTTGAAGTGAATGCTCTTTTAGGAGCGGTGGAAGCTGGCGAAGCTGGTGTCTCCCAATCATTTTCGTCTTCTGCTGCACCTGTTCCAGTTGCTTCATCTGAATCAGAGAAGCCTGCTTCGAGCAGCACTATGCCTCCTTCACCTTCGGCAGCAAAGTTAATGGCTGAAAATAATGTTGCAAAAAGCGATATTTCAGGTTCTGGAAAACGTGGACAAATTCTTAAAGAAGATGTTCTTGGTGGATTAGAACAAAGAGCAAGCGTCTCTACACTTTCTTCTTCTGCGACAAGTTCTTCGGTAATTCCTGTCCAAGAAATACGTGAAGAGCGGGTTCGTATGACGAAATTGCGTCAAACAATTGCGCGCCGTCTTAAAGATGCGCAAAATGTAGCAGCAATGTTAACCACATTTAATGAGGTTGATATGTCAGCGGTGATGGATTTGCGCAAGCGTTATAAGGACCTTTTTGAAAAGAAACATGGTGTTAAACTTGGTTTTATGGGTTTTTTTACTAAGGCTGTTTGTCATGCATTGAAAGAACTTCCTGCTGTTAATGCCGAAATTGATGGAACAGATATTGTTTACAAAAACTATGTCAATGTTGGAATTGCTGTTGGAACGGATAAAGGGCTTGTCGTTCCAGTGGTGCGTGATGCAGATCAAATGTCATTGGCAGAGATTGAAAAAGAAATTGGCCGTTTGGGACGTCTTGCGCGTGATGGAAAATTAGCTGTTTCTGATATGCAAGGCGGAACTTTTACCATTACCAATGGTGGTGTGTATGGGTCGTTGATGTCGACACCGATTTTGAATGCACCACAATCTGGTATTTTGGGAATGCATGCGATTAAAGAGCGAGCAATGGTTGTTGAGGGCCAAGTGGTAATCCGACCCATGATGTATTTAGCGCTTTCTTATGATCACCGTATTGTGGATGGGCAAGAAGCTGTAACTTTCCTTGTGCGTGTTAAGGAAAGCTTAGAAGATCCGGAACGCCTTGTTCTTGATTTGTAAAATACAGTTTTCAGGATGAAAGGAGAAACGGATGTCTTATGATGTGGCTGTGATCGGAGCGGGTCCAGGTGGTTATGTAGCAGCAATAAAGGCGGCACAACTAGGGCTTAAAGTAGCGATTATTGAAAAGCGTACAACATTAGGGGGAACATGTCTCAATGTTGGTTGTATTCCTTCTAAAGCATTGTTGCATGCTTCAGAAGTGTTTGCTGAAATCCAGCATGGTTTTGAAACGCTTGGTATTTCTATTGGGAAACCTAAGCTTAATCTTGAACAAATGATGGTTCATAAGAAAGCTGTAGTGACAGCCAATACAAGTGGTGTTTCTTTTTTGATGAAAAAAAATAAAATTGATACTTTTTTGGGAACAGCTAAAATTTTAAGTGCGAGTCATGTGGAAGTTGTTGCCAAGGATGGTAATAAACAAACGATTGAAACAAAAAATATTATTATTGCGACAGGTTCGGAGAGTTCGGGCATTCCAGGGGTGAATGTTGAAATTGATGAAAAGACTATCGTCTCTTCTACGGGAGCGCTTTCACTTGAAAAGGTACCTGCGCGTATGATTGTCGTGGGTGCTGGTGTTATTGGTTCAGAACTTGGATCAGTTTGGAGCCGTTTAGGTGCTAAAGTGACCATTATTGAATATCATAATAAAATTTTGGGTTCAATGGATGGTGAAATTTCACGGCAATTTCAGAAGTTAATGGAAAAACAAGGAATTGAATATAAAACTGGTGCAAAGGTAACAGCCATTACACAATCTGGCTCAACGGCTCAGGTGAGCTTTGAAACTGTCAAAGGGGGGGAGGCTGAAACTTTAGAGGCTGATGTTGTGCTTATTGCTACTGGACGTTCTCCCTATACAGAGGGGCTTGGCTTACAAGAGGCTGGTGTTCAGTTAGATGAACGCGGATTTATAGCAATTGATGCTCATTGGCAGACGAATGTTCCAGGAATTTATGCGATTGGTGATGTCGTAAAAGGGCCAATGTTAGCCCATAAAGCAGAGGAAGAAGGCGTTGCTGTGGCAGAAATTTTGGCAGGTCAAAAAGGACATGTTAATTTTGATGTTATTCCTAGTGTAGTTTATACTCAGCCGGAAATTGCTAGTGTAGGAAAAACAGAAGAAGAATTAAAAACTGCTGGTATTGAGTATAATGTTGGCAAATTTCCTTTTATGGCTAATGGTCGTGCACGTGCAATGCAAAAGAGTGATGGGTTTGTTAAAATCCTTTCTGATAAAAAAACAGATCGGGTGCTAGGGGGACATATTCTTGGATTTGGTGCTGGTGAAATGATCCATGAAATTGCAGTTTTAATGGAATTTGGTGGTTCATCAGAAGATCTGGGACGTTGTTGCCATGCACATCCTACCTTATCGGAAGCAGTGCGTGAAGCAGCTTTAGCAACATTTGCGAAACCGCTTCATATTTAAAAATCTTTTAAAAGGTACATTTTAAAAAGAGCAAGGGGGGCAGCAAATGCTTGTGAAGCATACAATAGCACTTTAGAAGGAATAAAACCAATAATGAGATATTCCATTTAATGTTGTATGCTCAATAGTTGTTGTTTTAGAGCTCGATTGTGCTATTTTGATTGATTATCGTGGTGTACTGTAAAATCTTATCGTTTAGAGCGGTGATATTTGGTCTACGTAAAAATTTACGTATGAGGTATTTTTTATAGTGTTATAAAATATCTAGGGTATGGAGCGTAGAAGCCTATTTGCGCGCTTTGTTTTAAGAAAATATCTCTTCAAAGCTCCGAGAGGCTATTTCGTTATGGTGTTTGTGAATAGTATAACTATAAAATTCCTTGTGAAGTATATAAAACTCATTATGAACTGTCATCTTCACGTTTAGTAAAAATGTACGCTGACACTATCCTAAATTTTTCCATTCCTCAACATTGCTAAAGCTATTTATTATTCGAGAGTTTTCATAAGAGGAGCTTTTCTTTTATCGTTTTTTGTTTACACGCTTTCTTTGTTTGTGATGTGCAGACAAGAGATTTTAATTGATTCAATAAGAGAGAGTTTATGATGAGAGAATTTTACAGTATTCGGCGTTATGATTCAAATTAAGAACGAAAATTGTATCATTATAAATCAAAATGTTATATATTATGATGAATCATATGAAGTGAGAAATTAAGAGGAATTGAATTATTTAATGATTGGCGCCGGTTAAAAATTTTCATCCTTTAAGGTGAAGATGGATGTCAAATATTTTACAAAATACCGCTCTTTTTTTAAGAGCGGTATTTTTATATCTTTTGTTGATAACACTATCTTTTTGATGACAATGGCAGATCATAGAGTGTGATTAAATCAGTTCTTTTTGCCATTCTATTTTTCTTTATCATGGTTTGCTATATCTTAAAAAGATGATCTGTATCTTCTTTAATGTTTTTAAGAAATCCCAATGTTACCAAAATATAACGAATAGCTAAAATTTTTTTGAAAAAACATAATTTCATAAGAATATTAAGTTTGTTTTCATTTGGCAGTTTTGTGATAACTTGAAAAATTAAGTTTATGCTTTTTATAGGTATTAGAATTGTAATTTTTTATCCTCTTGTTGTTCTCTTATAAAAGTGGGAAGCCCCATATGATCAAGATATTTGAGGAAAGGGTGGGGTGGTAATTCTTCTACGTTGACCATTGTTTTAACATCCCATTCACCTGTGGCAATAAGAAGAGCTGTTGCGGCTGCTGGTACACCAGCTGTATAGGAAATGCCTTGTGCCCCAGTTTCATGAAAAGCTTGTTTGTGATCGGCTATATTATAGATAAAAATTTCTCTCGGTTTTCCATCTTTTTCGCCTTTAATAAGATCTCCAATACAGGTTTTTCCTGTGTAGTCTGGGGCGAGAGAGGAAGGGTCGGGTAAGACGGCCTTTACGACTTTCAAGGGTACGACTTCTTGTCCTTCTGCTGTCTTAATGGGCTGTTCAGATAAGAGACCAAGATTTTTTAGAACCGTAAAAACAGTGATATAACGATCACCAAATCCCATCCAGAAACGGACATTCTCTACATCAAGATTTTTGGAAAGTGAATGAATTTCATCATGTCCTGTCATATAGGCTTTTTGTTTTCCCACAACTGGAAGATCCCATTCATGGCTGACTTCAAACATTTTATTGGAAGTCCATTTTTTATTTTGCCATGACCATACTTGTCCTGTAAATTCACGGAAGTTAATTTCTGGATCAAAATTTGTAGCAAACCAACGCCCATGATTCCCAGCATTAATATCGATAATATCGATGTCTGTGATTTTATCAAAATAACATTTATGGGCTAATGCTGCGTAAGCATTAACGACACCGGGATCAAATCCCGCACCCAAAATAGCGGTGATACCAGCTTTTTCACATTCTTGACGCCGTGGCCATTCATAATTGCCATACCAAGGAGGAGTCTCACAAATTTTAAGAGGATCTTCGTGGATGGCAGTATCGATATAAGCGCATTTGGTTTCGATACAAGCTGAAAGAATAGACATATTAAGAAAGGCAGAACCAACATTAATGACAATTTCGCATTTGGTTTTTTGGATGAGCTTTACAGTTTCTTCTACATTCATTGCATTGAGTGTATGGCTTTTGAAGACACCTTGTTCTTTCATTGCGTTTTTTTCTTTAATAGAAGCAATGATGGCTTCACATTTTTTGAGCGTTCGTGAAGCAATGTGAATTTCACCAAGAATATCGTTGTTTTGAGCACATTTGTGCGCCACAACTTGTGCAACACCTCCAGCACCAATAATGAGAACATTTTTCTTCATTGTAGGTTCATCTCCTTTTTAATACTGTTGTATGACGTTTTTTATGGTTATCTTTATGAAAGACTTTCCTGATAGTCGTTATAGCTAAACTGGCGTTGCAGTGTTAATGTGCCATCGCATTCTTTGAGAACAATAGCAGGCATTGTAACACCATTAAACCAGTTTTTCTTGACCATTGTATACCCTGCTGCATCTTGAAAAGACAGCCTATCCCCTATTTTAAGAGGTTTTGGAAACTGAAAAGTTCCAAAAACATCACCGGCAAGGCAGGATTTTCCGCAGATCATAATTTCATATTCTCCTTGATTGGGTTCTAATTTGGCATTTTCACGATAAATGAGAAGGTCAAGCATATGTGCTTCAATTGAGCTGTCGACGATGGCAAGATTCTTTTGATTATACAATGTGTCAAGAACGCTGACTTCTAGGGTGGTGCTTTTGGTAATCGCGGCTTCTCCTGGTTCTAGAAAAAGCGTAACACCATGAGTTTTGGAAAAGTGTTTTAAGCGTTCTGCGAAAGCTTCTAGAGGATAATTTTCAGCGGTAAAATGGATTCCGCCGCCAAGGCTTATCCAGTCAACGGCAGAAAAAAGCTCTGAAAACTTTTCTTCCATATACCCAAGCATTTGATTAAAAAGATTAAAATCAGCATTTTCACAATTATTATGGATCATCAAGCCGTTGATGAGAGGCAGGACTTCTTTAATAGCACTTTGATTTGTTTCTCCTAAGCGACTAAAAGGGCGGGATGGATTGGCAAGATCAAAATTCGATGCACTAATTCCTGGATTTAATCTTAGACCTCGTTGAATGGTTTTTGTTGCATTAGAAAAGCGTTGAAGTTGTTGGATTGAGTTAAAGATAATTTTATCTGCATAACCACAGGCTTCATCAATTTCATGATCGGCCCAAGCAACCGAATAGGCATGCGTTTCTTTGCCAAACTTTTCTCTTCCTAAATGAAGTTCATAAAGGGATGATGATGTAGTTCCATCCATAAACTCAGACATTAAATCAAAAACACTCCATGTGGCAAAACATTTCAAAGCAAGCAAAACTTTTGCTCCGGATATTTCCCGTAAGCGAGAAATCGTTTGCATATTTTTGATGAGTTTCGATTTGTCTATAAGATAATAGGGGGTTTTTATCATCATTTATTCATTCTTTTTGAAGGATCTTATTGCCAAGATAAACGTTTAGTATAAAGAGTAACAGAATGTATCAAGAAAAAAGGATTTTAGGAAAAGAAACTGTTTCTGTCTAGCAATGAAAGACTTTCTGTAACTGCTGTCGTTTATTATTTTGAGTTTTGCGTTATGAGTATGAAAAAAAAATTATATTATGCTTTAGCTTTTGTATTTGTTAGCAGTTTTTTCATTATAACAACCACTCTTACTCATTTGGTGCAAAATAGGAGTGATGCTAAAGCCAAACTGATTTCTAACGCCTCTGTCCAAGAGGATTCGGTGTCTTTGATTTTTACTGGGCGTAGAGAACTTAATGGTTTTAAGGGGTATCATGATTATCGACGTGGTTATGTTAAGTATAAAGATAATTGGTGGTATCCTGAAGCGGCATTTGTTACATCTCCGCACTTAAGCACACAAGGCGCATCATTAAAAGTTGTATCAGATACTAAAAGAGAGTTTTTAGCTTCTTCTTCAGAAAAATTAGAAAAAAAAGAGCCATGGATGCTTAAACAACATATTGAATCTTGCCGTGTGCGTTATCGCTCTTATAATAAAAATGATAATAGTTTCCAGCCTTTTCATGGTCCTCGTAAACAGTGTTTATCGCACTTTTTTAAAGGATAGAATTATTAAATAAAATTTTAATTGCTTCTTGTCGTGGGCGTTATTGTTCTTACAATAAGGAGAAAACTTGTATGGTGCGCAGTATTTTTACGCAAGCATTGTTTTTGAAAAATTTAAATGCTTTTAAGTTTTATTAAATCTTATTATCATTAAGTGTGGAATGGGGGGGGAAATATAAATTTTGTTTTGTCAATGACAAAATATTTAAGGGCAGTATGGAGCTGAAAGAATGATAATACGGGAAGCAATGTTGGTATTGCTCGTTTTGCTTCCCTTTGGTGGAAGTGCTGTCATTGGCTTTTTTCGTTCGACAGCAAAAAATAATGAAGCGTGGTTTGCTGGGATTGTCGCACTTTTCTGTCTTTTTTTTACAATCATGCTTTATCCTGCGGTTTGTGGAAATCATATTATACGTTTAGATATTTCTTGGCTTCCAGAATGGGGAGGAAATTTAATCCTTCGGATGGATGGTCTATCGTGGCTTTTTTGCTTGCTCATTACAGGAATTGGGCTGCTTGTTGTTGTTTATGCGCGTTATTATATGGATCCGGCGGATTCTGTACCACGATTTTTTTCCTTTTTTCTGGCCTTTATGGGTTCGATGACAGGGATTGTTTTATCAGGTAATCTCGTTTTTTTGGTTGTTTTTTGGGAACTTACCAGTATTTTTTCTTTTTTGTTGATTGGTTATTGGTATCATAATGCTAGCGCGCGTGAAGGGGCGCGTATGGCTTTAACGATTACAGGTTTTGGTGGTTTTGCCCTTTTTATTGGGGTTTTATTGATTGGGTACATTGTTGGCAGTTTTGATTTGGATAAGGTGCTGCAGTCTGGAGATGTGATCCGGTCAAGTTCTCTTTATAGTCCTGTCCTTATTTGTATTTTATTGGGAGGATTAACAAAAAGCGCGCAGTTTCCCTTTCATTTTTGGCTACCCAACGCGATGGCTGCTCCAACACCTGTATCGGCTTATTTGCATTCGGCAACGATGGTGAAAGCAGGGTTGTTTTTGCTGGTTCGTTTATGGCCCGTGCTTTCTGGGACAGAGCTTTGGTTTTTGCTGGTTGGCTTTTCAGGACTTTCAACACTTCTTCTTGGAGCTTATTTTTCTATGTTTCAGCAAGATTTGAAAGGACTGCTTGCTTATTCGACTATTAGTCATCTTGGATTGATTACCACGCTTTTAAGCCTTGGGAGTCCCCTTGCATGTGTTGCAGCGATTTTTCATATGGCCAATCATGCTACTTTTAAAGCCTCTTTATTTATGGCTGCTGGCATTATTGATCATGAAACCGGAACACGTGATATGCGTAAGTTGACAGGCCTTTATCGCTTTATGCCGATTACAGCAACTCTTGCTTTAGTGGCAAGTGCAGCGATGGCTGGTGTTCCTTTATTAAATGGTTTTTTATCGAAAGAAATGTTTTTTGCTGAGGCTGTTGAAACGCATATGGAATCATGGCTTGATTGGATTGCTCCTTATGTAGCAACGCTGGCTAGCTTGTTTAGTGTGACTTATTCTATACGCTTTATTCATGGTGTCTTTTGGGGACCAAAACCGGATAAATTACCCAAAACTCCGCATGAACCTCCGCATTTTATGCGTTTACCAATGGAGCTTTTGGTGTTTATTTGTTTGGCAGTTGGTATTTTTCCTAATTTAACAATCGGGCCTATTTTAGATAATGCTGTTGTGTCTGTTTTAGGACCGATGAAGATCTCTTATAGTTTAGCTGTTTGGCATGGGATTAATACGCCATTAATGATGAGCTTGGTGGCTTTATTAGGGGGCGGATTGCTCTATGTTGTCGGGCATCGTTATTTTTTATCCTGTGATGATGGTGCTCCTTTTTTTCGTCATTTGAATGGACCACGTATTTTTGAACGTGTTCTTGTGATTATTTCTTGGAAATGGGCACGTGCGGTGGAATCTGTTTTGTCAACACGCCGTTTGCAAATACAGTTGCATTGGATCTTTGGTGTGTGTTTTATTTTTGTTGGTCTTTTGCTTTGGTGTGATGGTTTAATCGCACTAGGAGGATTACCACTTTTTCCACTTGATATCCCTTTTCTTGCTCTTTGGTTAGTCGGTGGATTGTGCGCTCTTTTAGTGGCCTGGCAAGCAAAGTTTCACCGTCTTGCTTCACTCATGCTGTTGGGGGGAGCAGGACTAATGACTTGTGCAACCTTTTTATGGCTTTCTGCGCCCGATTTGGCAATAACGCAATTGGTTGTTGAAATCGTGACAGCTGTTTTATTATTGCTTGGTTTGCGTTGGTTGCCTAAGCGTGTGCATAATCCTGCTCCAACGTCTGTTCACTTTTGGGTGCGTGTACGTCGTGCCCGTGATTTCATCATAGCAATTATGGGAGGTGCTGGTGTTGCATGGCTCTCTTTTGCGGTGATGACACGTCCTCAAGGAACAACAGTTTCTCATTTTTTTCTGAAGAATGCTTATTCTAGTGCTGGTGGTCGCAATGTTGTGAATGTGTTATTGGTTGATTTCCGTGGTTTTGATACTATGGGAGAAATTGTGGTTTTGGGGGCTGTTTCACTGACTGTCTTTGCTCTTTTGCGTCGCTTCCGTCCTGCTCCTGAAAGTATTGATGCACCGTTTCAACAACGTGTTCAGGAAGCTTTTGATAAGGCTCAGCCGGATCGGAATGTGGGGGATACAGTGTTGAATTATCTCGTTATTCCTTCTGTTATTATGGGGTGGCTTTTTCCGGTTATTATCGCTTTTGCTGTTTATTTATTCGTGCGAGGCCATGATCTTCCAGGAGGGGGATTTGTCGGTGGAGTCACTTTAGCGATAGGCTTTATTTTGCAATACCTTGCACAAGATATTCGTTGGGTAGAAAACCATTTGAGAGTCTTGCCTTTACGCTGGATGGGTTTCGGGTTATTGCTATCGGCTCTAACGGGAATAGGGGCTTTGTTTTTTGGGTATCCTTTTTTAACATCATTTTTTCAATATATTCATGTGCCGTTGATTGGAAAGATTCCTATAGCATCTGCTTTTTTGTTTGATTTTGGTGTGTTTTCTCTTGTGTTGGGAGCAACGGTTCTCATTTTAATTGCACTTGCACATCAGTCAATTCGTAGTTACCGAATCGGTAAAAAACCCGCTTTGAAAGAGAAGGAAAATTGATGGAAATTATTCTTTCTTTGGCTATTGGTGTTCTTGTTGGATCTGGAATTTGGCTTATTTTGCGTCCTAGAACTTTTCAAATCATTCTTGGTTTGTCTTTAATATCTCATGGTGTTAATCTTTTCATATTTGCAATGAGTAGACCCCGCAGTAATGCGGCGCCAATTGTTGATCCTACTACAGTGATTAATACAGCTAATTATGTTGATCCTCTTCCTCAGGCTTTGATTTTAACTGCGATTGTGATCAGTTTTGCAACGACAGCGTTATTTTTGGTTATCTTGTTGGTTTCACGCGGTTTAACAGGTTCAGATCACGTTGATGGACGTGAGGTACAGTGATGGGAGCTTGCGTGCATTATCTTCTTATTTTGCCTATTCTTTTGCCGTTAATTACAGGGGCTCTTCTTCTTTTCTATGATGAACGCCGTTCAAAACTGAAATCACTTATAAGTATTTTTTCCGCTGTATTGTTAATTATTATTGCTGTTTTATTGGTGAGGCGTGCTCTTGAAGTTGCACCAGCCTTGGATGTTTATCGGCTTGGTAATTGGCCTTCCCCTTTCGGTATTGTTTTGGTGCTTGATCGCTTAAGTGCTATGATGCTTTTACTTTCTAGTCTGTTGACCACTGCAGCATTGGTTTTTGCACGAGCACATTGGTATAAAGCGGGTTCTCATTTTCAGTCATTGATGCAATTTTTCATGGTTGGAATAAACGGCGCTTTTTTGACAGGTGATTTATTTAATTTATTTGTATTTTTCGAAGTAATGTTAACAGCCTCTTATGGGCTTGCGTTGCATGGATCTGGTCCGTTACGTGTGCGTGCTGGGTTGCATTATGTCGTGGTTAATCTGGTTGCTTCATTGTTTTTTCTGGTTGGCGCGGCGCTTATTTATGGAATTGTGGGCACGCTCAATATGGCTGATTTGGCTGTAAAAATAAAATATATAGCCTCTAGCGATATGATTTTATTCGAAATAGGAGCTGAGCTTTTGGGAGTTGCTTTCTTGCTTAAAGCAGGAGTGTGGCCATTGAATTTTTGGTTGATGCCAACGTACAGTGCAGCAGTAGCGCCCGTTGGAGCTTCTTTTGCACTTTTAAGCAAAGTTGGTATTTATATTATTTTACGTTTAACATTGTTATGGTTTGGGCCTGAAAGTGGACATTTTAGCCATTTTGGTCAAACGGTTTTATTTTACGGTGGTCTTGCCACTATGGCTTTTGGTTTTATTGGGGTGTTGGCAAGCCAAGTCTTAGTACGTTTGGCAGCTTATAGTGTTTTGGTTTCTTCTGGGACTTTGTTGACAGCGATTGGGATTGGCAACACAGCATTGATTGCAGGTGCACTCTTTTATATTGTTTCCTCAACATTGGCACTTGGTGCTTTTTTTCTTGTTGTGGAGTTGGTTGAACGTTGTCAAGATGTGGCAGCCAATGTTTTGACGGTTACAATGGAAGTTTATGGTGACGATGAAGAGGAGGAAGAAGATGAAGTGGGAACCTATTTGCCGGTAACTTTGGCAATTCTTGGGGCTTGTTTTGGGCTTTGTGCACTTTTGATTATTGGTCTACCACCTTTTTCTGGTTTTGTTGCTAAGTTTATGATGTTCGTGGCACTCTTAAACTATAGTAAAGAAAATATTTCTACCTCTCTGCCCGTTTATCATGATTGGCTTTTTATGATTTTTGTTACCATATCTAGTTTTGCGGCTTTAATTGCGATGACACGAACGGGGATTCGAACTTTTTGGGTTTCTCTTGAAGGCAGAATTCCAAGGGTGCAGGTGATTGAATTTGCTTCTGTTGCCGTTCTCCTTGCTTTGTGTTTTCTTATTACAATTGTTGCTGGTCCTGTTAGTCATTATATGTTGGAAACGGCCAGAACTTTGTATGAACCTCAAAACTATATTGGAAGCGTTTTGGATGATTTTTCTCTAGAAAATAGGGGGATGAATCAATGAAATATTGTTATTTTTTCCCTTTTTCTAGCGTAGCAATTGTTTTTATGTGGCTGATCTTAAATGGCTTTAGTTTCGGCCAATTTCTTTTAGGTGTTATCATCGCGTTGTTTGGGGGCTGGATGATGCGGCTTCTTGAGTCGGAAAAGATAACCATTAAAAGTTGGCGGGCAGTTTTTCAGTTGTTTTTTCGCGTGTTTATCGATTCTATCGTTTCAAATATTGCAGTGGCTTGCTTCGTTTTAACCAAAAGATCTCGAAAACATCAGTCTGGTTTTATTGTGGTGTCCATTTCGCTCGAAAGTCGTACAGCTTTAGCTGTTTTGGCATGTATTCTTTCAGCAACTCCAGGTACTGTTTGGATTGCCTATAATAGAAAAAATAGTGAACTTTTACTTCATGTCTTAAATTTTAAAAATGAATATGATTATCAAAAATTGATCAAAAAACGCTATGAGCAATTACTTTTGGAGATTTTTTAATGAGTATGGTGATCCTTTATTGGGGACTTTATCTTTCGCAGTTTTTTTTAAGTTTGGCAATGATTCTTGCACTGTTTCGGTTGATTCGTGGGCCACGGGCGCAAGATCGGATTGTAGGGTTGGATGCTCTTTATATAATCACTATTCTTTTATTTCTTACATTCGATATCCGTTCAGGAACAACTATTTATTTTGTTGCGGCGCTTATTATTGGCTTGTTGGGTCCTGTATCAAGTATTGCGTTGGCAAAATTTCTCATGCGAGGAGAAATTATTGAATGAAGGATGTATCGCTTGTTGTTGCTATTGCTGTTACGTTTTTTTTGATATTAGGATCTGGTCTCACATTGATTGGAACAATAGGATTGGTGCGCCTTCCCACGTTTTATAAGCGTTTACATATGCTTTCGTTGAGTACAAGTTGGGGTGCTGGCAGTATTCTTATTGCGTCGTTTCTTTATTCAATTTTTATAGATCATCATTTTGTTTTTCATGAATTTTTGTTGATGATTTTTTTATTTATAACAATGCCTGTCGCTTCTATGCTCGTATCACAAGCGTCGGCTTATCGGCACTATTCAAAAAATAAATTAAAAAAACCGCTGGCTCTTTTATCACGTCAGATGGAAGAACAAACATCTGCTTCAGAAGAAATATCATGTGATACGAGCCAGAGCGACTTTTAAGATGATAAGCTTTTTTATTCTGTTTTTTGTTCTTCTACACATTGAATAGGTTTTTTATTTTCTGGATCATTAATGAGATCAGAAAGTATGGCTTCGTTTCCTTTTGTCCACCATATATATGGTCCTCCCATATATTTTGCTCCAGAAGCACTTATGCTACGGGAAGCGATGATACGCTTTCCGTTCCATTTGAAATCAACAAGTGAAATGTTACCAGCATTGAGATAGGTCGCTTCAACACGCTCTTTACTTGTGCCTGTATCGCATTGATAGGTAGCAACTTCTGTTGTTGGTTCTGGATCATCCGGTACCTCAATAACTAAAGAGCCAGCAAGGGCATTGAGTGAACCGAATAGTGGCATACTTAAAGCAGCAAAAAATCCTACAATAAAAGTAATTTTTTTCATGATATTTCCTCAGTTATTTAAAATAATAACAGTGATTCATCCTTACAGAGGATGGGATTTTTTTCTTCTGGATCTTGAATAAGATCATAAAGTGTTACTTCTTTATTTTTTTCCCACCAAATATATTGCTCCCCCACATACTTTGCTCCAGAAGCAGCAATAACATTAGCAGCGATAATGTGATCGCCTTTCCATTTGAAATCAACTAATGAAATATTGTCAGCGTTGTGATAGGTTGCTTCAACGCGTTCTTTATTTCCTCCTATATTACATTGATAGGTTATAGTTTGTTTTTCTGGATTATCTGATACCTCAATGATTAAAGAAGCAGCCAAGGCACAGCTGACATTGAAAAATAATAAAGAGGAAAAAAATCCTAAAATATGTAGAGTTTTTTTCATAATGCTTCCCTATATGAAAAGTAATTTATCCTATATGATGGTGTCTACGGCAGGATTCGAACCTGCGACCCCAGGATTCATACCACTTCGATTTTCACCGCCAGCCTTATCGGCTGTTTGTGGTCTGGACTGTCTCTTCACCTTGAAGCTTACGCCTTTTAGGTGCTGCCCGTTCAGTCTCTACACCTTTCTCTCATTTGAAGAGAGACTTGGCTCGGGATTGGCATATAGTTGCCCATGAAGCTTTCCCCGAATTTGAGCAGATTCACTTTGGGGATTTCCCCTCAAAGTGCCCAATTTCTTTAGGAATCCTGTGCTCTATCCTACTGAGCTACGCAGACATCATCATCTTTATTCCTTTAATAGAAGTATAAAAACGAATCAATTATATTCAATATGAATTAACGAATTTCTGTTAATTTTTGTTCCAAAAAGGACAAAACTGCATCTGGTGGAACATTTTTTGCAATAAATGATTGACCAAGTCCGCGCGTTAAGATGAAGGTCAAATTATTTTGTGAAACTTTTTTGTCTTGGGCGATGAGAGTCATTAAAGTTTCAGCATCTGGTAGACCCCCTGGGATATCTGTTAATTGTGTAGGTAATCCTATGGTTTTAAGGTGTGCTTCGATGCGGTGTATGAGCGTGGAGTCTATTAGATTCAGTTGGGCAGAGAATTGATGCGCGAGAACCATTCCAATTGCTACAGCTTCACCGTGAATTAAACGCTTTGAGTCATAAGCGGTTGCTGTTTCAAGCATGTGTCCAAATGTATGGCCGAGGTTTAAGAGTGCACGCTCTCCTTTCTCATATTCATCACGTGCTACAATGGTAGCTTTAAATTGGCATGAGCGAACAATTGCTTCTGTTCGTATAGAGCCATTAGAAAAAATTTCTTGTCCATTTTTTTCAAGCCATTCAAAGAAATCAGGTTGGTTAATGAGTCCATACTTGACTATTTCTGCGTAACCAGCACGAAATTCACGTAGTGGTAGGGTATCAAGGATACATGTGTCAGCAATAACGCATTGCGGTTGATAAAACGCACCAATAAGATTTTTGCCATATCGGCTGTTGATACCCGTTTTTCCACCAACAGAGGAATCAATTTGCGCAAGAAGCGTTGTGGGCATTTGGATGAAGTTCATACCACGGCGGATCATACTTGCCGCAAATCCTGCTAGATCGCCAATGACACCACCACCAAAAGCAATAACACAGTCCCCTCTTTCTAAACGCGCAGCAAGAATTTGATCGATGACAACTTGCAGGGTTGAAAATGATTTTGATTGTTCTCCCGCTTCTACAATAATAGGGACAGTATGGATTTTATTTTTTTTAAACTCTGTTTGTAATGTATCCAAATGGAGGGATGCAACATTTGTATCTGTAACAATTGCTAAACGCGTTTGATGAAAATTTTTTTGCTGAAGAGCATGTTTAATCTGTAAAGAAGCTTGTGTAATGAGACCCGGACCAATGATGATATTATAACAGTGCTTGTCTAATTTAATGGTGACGGTTTTGGCTTTCATGCTTGTTCTTTCTATCGTTATTTTTTTGTATAGAGGTAGTGCTGTATAGATCGTATGACATTTTTTGCTACTCTGTAGGGGCTTTCTTTATGACTGTTAATTGTTAAATTTGCTTTTTCATAGAGAGGATAGCGCTGTTCCATGAGTTGTTGCATCGTTTCTTTAGGGTTTGCTGTTTGAAGAAGTGGTCGTGTTGGACGCTTGGAAACACGTTGCATAAGGATATCAAGATCTACTTTCAGCCAGATGGATATTCCATTTTGATGGATGGCTTTTCGTGTATCTTGATTCATGTAGGCGCCACCACCTGTCGCTAAAACAAGAGGGCTTTTTTTTATGAGATTGAGAATAACACGCTGTTCAAGAGTACGAAATTCCGCTTCACCGTAGATTTTAAAAATTTCTGTGATAGGCATTTGTGCTGCTTTTTCGATTTCTTGATCAGAATCATAAAAGGGTAAACCAAGCATGTTAGCAACACGTTTTCCGATGACTGATTTTCCTGCCCCCATAAGACCAACAAACACAAGAGCTTGGTTATCGAGAGATGATAAGAGTTGTTTCTTTACTTGTGACATAGAGGGATGTTGGGGTCGATTATTTTTCATAGCTTATTTCGGCATTTATCTGCTTGAAAGTCAATTCCTGTTAATCTTTATAAGATAGAATAAGAGATAGAGTATTTTGGAAAAAGTTTATTATTTTATGCCAACATTGACCAGATTTTTGATGATTCTTTTTATTTTGCTTATTATTCTTTTTAGTATAATGATTATTCTTGTGGTTTTTGTTGAGCCTGTAACTGTGGATATGTCTGTTGATGTCCCTTTGGATTCATTGAGTCTTTCCTTGAGAATGAATCAATGAAAAATAACAGTGTGATAGAACGTTTTCTTGAAATGATGAGTGCTGAACGAGGTGCTTCTGTTCATACGCTTGCGGCTTATCAACATGATTTACAGTGGGCGCAAGATGAATTGTCCTCCCATTCTGTTTCGCTTTTTGCAGCACAAAAGGAAGATTTGATTGGTCTTTTGTCGCTTATGCATACGTTTGGTTTTGCTGCATCTTCACAAGCGCGTCGTTTATCGACGTTGCGTCAATTTTATCAGTTTCTTTATGCAGAAGGATTAAGAGCAGATGATCCTTCCCATGATATTGATGCACCTCGCCAAGGACGCCCTTTGCCCAAAATTATCAGTGAAGATGTGGTGACAAAATTTCTTGATTTGGCGCAGTTGGAGGTTAATCAAGCAATTTATGGGTCCAAGGATTATTTGCGAGCATTGCGTCTTCAGTTGTTGAGTGAAATGCTTTATGCAACAGGATTACGCATTAGTGAGTTGGTGAGTTTGCCAGTGCAGGCTGTTCGGGGGAAAGAATACAGTATTTTGGTTTGTGGTAAGGGAAAAAAAGAACGAATGGTGCTGTTATCAAAAAAAGCATATCAAGTTCTGTTGCAGTGGTTGAATTTGCGTGATCAAGGAAAAGATGCAACAAGTCTTTATCTTTTTCCAGCGCATTCAGAAACAGGGTATATTGCCCGTCAAGTTGTTGCACGGGAATTGAAAAACCTTGCTAAAAGAGCTGGAATAAAAAGTAATCACTTTTCTCCCCATGTGTTACGCCATGCTTTTGCTAGCCATCTTTTACAAAATGGCGCTGATTTGCGTGCCGTTCAACATTTGTTGGGTCATTCTGATATTTCTACCACTCAGATTTATACCCATGTATTGGAAGAGGGACTTTATCGTTTAGTCAATGAGCATCATCCACTTGCCGATGAGCAAAAGGCTCGTTAAAGAAAAGGTGTTGTTTTTGAAAAAGACTTTATAAAGCGAATTATAAGTGTATAAGTGACACTGAGTGAGTTGGTACAATGTATAATTATCTTGATTTTGAAAAACCAGTTGCTGATCTCGATGGGAAAATTCTTGAATTAAAAAAAATTTCTCAGGAAAAAGACAGTCTTGATATGAGCGACGAGATTGCGCGTCTTGAAAAGCGTTCCCAAACGGCATTGAATGATATTTATAAAAAATTGACACCGTGGCAAAAAACACAAGTCGCTCGTCATCCTGATCGTCCGCATTTTATGGACTATTCTAAACGCTTATTGAGTGATGTTACACCTTTGGCAGGAGATCGCAAATTTGCTGAAGATGAAGCTATTCAAGCTGGTTTTGCTCGTTTTAAGGGGGAGGCCGTTGCTTACATTGGTCAAGAGAAAGGTCACGATACGCAAACACGTTTGCGCTATAATTTTGGTTCTGCACGTCCAGAAGGATATCGTAAAGCGGTACGTATTATGGAAATGGCTGACCGCTTTGGTTTGCCACTCCTCACTTTTATTGATACAGCGGGTGCTTATCCTGGAGTAAGCGCTGAAGAACGTGGGCAAGCGGAAGCAATTGCTCAATCAACAGCAGCAACTTTGCGCCTAAAGGTTCCTGTTGTATCCGTTGTTATTGGAGAAGGTGGTTCTGGGGGAGCTATAGCAATTGCGGCTGCCAATAAAGTTTATATGTTGGAACATGCGATTTACTCTGTTATTTCTCCAGAAGGAGCAGCTTCTATTTTATGGCGTGATCCAGCCCGTGCAAAAGATGCTGCAATGAATATGCGTATTACCGCTCAAGATTTGTATCGCTTAAAGATTATTGATGGTATTATTTCGGAGCCTTTAGGAGGAGCACATCGTGGAAAAGAAATTGCTATTGATGCAACGGGTGATGTTATTTCAGAGGCTTTAAAAGCGATGGCTGGAAAGGATGGTCAAGTGCTTAAACAAGAGCGAAGGGAAAAATACCTTCAAATTGGTCGCTCACTAGTATAAGTCATTTTTAGTGAGGGGTTTTGGATTGGAGTTTTATTCGATGACATTTAACAGATTCCTCGCTCTGTGTGTTGTGTTTGTAATGGGAATATTGACGGCATGTGAAGGAAGATTACCAGCTTCTATTCGTGCTAAAGTTGAGCAACCTCTTCCGCAGGAAATCCGAAATAGAATGGCTCTGTACAATATAGACCCATATGCACCGATTATGATGCGGTTTTTTAAGGAAGAAAATGTTGCTGAAATTTGGAAGCAATCTCGTTCAGGATCTTTTGTGTTGGTGGCGCGCTATGGCATTTGCAAATGGTCTGGTAAGCTTGGTCCTAAATATAAGGAAGGGGATCTTCAGACACCAGAGGGTTTTTATACGATTAGCGCAAACCAAATGAATCCTTATTCAAAATATTATCTTTCTTTTAATATAGGATATCCAAACCTTTATGATCAGGAAAATGGCCGTACAGGAAGCAATCTTATGGTACATGGTTCTTGCTTTTCCGCTGGTTGTTATTCTATGAGTGATAGAAATATGGCTCAAATTTATGCGTTTGCACGGGATGCTTTTAAAGGAGGGCAAAGAGCATTTCAGTTACAAGCTTTTCCTTTCCGCATGACTGAGGATAATATGTCACGTCATAGCAATGATCCTCATTATCAATTCTGGGTTATGCTTAAGAAAGGTTATGATTTTTTTGAAGAAAATCGTAAACCTCCAATCGTTGAAGTTTATGAAAAACGTTACGTTTTTAATCGCGATATTGGTAAAACTTCAGTTTCTCTGATGCAGTGAGTGTTATTTTATCCTGCTGCGTACCGTAAAACACTGTCGCTTATGGTGATGAGATAGGATATATAACTTTATGCATGAGGTGCTTTTTTTAAGTGAGGCGTCAATATTTTAAAGCGTTGGTCTTGTTCATAGAGCTTTATGTTAGTAAATTAGATTGAGGTGGGACGCCAAGAGGAATTTTCTCAAAGAAGTTGGATTGTTTGCACATCGGTACTGATATCAATCTTCGTTTTTAGTGAAGAGTAAGTTAACATAAAATGTACCTCTCTTTTTATTTCTTTAAAAGAGTTTTGTTCTTTTATGCTGTGAAATATTGTCTTGTCGTGCTGTTATATAAGATACATTCACATATTTTAAAATGCGATATTGCTTCTGTCTGATTTTAGTTTTTTTCTTAACAGGGATTTTGATTTCAATTAGCTTGAATAAATATAAAGTTGAGCAGAATATTTTAGAACCAATAATTTTGCTAATCGGTCTGTGAAATGAATCACATGAAGTGGTTTGCAGATGAAGCGCATTTAGAGAGAAAACAATCTATTTTCAGATTGATGGGTATTAAATTTTTTATCATAACAATTTGATTTGTAATGATAATTTAGTGTTATTCAAGTTAAATTAGAACCCTGAATGCCGTAAGATTCTCTCATTTCAAAGCCGTTCCATGTTGAATAAATTAAAACCATTTTCTTGCACGTTACAAGCGGGGATAGCCGCGTGGGTGAAACTGTGCACGAAAGACTAAAATGCTTTTTACAAACCGTCTCAAGTACCAAGAGATGTTTCAACATTGGGAATTAGCAAAGTGTGTAATGGTGCCGGTTTGCTCCTTTAAAAGCATAAAGATGGTGGTGCCAATGAATTTAATATTATATCATTGAAGGGGAGAAAAAATTAAAACTTTATTCCTGGAATGACCAGAGGATTTTCTAAGAGAGCTGTTTTGTCTGCAGTATCTATTGCTGGTTTATTAAAAAAAGCATTGAGAAGTTTTTCTATCGCTTCTTTTTCAACACCATCGGCAATGATGACAAAACGTGTTTGTTTTATTCCTTTTGGCCATGCTGGCAATCTTATGGGAGGATGAAAAAATGTTTGTACGCCATGTAATACAAGTGGGCGATAAGGATCATCACGCAATGCGATAATTGCTTTAATACGGAGTAACTTTGCACCATAACGGTTTTGTAGGAGATCTAAAAAAGCTTCAATTGTAGCGTAATCAACAGGACTCTCACAGTTTAGTGAAAAGGTACGAATGGTTTTATGGGGGGGATGATCATGGAGGGTAGTCGTAAGATTTTGTTTAAGTTTTGTATTTTCTACTTTTTCATTCCATAATGTGTTATTTATTAATAGATTTGAGCAGAAATCTTCAGAATGGGCGTCAATTATTTGTGCTGTAGGATTAATGGCTTTAAGTGTGTTAAGGAGCGTATTTGAAAGCATTTGTGGGGCTGTGAGATCTGTTTTGGTGAGAATAATTTTATCAGCAAAGATTAATTGTTTATATATTTCAGGATAGTGCTCACATATGGAAAGCGTGCTTAATGTATCAAATGTTGCAAAAACAGCATTTATGGACAATGTTTGAATAAACAGTGGGTGGCTTAAAAGTATTTGTAAAATAGGAGCAGGATCAGCCACCCCTGTTGTTTCAATGATAATGTGATTGAGTTGTTTGATTTGTCCTGTTTGGACGCGATTGATTAAATCGGTTAATGTGTCGATGAGATCACTGCGTAAATTACAGCATAAGCAACCATTGGCAAGCTCAATAATTCCTTCTGTCGCCTTTTCAACCAGAAGGTGGTCAATACTGATTTCGCCGAATTCATTGATGATAACAGCACATTCTGTTAGAAGAGGGTCTTTTAGCATACGGTTGAGCAAAGTTGTTTTGCCAGAGCCTAAAAAACCAGTAATAAGCGTGAGAGGAATGCGCTTTATTTTCATATTAATCATCAACCGTGGTTTTGTTTTAAAGAAACATCTTTTAAAGCACCCAATCCCATTTCATGGCGCCGACCATGAATGGTATAACGATAAAGCCATTGAACACCACCAGCTTTACGTTTGTAGATAAGCAAGCCGGCATTATCACACTATTTGCTAGCTTCCAATGTTGCGCGACAGCTCTTAGAACTTAAGACGGTTCATAAGAGCTACTTTAATCCTTTCTTAATAGTTTTTTATCCATATGGCTAGCCCCGCTTGTGACGTGCAAGCAAGTGATTTTGATTGATTCAAGATAAACAAATTTGAAATGAGAGAATCTTACGTTATTCGGGACTCTCAATTCAATATGAATAATGCTAAATTATCATTATAAATCAATATCTTGTTGTTTTAAAGAAACATATCTTAATATGTTTAATCTCATTTATAATGGTACTTGTGAGGGATATAATGGTAAACTCTCCATAAATCCATTATACCACTATTCTTATGCTTATAAAGGTATACGTAGGCACTCGCTACACTTCTTCAGAGACCAGTGTTGTGATAACTTTTGGTACTTGAAAAGACTTATAAGAGGAATTTTAATTCCCTTCTTTAATTATTTTACCTCTATGTTCATCCAACTGGTGATGTGCAAGAAACTGATTTTAATTGATTCGACAGATACAGATTTGAAATGAGGAAACCTTACGATATTTGTGCTTCTGACATAAGGTGCAAAATTATTATTATAAATCAATCAATTACAATTAATTATAGATTATGGCTTACGGCTTTTTTATAGAATAGTTTGCACTTCTTTTAGACACACTATGGGGTTTTCTTAGTGGTTTTACTGTCATTTTGGGTGTCTGTGGCGTACGAATGAGGTGTACTACTAAAGGATGAGAAAAAGAAGGTGCAGCAGTGATAAAAGGTGAGGTGAGAATAATATTCCCTTGATCATCATATGAATTTGCATGCATTTTTATGGCTTCAGGTGTGCATGTTTGTTTTCCCATATTGCTGGCTTGTGTTATCTTGCTACCATAAGGTTTTAATGTTGCTAGTGTTAATTGAGGGGTTCCTTGATGCAAAAAGCCTGTTTCAAGAAGTTGTGCAGCTTTTTCTTCTCTTTCACTTATGTTGTTAGCACCTAGAATAACAGCAATAATTGTACGTTTATTGCGGGTGGCTGAGGCAACAAGATTAAAACCAGAGGCACAAATAAAGCCTGTTTTCATACCGTCTATCCCATAAAAACGGCCAATGAGGTTGTTTGAGTTATGCTGGATTTTTCGATTATTACCAAAATCAATGGCTGGAATAGAAAAATAATGAGCATATTGTGGAAATTCTCGACGTATTTGAACGGCTAAAAGAGCAATATCGCGTGCCGTGGAGTAGTTTTGAGGGTCTGGTAAACCACTTGCGTTCGCAAAATGGGTGCCAAACATGCCTAAACGTTTAGCTTCGCTATTCATTTTACGTACAAAATCTTTCTGTGAACCTGCAACAGCTTCACTCATGGCAATGGCTAAATCATTGGTAGATTTAACCATGGTGATACTTAAGGCTGTATCAAGTGTGAGTACAGAACCAGCTTTATAGCCTGAACGATATGAGGGAGCTTTTGCGGCGTATTCGCTGATGGTGATAGGTTTGTTTGGTGAAACTTCTCCTCGGCTCATGGCACGAAAAATAACATAAGCGGTCATTAATTTTGTCAAGGAAGCAGGATACCAACGCTCAAAAGCTTGATTATGTTTTAAGATATGCCCCGTTGTAACATCAACAGAAATAAAAGGCTGCGCTAGAGCAGAAGCGCTGGATAAACTCAAAACGAAAGAAAAAAATAAATTATAGAAGAGATGTTTCATTAATTTAAATCGAGTTCCTTTTTATTCGTTATTTAGAATTATTTTAATGTAACACACAAAGCTTTTGAGTCCAGGATTGAAAGGACAGATGGTTAATTGCTGTATCAGTTGTGTTTCAGGGATAAAAACCAACACTCATCTTCATTTTCCCCTTGAATTTGGTTTGATAGCTTAAGTATCTCAAGAAATACTTTTTAAATAATGAAGATTGTGCAAGATTTCAGGTTTTTGGGAGAATTGATGTTTCGCAGGAAGGAACAAGCCGGTATAATCATACATTTTGCTCGCTCTTCTGTTAGGTTGTGTTAGGACAACTCTTGGCACTTGAGATGGCCTATGAGGTATTTTTTATCTATACATGAACCTTGCTTATGACAGACAAGGAAGTAATTTTAATGAGATTCAATATGAGAAGGAGGAGAATGAGCTGATTTTACTATATTGGGAGTTATTATTTAATATGAAAAGTTATTTATCATTATAAATCAATTTTTTATACATAAAAGTAATACGATGCTATATTGTTTATTTATCTCTTTTCTTTAAAGAAGTTGTTTATTTTTCTCCTAATTCCACTCCGTCAAGCATTTTTAGCATTGTTTGTGCATAAGTATAAAGTCCTTATTATGCGGTTCCTTTATGTACTTACTTTAATAGGAGAATACGTTCCTTGTGCAAGGCAAAACGCTCACAATAAAATACTGTTGCGTTGCCGATTCATGTGTCTGTTTTAAAGAAATATTTATTAGTCGTTATGTTTCTTTTAAGACGTCGCTCGTAAGAAGTATAACATGAAGCTTACAGAAAACCTCATCCTTATGTTTATGGAGAAAGATGTTGGCATTTATTATTTGCTGTCAATGTTGTGTTTATTATTTAAACGATTTTCAAGATAAGAAGATTTCTTTTTCAAAAAATTTATACATTGATCGTTTTTTATAATTTTGAATGAGGAAATTTTAAGTGTTTTTCTTATATTTTTGTTCCCTATACTCCGCTCAATATACAAAGCGATGCATTATTCTAATTAATGAGTGTCTTGGTTTAGTTTTTGAAGTTTTTGAACAGCGGATGGTGGCATAGGAGGAGGGGTAGGATCTTGAGCTGCTAAGAGAAGCAGTTCATCACAGGCTTTTTCAGTCTTTTGGACCAGTTGATCTAGAAAATCACGTTTGCTTAAACCAGCCTCTATCGGGGGAAGAATACGAACGCGGATTGTTCCAGGATAACGGCGAAAATTATTGCGTGGCCAATATAAACCCGCATTGTGTGCAATAGGCACTACTTTAAGCCCTAATTCATTATAGAGCGCGACAATTCCTGACTTATAATCTGGTTCTTGACCGGGTTGTCGGCGTGTTCCTTCGGGAAAAATCAAGATTTGGCGCCCTTGTTTTACTTTCTCTTTTGCTTTTTGTATAATCATTTTTAAGGCTTTGATGGGTGTTGTACGGTTAATGGGGATAATTTGTGTTTTTGCCATATACCAACCAAACAATGGAATCCACATCAATTCACGTTTTAAAATGAGAGTGGGATCATCAAAATAGGGAACAAGACTGAAAGTTTCCCAAGCTGATTGATGCTTTGGAGCAATGATATAGGCTCCTTTGGGAAGATTTTCTAAACCTTCAATCTCATAACTTGTGCCTGCGATGTATTTTTGCAAAAAGAGTGTGACGCGCGCCCATGTTTTAGGTACAATCCATGCTTTTTTACGTGGCATTAAAAAATAAACGGGAGCGTAAAGAATCATTTGTATGAAAGTGGTTGTATAAAAAGCAAACGTAAAAAGAACAGAACGAAGGATAAGCACTACATTTTCCATTTTATAGCTATAAGAGAACTTTCATATATAATATAATTTACATGAGAAAACATCTTCTTTATGTTTTCTCAAGCATCTATTTTTTCGGTAACTCATTTTCCGATATTTAAAAACAGAAGGAAAGAGGTTAATGGAATTACAAAAAGATAAACTTTTTATTCCACGGATTTTATCTATTGCGGGAACAGATCCTTCTGGTGGCGCTGGAATGCAGGCGGATTTGAAGGTTTTTTCAGCTATGAAAACTTATGGTATGAGTGTGGTTACAGCTGTTGTTGCACAAAATACTCAGGGTGTGCGTTCTTTTCAGGCATTAGATGCTTCTTTTGTTGCAGATCAAATTGATTCTGTTTTTGAGGATATCCATGTTGATGCCGTTAAAATTGGTATGGTTGCAAATGCTCAAATTGCACAGGTTATTGCAGAACGTCTTGCTTATCATAAAGCGCGTTTCATTGTTTTTGATCCGGTTATGGTTGCAAAAAGTGGTGATGTTCTTTTAAAGTCTGATGCAATTGAAATTATGCGTGATGTTCTTGTGCCGATGTCAACTTTGATCACACCAAATTTGCCTGAAGCTGCACTGTTATTGGGAGGTGAAGTGCAATGGTCTTTAGAGACTATGTATCAATATGCTCCACGACTCTTGGCGCTAGGGTGCCATGCCGCTCTGTTAAAAGGAGGGCATTTGAATACGCTTACCAGAAATAGTACAGAAAATTACGATTATTCTAGTCCAGATCTTTATTGTGATTGTGAAAACCTTGTTATACTTGAAGCTTCACGTATCATAACGACCAATGATCATGGTACAGGTTGTACTATTGCAGCTGCAATTGCAGCACTTTTACCGACAACACCTTTGGTTTGCGCTGTTAAACAAGCAAA
This sequence comes from Bartonella sp. AD13SXNS, assembly GCF_042196465.1. NCBI lineage: Bacteria > Pseudomonadati > Pseudomonadota > Alphaproteobacteria > Hyphomicrobiales > Bartonellaceae > Bartonella > Bartonella sp. AD13SXNS. The sequence continues at coordinate 263,077 of NZ_JBHIQI010000001.1, forward strand.
AGATTATCTCAATGATACTTTAGCAGCTTCAACTGTTTTGCAAGTAGGAAAAGGGCGAGGGCCGCTTCACCATTTTTGTAAACTATGGGATGAAAAATAAAGGAGAATCCTATTGAATATTGCGATTGTTTTGGGATCTATACGTCAACCCTCGTTAACAAGAGCTTTAGCTAACTGCTTGGCTGATTGCCTATTGACGCGTGGTGCATCTCTTCATTGGGTTGATTTACGTGAACAGCCTTTGCCGATTGCTGATCCAGATTATCACCATCATGTAGAGGCTAATCCAAGTACTGCCGTCCGCCAATTTGTTAAAACAATTGCAGCAGCTGATGGTGTTATACTCGCTAGCCCCCTTTATCAAGGATCTTATTCTGGTGTTTTAAAAAATGCTCTTGATCATTTAGCCTATGATGCCTTTTTAAGTAAACCGGTTGGGCTTATTTCTCATGGGAGTACGGCAAAAAGATGTGCACAACCGTGTGAACATTTGTTGCCGGTGGTGCGTACGCTTTATGGGTATGCGCTACAATGTCAAGTCGCTTCGGCTAAAGAGGATTTTACATCAGATGATGAAGGTCGTGCATGGAAAGTCATAAGCAAAGAGGTACGGACACGTTGTGAGCGGCTTGCTGATGAAATGTGTGCATTTTTAAATCAAAAAGCTGGGAGAGATGATAAAAAATGATGAGAAATATCGTTATTTAGTGGTAGGTGGCACGGGGATGCTTGCTCCTTTGTGTCAGTCGCTAAAGCCACAAGAAGTGATTATTGCGGCGCGCGCTTTCTTTCTCATCAGGATCAGCTTGAGGTATTGCAAAAAAACTATATGTGTGTGCCGTTGGATTATTATTGTACGACTTCTCAGACACAATTTTTAGAAACTGTGATGCAATGGCGTGGGTTAAAATTTGCATATTATAGATTTATTCACCTGCCCATGCATTTTCTTGCGCGTTGATTGAGCAGTTGGCTCTTTTACCTAATCCACCATGTATTCTTCATATTTTTGGTTTCGATTCTCATGATTAAATGCTTGTTGATTGTGCGCGCAAAAATAAAGTTGATTTTATATCTGTTAAATTAGGACGAAAAACAACATAAAATGGATGGCGGTGGCTTACCCATCAGGAGATAAGTCAACAGGTATTGGATGCAATGAAAGGTTATGCATGAACTAAAATTTTAATTATTTGAGATGGCGAATTGGGTTCGTTTTTTGTATATTTTTTTGAAACATAGATACTTGTTATGAAGAGGGCAATATAAAAGCCGATTACTGATCGCTTTATGATAGTGCTCAGAATGAATTGTTTTTCATGCTTTGCATACCTAAGGGGAAGTTTCTACTGTCTCTCAATGATGTCCTTCAGATCCAAAAAACCTTTAGCAAATTTAAGATAAAAGAGGTGAATACATCTTAATCATGTGGTTTAAAGAAACCGTCTCCGGTTCAAGAATCAATCATCTCAAATTGTGATTTTTGAGAAAAGAAAAAGATTCATGAAAGAGGCTTTAAATGATCTTTGAAAGTTTTTTTAAGCTCCTTTGGTTATTGTATAAAGCAAAAATTTTTTCTATTAATTAATTAACAGACTAACCATCTAACAAACTATGATGCAACTGTCGTTTTAAATGTTTGCCTTCGAGTTCTTCATAGTTATCAGTAATAATCAGTAAATTATAGATCATATCAAATAAAAAATTTTTACTTATTCAACTTAGATTTGTGATAGATATCTTTTTTAAGACAATGATCCTGAAAATCATAAAAGTAAGAAAATTTGAGTGAGTCATTTAAAACAATTATATTTGTAATGATTTTAGCTTTTCACTATCATTATTAAAGGGGATTGGCCAAGCGTCCTTGGTTTTATCGATTGCTTGATCATATTTGAGCTCTGCTGAAAATAATAAATTCTTTTAGTTGATGAGCGAAAAAGAATTCATTATTCAATGATCATGTGTTTATTGGAATAAATTTTAAATTCACCAAAGTTTGTAAAACCAAATTTTTTATAAATGCTAATTCCCTCGTGAGAGGCTTGCATACCAATAACATGACATCTTTTTCTTTTTAAATGCTCAATAGCAATTTTTGTCATGAATGTCCCCACACCTCTTTTTTGAAAATCTGGATTGGTGACAATATCATACACTCCACCAACTCCATCTGCTTTAATACAAAAACATATTGCTACAGGATTGTTATTTATATAACCAACGAACATCTCTACATCAGGATCTTTTTTATAACAGCTTCCTATTGTTTCATAAAATATAACTGCTTCTTCATCAAAAGGATCGGATACTGATGCCATAACATTTCCGTAATCTCTAAAATCTTGAAGTGATTTAACTTCCTTGATTTTGAAGCTATCTGGCATAGAAGTAACATGTGAGTCTATATCTTGCGCTAAAGCTGCCATTCCTACCTCTGTTTCAACATGCTCTAAGCCAATAGATAAGAGAACTTCATCAACTTTATAATGAGACGAATGAAGTCCAACCCACTAAGCTAAAGGTAGTTTCAGCGCATTAAAGGAATCGATTATAGATTTTGCCTGCTCTACAGGTATAGTTTCTTGTAAATTTTTAGCAGAGATAATATTGAATGTATCTGAAGCCAATGTTGAATTAATAGAAGACACGCCATTTGAAAAATCAACAATCTTCATTTTAGGGCACAATTTTGGTAAAAAACGTACTTTTGAAAAAATTATTCTCTAATGATAAGTCAATTTTTGATTTGTTTAACATTTGTTTTTCTTTTCATTGCTCATCATTTCTAAATTAATCTTTTATACGGGGGCTGTAAAAAATTCGTCTAAGTTAAAAATTATTATCTTAGATCTAAGCTCCCAATCCAATGGATGCTTCACAAGAAATTACGAATCTTAGAAAAACTTTGAAAAAAATAAATTGATACAAAACCCACTGGCAAGCTACATACAGCTACAACAACCGATGACAAGCTATAACTTCATACAAGAATGAATAAATACAAAATTCAATGGAGCGGGCGATGGGATTCGAACCCACGACCCCAACCTTGGCAAGGTTGTGCTCTACCCCTGAGCTACACCCGCTCACCGATTCGATATATATCTTGTCTGTATGGCGTAGGCTTTTACGAATTGCAACAAAAAAATATCATTTCTGTTTGATTTATTTTGTCTATGTTTCGATAAAATGAAATAAAGATTGATTTTATAAGATTCTTCAGTAATAAATCATTCCTTTTTTAATTTTTGCATGGAGAGGGGTGGAGTATAATGTTGAAGAGAGTAAATATATTTGGGATTGTTATGGCGGCTGTTTTTATGATGAACAGTGTTGTAAAAGCGGATGACCAAGTTAAACACATTAAAGTTGCGCTCACACAAATTATGATCCATCCTGCTGCGGATGCCGTTCGTAAGGGTGTAGAAGATGTTCTTGCAGAAAATGGTTATAAGCAAGGTGAAAATTTTCAACTTACCTTTTTATCAGCGCAGGGCAATATTTCAACAGCAACGCAAATTGCACGTAAATTTGTTGGTGATAAACCCGATGTTATTGTAGCAATTACCACGCCTTCAGCTCAAACAATGCTTGCGGCAACAAAAACAATTCCTATCGTCTTTGCAGCGATTTCTGATCCTATCGGAGCTAAAATAGTTTCTTCGCTTACCAAACCTGGTGGTAATATGACGGGGAGTTCTGATCGTATAGATGTTGCAGAAAGCATTAAACTTTTGCAAGAAGTAAAACCAGATTTGAAAAAAATTGGTTACCTTTATAACGCTTCTGAAGCAAATTCTGTTTCAACACTTAAGGTGTTAAAGGATGTAGCAAAAAAAGCAGGAATTGAAATCATTCCTTCATCGGCACCAAAACCTTCAGATGTTCAGGCAGCAACACGTGCTTTAATCGGTAAGGTAGATATTATTTTTGTTCCTGCTGATAATACGATTTTATCTGTTTTAGAGGGTGCAATAAAGGTTACACAAGAAGCAAATATGCCTGTATTTACTGTTGATGCGAATACTATCGGACGCGGGCCTTTTATGACGCAAGGTGTGAATTTCTATGATGTAGGAGTTGATGCTGGTAAGTTAGTTGTACGTATTTTAAAAGGTGAAAAGCCTGGTGATATTGATATTGTGCAGGCGGCTAATAATGACATTCGAATTGATATGAAAGCAGCTAAAAAAGCAGGGATTATTATTCCGCAGGCAGTTATTGACCGTGCGACAAAAGTGATTCAATAATTTTTTATTAATAGGATGTTGATGCAATAAAATACGTTAAGTTTTCATGGGGATTGTCTTTATATGAATATATTTGCGTTTTCTGGCGCTGTGGAATTAGGCCTTATTTACGCGTTTGTTGCTATAGGGGTTTATCTCTCATTTCGCGTTTTGGATTTTCCTGATTTAACAGTTGATGGCTCGTTTCTTCTGGGATCCTGTGTCTGTGGTGTTTTGATTCTTTTGGGTTTCAATGCATGGACAGCTATGGCATGCGCTTTTTGTGCAGGTATGGTGGCTGGTTTATTAACAGCTCTATTGAATTTGCGTTTTGGCATTTTGAATCTTTTGGCTTCCATTTTAACAATGTCGGCACTTTATACGGTTAATCTTCGTATTATGGGAATTATGGGAGGGTCTAATGTTAATTTAGCTCTTGCTGATACAGCTTTAACACCCTTTTATAATCTGTTTGGTTTGTCTGATATTTTTGTGCGTCCTCTTTTCGTTGGTACTGTGTTGCTGATTGTAGCATTTTTGATTTGGCGCTTTTTGGAAAGTGAAATTGGTCTTGCTATGCGTGCAATGGGCGCTAATCCACGCATGGCGACGGCGCAAGGTGTTCATACATCAGCATTGATTTATTTTGGTATGGGGCTTTCCAATGCATGTGTTGCCCTTGGTGGTTCTCTTTATATTCAAACTGCCATCGCAACAGATATTACCGGTGGAATTGGAACTATTGTTTTTGGGTTGGCAGCCGTGATTATCGGTGAAACTCTTTTTCGTACGCGCAATATTTTTTGGATTATAATCAGCTGTATTGTAGGGTCTGTGCTTTATCGTGTAGCGGTGCAATTTGCATTTGAAGCAAATGGTATTGGTATTGATACATCGACAGATCTTCAGTTGATTACTTCGCTGTTGGTTGTTTTAACTCTTATTGTGCCACGTTATTGGAGGAGGCGTAAACGTGATTGAGTTGTTTCATGTTGGGGTCACATTTAAACCGCAAACGCCTTTGGAAAAACAGGCTTTAATTGATATTAACCTCAAAATTGAGCAGGGTAGTTTTGTTACGGTTATTGGTTCAAATGGTGCTGGTAAATCCACTTTGCTTAGTGTTTTGGCAGGTGCAACGCTTCCTACAGAAGGAAGAGTCGTTATTAATGGACAAAATGTTTCTGGGCAATCAGTCAGTGAACGCGCGGGAAAGATTGCTTGTGTTTTTCAAGATTCCTTAGAGGGAAGTTGTGGTTCTTTAACAATTGAAGAAAATTTGGCTCTTGCTGCTCTTCGAGGAAGCCGTCGTGGTTTGCGTTCAGCTTTAAACCATGAGAAACGGCAACTTTTTCGAGAAAAAATTGCTCAATTAGGCATTGGTCTTGAAGCATATATTCATAATCCTATGGATAGTCTATCAGGTGGACAACGCCAAGCCGTTTGTCTTGTGATGGCAACGTTAGCACATGCGGATGTTTTATTGCTTGATGAACATACCTCAGCGCTTGATCCTGGAATGGCTGATTTTGTGATGCGGTTGACTGAAAAAATCGTTGAAGAGAAAAAATTAACGACTATCATGGTGACCCATTCTATGCGTCAGGCTCTTGATTTTGGTGATCGCACATTGATGTTGCATGGTGGAAAAGTGATTTTGGATGTGAGTTATGAAGAGCGTAAGGGCTTGGATGTAAATGATTTAATTGGTATGTTTCAGAAAGTTCGCGGGGAAGTTCTTGATGATGATGAACTGTTAATAGGTTAATAATGTGGCTCAGAAAAAAGCACATGAAGTTGATCAATTTCTAACGCGTTTTTCACGTGCTTTTCCTATTGTTCTCATTTATGGGACAGATCGTGGTCTTATTTGTGAACGTGCACAATGTTTTGCTAAGCTTACACGGGTGGCAATAGAAGATCCATTTTCAACAGTTCGTTTGGATGCTGCTGAAATTGATAAAGATCCTGCACGTTTGGAAAATGAAGCGCGTACGTTATCGCTTTTTGGGGGAGATCGTTTGATATGGATTTCTAATGCGGCTAACCAAAAAGGTTTTCTTGCTGCTTTAAAGCTTTTAATTGAGAATCCACCAGAAGCTTGTTTTATTCTCATTGAGGCAGGGGATTTAAAAAAAGGAACAGGGTTGCGCAATGTTGTTGAAACAGCGTCAAAAGCAATGGCTTTGCCTTGTTTTGCTGATGATATGCGTTCTCTTGACAGTTTAATTGATGAGGTTTTAGGACAATTTAAGAAGACTCTTTCTTTGGATGCACGTAGATGGTTACATGAAAGTTTAGGGGCGGATCGTCTTGTATCTCGCGGTGAATTAGAGAAGCTTTGTCTTTACGCTGAAAATGTTCATATTACTCTTGAAGATGTGAAAGCTGTTGTAAGTGATGTAAGTGTTCTTTCTCAAGATGAAGTCATTGATGCTCTTTTATTGGGCGATATATCAGGCTTTGAAGCGCATTTTAACCGACATGTAGCATTACAAGGAACGCTTTTTTTTATTTTAAGTACAGCACAGAGGCATTTTCAGCAATTACAGCTCTTGCGTTATCAGGTAGAGATTGAAGGAAAATCGCCTTTTACGGTGGTTTCTCAAGCACGTCCTCCTATTTTTTTTCAACGGAAAAAAACTGTTGAACAAGCTTTAAAATATTGGAAGTTAGAACAAATTTCTTATGCAATGGAAAGAATTCAGAGTGCTGTTTTAGACAGCCGTAAAAATCCGCTTTTGGGCGAAGCTATCATTCGTCAAGTTTTGTTAGGGCTTACAATTATTGCACGACGCCAGATGGCCGCTTAGTGTTTTAAAAATATTATGATTTTTTATTTTAAGTACAGCACAGAGACATTTTCAGCAATTACAGCTCTTGCGTTATCAGGTAGAGGTTAAAGGTGCTGTATTTTTGAGGAGGCGTTTTTAGAGCTTGAAAGTTTGATAAAAACTTTCCTTCAAAAGACAATTTTGATACAGTTTTATTATCTTATTGTGCCGCAAAACACTGTACTTTAGGTTAGTAATATAAGGCTCAGGTGAAATTTTACGCCTTCGGTGTTTTTGTATGAGGATGTGGTGAATATTAAACGTCCTCAGAGAGTCCTAATAGCGTAATCCCTTTCATGAAAGACAGAATGTTCCAAACAGAATATACTTGTGTGGCAAATTCTACGCTTTTTTAGAAATATTTTTCAATGCGCATCATATCTATTTCGCGGCGACGCTCATGAATGTTATAGCGGTAAAATTTCGAAGAATATAAAATCTGTAGGATACTCCTATCTTTACGCTTTTAATGAAAGTGCAAACCGGCACTCATTATGTGCTTTATATATTTTGCTCGCTTTTAATGTTGTTACAGTCCTTGGCATTAGAGAATATGAGGCTTTTTATTCTTTTTTTTGAGAGTAAATTAGTGAGATAAAGTAAACTAGTAAGATTTTGTGTAGCGTCGTTGTTATCTTGATAAAGGGGGGTGAGAGTGCATTTACATTTTTCATCACTCATTTTAGTATTTTTTGTAGGTAAAATGATCTGTTGTCAGCTTGGCATAGGTGATGATTGTAAGCTGCGTTATTCTTTATTCTCTAGTTGTAGTTTTTTAATGTTTTGCGCATAACTCTTAAACAAACAGACAGGACAATTATGATTTTTACAATTGTCTTTGTTGTTCTTTGCACAGAATCTTTAAAGGTGAAAGATGCTCCATATTCAATTTGAAAAAATAGCGCTCATAGGGATTGGTTTGATTGGATCTTCTTTAGCAAGAGTGATTAAAAAGAAAAATCTTTCAGTTCAGACTTCTATTGCAACGCGTCGTCAAGAAACACTGAAAAGAGCGCGCGAATTAGAACTTGGAGATTTTTATACAACAGATAATGCAGAGGCTGTTAAAGGTGCAGATCTCGTTATTATTTCTGTTCCTGTTGGAGCAAGTGCAGAGGTGGCAAAAGACATTCATGATCATCTAAAACAGGGGGCGATTGTAAGTGATGTTGGTTCTACAAAAGAATTGGTTATTACAGAAATGGCGCCTTTATTGCCCAAAACGGTTCATTTTATTCCAGGGCATCCTATTGCTGGAACGGAATATTCAGGTCCAGACGCTGGTTTTGCTGATTTGTTTATCAATCGCTGGTGTATTTTAACGCCTTTTGCAGATAGTGATGCGGAGGCTGTAGCACGATTGACAGCGTTTTGGGAAGCTTGTGGTGCGCGTGTCGAAAAGATGGAGCCTAAGCATCATGATCTTGTTTTGGCTATTGTTTCACATTTACCCCATTTGATTGCGTATAATACTGTTGGGACAGCGAGTGATTTAGAAAAAGTAACAAATTCAGAAGTGATTGCTTATTCTGCTTCTGGTTTTCGTGATTTTACGCGTTTGGCATCTTCTGATCCCGTTATGTGGCGGGATATTTGTTTGCATAATAAAGATGCTATTTTAGAAATGCTAGGTCGTTTTAGTGAAGGGCTTGCTTTTTTAGAACAGGCAATTCGTTTAGGGGATGGTGAAACGCTGTTTAATTTTTTTACGCGTACGCGTGCTGTACGCCGTAATATCATCGCAGCGGGACAGGAAATTGATGCCCCTGACTTTGGGCGTCATAGTCTTCCTAAAGAGAGGATGTAAATTAAGAGATTTTTGAATTTTGCGTTATTTTGCTTATTCCTATTATGCCTCTTTATTGGGATATATGTCCTTTTAAATTGTGCGTTGTGATAAAAATACAGCGCAATTCTCAATAATTTGTAGGATAATAAGTGCACTTATCTTTGTCTTTTAGTCTATGTTTTAAAATGATTTTTGACCTTTATGAGGAGTGCTTGTGGTTTTGGTTAGCTAATCGCAAAAATTAAAGCGAAATTTATGGAGATATGCTTTAATTTTGATTTATTTCATATAAATGGACATATAATTCTCATTCAAAGGATTACGATTAGAAAAAGTATAAAATCATTTTTTGAAAGATAAAATCTTTGTTCAATAATCTTTCGTATTGCTGAGAGTAAAGACCTATAAAACTCTTCTATAATTTGATTTTCACGAATATAATCTAAGAGATTTGCGAAGGGTTTTTCAGGGAGAAGGGGGTGTATGAGTTTCTGTAAATCAATGCAAAGAGTGTTGTATTATGAGTGTTGTCTCGCAAAGTATTTTATAAAAAATAGGAGAGTATTCTCTAATCGGTAGCCAGTATATTTTTCATTTTATGATATGGTTTTCTTCATAAAGCTTGTATAATTGCTGTCAATTGTAAATTAATATTCAAATCTCATGCAGCAACATGTTTGAAATAAATATTAAGATGCTTCAGTGTTTTCGTTTTTTTAGCTTTTGTATGCCTGTTTGGGGCGGGAATATCCTCTCTGTTTGATTGATCTGTTGAAGCGAGAAAACAACTTCATTTGAGAACACTATAATAAAAGAAGTAAAGGGAGAAATTCTTTTTCATCTATCTCCTTTTAATGAAATTTTACACTGTGAAAAAAAATTCATTGAAATATTTTTGCCTCACATTTTTTTTCGCGTTTTATGATTACGCTACTTAATGTAAAACAAAAGGCTTCAAACAGAATACAATTGCTTGGTACAATTTGTTGGCTTATTCTTTTCATTTTTGGGACAGAGTGAGACTTGACCGCGTGGATTATTGCCCTTTATACTAAAAAATGTTTGTTTTTAAAGTCTTGATGGTTTTTATAAAGCTTAGGATATCTGAAAAAAGGATGTTACCAGAAAGTATTGAGGTTTGTTAAAAAATATCTTTTGGTATAGCTATCGTATTTTTTGTGACGCAATAAGCCATTATTGGCGTGATAATGGAAGTGCTTTTGCAAGCCATGTTGCGCTATCAGGGCTTTTAGCATTTTTCCCTTTCTTTATTTTTGGAATATCTTTTGCTCGTTTTCTAGGGGCTTTTACCTATACACCACAAAAAATTAAAGCATTGGTGCAGTTATTGCCTGATGTCATTGCAGAGCCTTTATCTCAGGAAATTGTCAATGTTTTAACCATTCATCGAGGAGGTGTATTGACGCTTTCTGTCATTGGAGCGGCTTATTTTGCTTCTAATGGGATAGAGGCTTTGCGTACGGCTTTAAATAAAGCTTACCGTGTTACTGATCGACGGAGTTTGTTGTTTTGTCGTTTTCAAAGTCTGTTTTTTGTAATCCTTGGAGCTTTTGGTCTTGTTGTGATTAGCTTTTTATTGATTCTCGCACCTTTGCTAACCAAAATTATGCAAAATCATTCTTTTTTTATGACTGAATACATTGGTATTATTCGTTTATGGCGTTATACAGTTGCAGTCGTTATTTTGTTTATCAGTCTTTTGATTGTTCATAAATGGCTTCCAGCAGGGCGGCGGAAATTTATAGATATTTTACCAGGAATCGTGGTGACAATGTTTGTATGGTTTATGGCTTCTCTTGCTTTTGCACAATATTTGACGATGTTTGATTATATTTCAACCTATGCGGGGTTAGCATCTATTATGGTTGCCATTATTTTTCTTTACATCTTAAGCGCAATTTTTATTTTGGGAGGTGAAATAAACGCTGCAATAATGTTTTATCGTAACTATTGGCGCTCTCTTCGATGAATGAAAAAAACTGTAGATCGTACGAAAATCAAAAGATAGATAGAAGAATAAGACCTGCCATTACTTTGTTGGTTGATGCGGATGCTTGTCCTGTAAAAGATGAAATTTATCGTGTTATGAATCGTTATCAGCTTAAAACATTCATTGTCGCAAACCGTTTTCTTTCTCTTCCCGATGAAGCACTCATTGAAAGAATCGTCGTTTCTGGTGGGCTCGATAGTGCGGATGATTGGATTGTAGAACATGTACATGAGGCGAGTATCGTTATTACCAGTGATATTCCTTTAGCAGCACGGGTTGTGCAAGCTGGGGGTTTTTGTCTTTCTCCAACAGGGCGTATTTTTGATGCAAATTCAATTGGTCAAGCGTTAGCAATGCGCAATTTGATGGAAAATTTAAGAGAGCAGGGGCACGTCACAGGAGGACCGCGTTCTTTTTGTGGTACAGATCGTTCTACTTTTTTGTCAGCATTGGATTTGACTATCCAACGTTTAAAAAGGCGCGGTTATTAGGTTATTGTGCTTCTTTCATGACAGCTTTTATAAGTGCTTTGGCATCGTCATTGGCCCATGGAGCTGCACCATTATATGAAGCAATGAGATAACCATTTTTATCAACGAGAAGAGTGACGGGTAATCCTAAAGCAAGTCCTTGTTTTCTCATGTCGTTGAAGATATTCATGGTTTCATCGCGATAGTAGACTAAATTATCAGCGTGAATATCTTGCAAAAATTGCTGAATTTTTTCGGGAGAAGCTGCTTTATCGATATTAATCGCTATGACGTCGAAGTTTTCTCCACCCAATTCGCGTTTTAATTGCGCAAGTTCGGGCATTTCTGTGCGGCAGGGAACGCACCAGATAGCCCATAGATTGATGAGTATAGGTTTTCCGGTAAAATCAGCGAGTGTATGATCTTTTCTTTGAATATCCTTAAAAGAAAGATTTTTCATATCTAAGAGCGTATCAGTAAATCGCATGTGAGCAAACAAACCGGTTGCAGCTTTTTGGATTGCTGTCATTTTTTTGTCTTGTACTTTTTCGATATTTTCTTTTGAAATAAAGGTGGCATAAGAAGCACCACTCTTGTCATGATAACTTTTTATTGCGTATAAACTGATACCAACGAAGATTATGACAACAAAAAAGGATGCTATGAAAATTTGCCGCTTTTTATTTTTCTTCTTTGGACTATTAAATTTTTGAGGAATCATGATTTTTATCCTTTTTATAGGTGTTTTTAGACTATGACAGATGAGAAGTTAAAAAACCCAATGTGGGGGGGACGGTTTATTGCAGGACCTGCTGCAGTTATGGAAGAAATTAACGCCTCAATTGATGTTGATCAAAAACTCTATCGGCAAGATATTGAAGGTTCGCTTTCTCATGCTGCGATGTTAGCGCAAACAAAGATTATTTTACAGTCTGATTATGAAAAAATTTCTCATGGTTTAAAAATTATTCACCAAGAAATTGAAGAGAATAAATTTATTTTTTCACGAAAGCTTGAAGATATTCATATGAATATTGAAGCGCGGCTGAGTGCGTTGATTGGTCCTGTTGCTGGGCGTTTGCATACGGCGCGTTCACGCAATGATCAAGTGGCTGTTGATTTTCGCTTGTGGGTACGTGAAGCAACGCAAAAGATAGCACAAGCTTTAAAAGGATTGATAGAGCAATTACTTATTCGCGCAGAACAACATGTTGATACCTTTATGCCAGGCTTTACGCATTTACAATTGGCTCAACCCGTAACATTTGGCCATTATATGATGGCTTATGTTGAAATGTTTGGTCGAGATTTATCGCGGATGCGTGATGCTCTTGAGCGAATGAATGAATCCCCTTTGGGTGCTGCTGCTTTAGCAGGAACAAGTTTTCCGATTGATCGCTTTATGACAGCACAAGCACTAGGTTTTCGGGAACCTACACGCAATTCAATTGATAGTGTTTCTGATCGTGACTTTGCATTGGAGTTTTTAAGTGCTGGTGCTCTTTGTGCGATGCATCTTTCGCGTTTAGCGGAAGAAATAATTCTTTGGTCAAGTGAACAGTTTTGTTTTATTCATTTGTCAGATGCTTTTTCAACGGGTTCGTCTATTATGCCACAAAAGAGAAATCCTGATGCGGCAGAGTTAGTACGGGCGAAAGCAGGTCGATTGAATGGAGCGCTTATGGGATTGTTAACGGTGATGAAAGGATTACCGCTTGCTTATTCAAAGGATATGCAAGAAGATAAAGAATATGTATTTGATGGGGCTTTGAGTTTGGAATTATCACTAGCAGCAATGACAGGGATGATTGCTGACTTGAAAGTGAATAAAAAAGCTATGAAACAAGCAGCGGATTTGGGGTATGCAACCGCTACGGATTTTGCTGATTGGCTTGTCCGTGAGTTAGGGATTCCTTTTCGTGAAGCACATCACATAACAGGGCGTGCTGTGGCATTGGCAGAAGGAAAACAATGTCGCCTTCAGGATTTATCATTAGATGAACTTCAAGCAATTTGTCCTGATGTCAATGCGACACTTTTTGATGTTTTGACCGTTGAAAAATCTGTTGAAAGTCGCAAAAGCTTTGGGGGAACAGCACCTTCAGAGGTTCTTCGGCAAATTGCGTATTGGAAAAAGCGTCTTATAACAGCTTGAATGATTGTATTTTAAAAGAGAGCAAGATGAGGAAAGAGGACAGATGAAAATTATAATAAAGGGGTTGATGGTTGTCCTTTTTGGGGGCTTGGGTGTTGTTGGGTGTGGGCGTAAAGGGTCATTGGAGATGCCTCCTACAAGTGTGGAAAAACCTACGCAGGGAACATCTGTTGCTAAAAGTGAAGATGATAAACCTTTTATTCTTGATCGTTTGATAAAGTAGGAGGCAAGTGTGGATTTTTTCTCCTATCATCAAGGTATGCTTCATGCTGAGGGTTGTTCACTTGCTATGCTTGCACAGGAGGTGGGAACTCCTTTTTACTGTTATTCAGCCAATGCATTGGTTACACATTTTAAGGACTATCAAAGAGCATTTCAAGGGATGCCCAGTCTGATTGCTTATGCGGTTAAAGCGAATTCTAATCAAGCAGTTTTGCGGCTTTTAGCTAACAATGGAGCGGGAGCTGATGTGGTTTCAGAAGGTGAATTACGGCGTGCTCTTGCTGTTGGTATTCCGGCGCATCGTATTGTTTATTCTGGTGTTGGTAAAACCGTGAGAGAGATAGATTTTGCTCTTTCTCAGAATATTTATTGTTTTAATGTTGAATCAGAGCCGGAACTTGAACAGTTATCGCAACGCGCTGTTGCACTTTCAAAAAGAGCGCGTGTTTCATTACGCATTAATCCAGATGTTGATGCAAAGACCCATAAGAAAATTACAACAGGAAAATCTGAAAATAAATTTGGTATTCCCTTGTTGTTGGCAAGAGAGGCTTATAAAAGAGCGTCCTCTTTACCTGGATTGCAGGTTTGCGGTATTGATATGCATATTGGCAGTCAAATTTGTGATTTAAAGCCGTTTGAGGAGGCATTTATTATTATCGTAGATTTGGTGCGTCAATTGTGGAGTGATGGTTATGCAATAACGCATATAGATATTGGTGGCGGGCTTGGTATTGCCTATGGTTGTGAACAACATACCGTACCCTCCCCTTTTGATTATGCCGCGCTGGTAAAGAAGCATATTGCTCCTTTAGGGATTAATATTGTGGTGGAGCCGGGGCGGAGCATTGTGGGTCAAGCTGGTGTGTTGGTAACCTCTGTTCTCTATTTAAAAAAAGGGCAAGGGCGGAATTTTGTTATTGTGGATGCGGCGATGAATGATCTGATGCGTCCAACGCTTTATGACGCTTGGCAGAATGTCGTCCTTGTGAAACAAGCAGCAAAAGACGCCCCCCTTATTCGTGCAGATATTGTGGGTTCCGTTTGTGAGACTGGTGATTATTTAGCATTAGATCGTTGCTTGCCAATTTTGGCACCCAGTGATCTTTTGGCAATTACGCAAGCTGGGGCTTATGGTGCCGTGATGGCGAGTACTTATAATAGCAGACTTCTGGTCCCTGAAGTTCTCGTTCAAGATATGCGTTATGCAGTTATTCGTCCACGTCTTGATTATGCGCAATTGATGGGATGTGATCATATTCCTGATTGGGTTGAGCATTCTTAAATATTTTTGGTCTTATTTTTACTAAACTTTGATGGAACAATTTATTCTGGAAATTATCTTTTATGGGTTTTATGATCTTAATGCACCACGGTAAAAGGGGAAAAATGCTTGTTTATGAAAAATAAAAACATCAAAGGCTTTGCAATGAAGCTTTTGTGTGTGCGCATTTTGATGTGGGGGATCATTTCATTGGAACGGATCTGGGGTCGGTTATTACCATTTTTCCTTGTTCTTAGTCTGTTTTGTTCGTTTAGCTGGTTGGGACTTTTTGGCGTTTTGGGCTATTGGTCCCATTGGCTTTTACTCGGGGTTATGCTTGTTTGTGCTGGGGTAAGTTTATTTTTTCTTATTGGTTTTCAGTTTCCTACCATGCGGGAAGTGGATCACCGTCTTGAACGCGTCAATGGTCTTAAACACCAGCCTTTGAATATTCAGACAGATCATCTATGTTCTGAAAATGATGAAGATTTTGGTGCTGTTATTTGGCGTGAACATCAACGCCGAATGGCAAAGCAATTGTACCATTTAAAAACCGGATTTATCTCGCTTAATAGTGCGGCTTATGATCCTTTGGCTTTGAGGGCTTTGTGTGTTCTCCTTTTTGTGTGTGCTTTTAGTTTTTCTTTTGGTTCACGAGGGGGGCGTTTGACTGATGCCTTTGATTTTCGTCCTGTTGTTGATGAAAAATTCATGCGAATTGATGCTTGGGTAACACCACCTGCTTATACCGGTGTGGCACCTATTTATTTGACAAAAGATGAGAAAACACAACTGGTAATCCCTGAAGGGAGTGATGTTGTTGTGCGTGTTGTCAATGGTGCTGGTGTTACAGTAAAAGCAAAGTCTGTAGAAGATGGGAAGGAAGTTTCGTTTTTAGAGAAAAATGAAAAAACAGCTTTGAGTGATCCAATCGTTCATTTTGAAACACATTTAGAGCATTCAATCAATTTGTTTGTATCATCACGTCATAAAAAACAGCAGTGGCATTTGCAGATGATTAAGGACGCGTTTCCAACAATTCGCTGGCTGGAAAAACCAGGGCGAATTTTAACGGGGTCGTTAGAATTACGATATGAGTTAGATGATGATTATGGTGTGACAAAGGCTTTTGTTGAAATAGAGCCTTTTCTTCCTCAGAATAAAAGCGTTCCTTCTCTTTATAAAGCTCCGGAAATAGAGCTTCTTCTTCCGCGTGGTGGAAAGGGTAAAATGCGGATGGTACAAGATGTATCAGCGCATCCATGGGCGGGGTCGCAGGTCAAAATTACTTTAGTGGCAGAAGATGGTGCGGGGCAGAAAGGACGTAGCAGAACTTTTGTGATGACATTACCACAGCGTGTTTTTTCAAATCCTGTTGCGCGTGCTGTAAGTGAATTGCGTCGTTTATTAGCGCTTGATGCTTCTGCGAGAGAGCGTGTATTGGATATGCTTTCTGCTTTGCTCGTGCGTCCAGAAAAGGGGTTGAAAAATGCAACACATTTTATTGTTCTACAAAGTGCGTGGACAAAACTTTCGTTGGCTCAAACAGAAGAGGATTTGCGCGATGTGGTGGATTATTTATGGCAAATTGCTTTGGGTATTGAAGGTAATCAACTTGAATCCGTGCAAAAAAAGTTAAAACAAGCACAAGCTGCTTTACGGGATGCACTGCGTTATGGCGCCCCAGCGGCAGAAATCGAACGGCTTATGGCAGATTTACGTCAAGCTATGGATGCGTATATTCGTGCTTTGGCTGAAAAAGCGCAAGATAGTCAAGTTTCTAAAAATTCTAAAAGCTTAAAAAGTCCTAATCTTTCTGAGAATACATTACAAGAAAAGCTGAATCTCATTGAAGAAATGGCTAAAACTGGCTCTTCTTTAGCAGCTGAACAGCTCTTGGCGGAAGTTGAACAGACGCTTGATCATTTGCATGTGCAAAAAGGTAATCAAAATGAGGGAGAAAAAAGCCAATCTGCACAAATGAAAGAAAAGATGGACCAGCTTGGAGATTTAATGCGTCGTCAGCAAGAAATTCTCAATGAAACACATCAATTGGAGATGGAACAAAAACGCGGAGAAAATGTGCCTGAACAGCAAAAAAAGTCTTTAAAAAAACGTCAAGCTGAATTGCAGTCTGAATTATCAACATTAGAAAAAGAATTATCAGAACAGGGATTTGAAACAGGTGGCGCATTGAAAAGGGCAGAAGAACAAATGAATTTTGCAGAAAGTGCTCTTGATAATGGAAATCATCAGGTATCTATAAAAAATCAGTCTGATGCTTTGGAATCTTTGCGGCAAGGTGCACAAAATGTTTTGAAAAAAATGCGCGAAACACTCAAAGAAACGGGAAATGATCAAAATGCTGATTCTGGTCCTAAAGATCCGTTAGGGCGTCCACTTTCTTCAAAAACAGATGAAGAACAAGAAGGTGAGGCGCTCCCACAAGAAAGTGATCAAATGCGTACGCGGCAAATTTTGGATGAAATTCGCAAACGCCTTGGTAAGGAGCATATTTCAGAAGAAGAAAAAAACTATCTTGAAAGATTACTTCATTTTCATTAATCAATATTGGCTTTTTTCTTCATTGATGTCAGAAGCAGTGTGTGAAAAACCTCTATGGAGTTCATCTTCAAAGAAAATAATTAAAGCACTTGTAACGCGATAATCATTCTGTTGTACTGCTTTTTTAATCATTTAAGTTTAAAATATGAAATATTGAAGTGTTCGCTATTGCGGAGAAAGAGCAGAAGTCCATATAAGTTGGATATATGAAAATCTGTAATGTTTGAAATTTGTTTCTACATGGTATATTGAGTTGGATATCGTTACGCTGAAAGATTTTTATGCTTCTGCACTTGGGCTGCGTGTGCAAAAGACGCTGTGTGACCAATTAAATTTATGGTGGCCTGATCTTACGGATAAACGGATTATGGGGTTGGGTTATGCGATTCCTTATCTTTCTGTATTGCGTGAACGTACCCGACAATGTTTTGCTTTTATGCCAGCTGTTCAGGGTGCTTCGCCTTGGCCTTGTGCTGAGAAAGTTGCTACAGCGCTTGTTTTTGAAGAAGATTTGCCGCTTCCTGATGCGTCAGTTGATTGTATTTTATTGGTTCATGCATTAGAATATACAGAAAATTCATTTGAAACGTTGAATGAAATATGGCGTGTTTTAGCACCCAATGGTCATTTGATCGTTATTGTTCCTAATCGCTCTGGCTTTTGGGCGCGCAATACGACTACGCCTTTTGGTTATGGCGAACCTTATAGTCCACAACAGATTATTCGTTTGTTCGAAAAAACAAATTTTATTTCTGGACCAATACAAGAAATTGTACATTATATGCCCTCTACAGGTTATAGTTCGCGCTTGTTTTCATTTTTTTATGAGCCATTTGCACGCCATCTTTTGCCTTATTTTGGTGGACTCTTAATGTGTCAAGCACAAAAACGTGTTTATCAAGGTTTGCTGGTACAGCGTCGTCAGTCGCGGCGTATTTTTATTCCTGCTTTATCACCACAGACAAGAAATATTTTAATTTATAAAGATAATTAATCATTTTGCCATTGGCATAGGAACCGCAAATATAGGAGAATTCTCTTATGTCAAATTACCCTCATATTGAATCAAACAAAATCATTTTCTTGTACGTCGCAAGTGGGTGGGCCATGTAGGGAAAATTGGATAAGAAAAAACATGCTTCTTATGGACTGTCTCAAGAGCTGTAGGGTTATCGCAACATTTTAGAGCAAGCTCAAGTGTGTGATGGTACTAGCTTACCCTTTTATTAAGTATAAAGATAGTTGTGCTTAATGGTTGTCTTTATCGTTAGGATAAACAGATTATATAATTAATTATTTTGTTTTTTTAAGAGGAGATAAGTAAAGGATGGAGGAAAAATATAAGAAATATTCTCTCAATTTAGGCGAGTAAATGTGAGGTAAAGCAGTGCGTGAAGCGGTATCTTTAAAAAAACAATGATAAATATCAATATTCTAAAGAAAATGATTATGATAAAGAATGTTGCTACAAGATATTACGATTGTTTGTAGACGAAATATATTTAAAATTTTAAAGGGAGCAAAAACATATGAAGCAGAAGCTGCAAAGTATGTCGTAAAAGCATTTCTGTTGCGGGTTTTCGTGTTGGAATATTTTCATAAGGGAGGGTGATATTTTGTCATAAGAACGCTGATAAGGGAAGTTCTATACGGCATTACTCAAATTGCATATAAGCATTTTTTTTCATCTTGTTTGTATTTTAATTGAAAGATATTAAAATTATTTTTGAAACAGTAAATATCAAATTAGAGGTTTAAACAATAACCATTTTGATCTGTCATGAGAATTTGTGCATTGGAGGGATCTTTTTCGATTTTTTGTCGTAAACGATAAATATGGGTTTCTAAAGTATGGGTGATAACATTTTCATTATAACCCCAAACTTGTTCTAACAATGTTTCACGGCTGACAATTTTATCATTGGCGTAATAGAGGCACTTAAGAATCGCTGCTTCTTTTTCTGTGAGACGGATTTTATTGTTGTTCTGATCAAGAAGGAGTTTTTGCCCTAGTTTAAAAGTATGGTGACCAATTTGAAAGGTCGCATCTTCATTTTGTTCATATTGACGTAACTGTGCTCGAATTCGCGCTAATAACACCGCAAAGCGAAAGGGTTTTGTCACATAATCATTGGCACCTGTTTCAAGATCTAAAATGGTGTCGCAGTCTGTATCATAATTTGTTATCATGATAATGGGAGCACGAAATCCTTGAGTGCGTAATTGTTTAACGGCTTTGCGACCATCAAGATCAGGAAGTTCAAGTCCCAAAATAGCGAGATCAATATTTTTTTCTTGGATTATTTTCATTCCTGCTTCAGCTGTGTTTTCTTGGAAAATTTCAAACTCTTGATGCATTTGTAATTGTTCTACCAAAACGGGACGTAGATCATCATCTTCAATGATTAAAAGAGTATAGTGATTCATGTTTTTCCTTATAGGCATGTTGATGTACTGATTGGTGAAGTAGTTTCACGAAAAATGAGATTTCATGCAAGAAAAATTAAAAGAGGAAAATTAAAAAAAGTCTTTGAAAAAATAAACTTTTATAATTTCTATGGTTGCTTGCTGAAAAAAGGTGTTTCCGTTTGCAGAGTATTTTACGTATTGGTTGGAAGCGTTTTTTTATGCTCTAGAACGTGTTTTAGCCATTGAGATGTCAATCATCTTTACGCTTATAGAGAAACAAGCTAGCACTATCATTCACTTTGCCAGCTCGTGGGTGTTTCGGACAGTCCTTGGCACTTGAGACTCTTCATAAGAGGAATTTTTAGTCCTTTCTTTCACGTTTTTTATCTATACGGGATTTTCCCCGCTTGTAATGTGCAAGCAAATAGCTTTTGATTGATTCAATATAAACAGGTTGGGAATGAGAGAATCCAGCGGCATGAGAGGCTCTCATCCAACATGCAAAACAATGAACACTCAATATGATGCGTTTTTTAAGCGTGAAGAGAACTGTGCAACACCTAGCAGATATGCACTGTTTAGGAGAATTTCACGGTCATTTTTATTGTTTTTTATCCACGTTCAGTTTTGTTTTTTGTTGCATTTGTGTGCGAAGGGGTCTGTGTGTTATGTTCGTGGTGTTGCTTATTATAATCGTTGCTTAAGCTTTACATTTGGTCGCAATGCCTAAAAAATACCTAATGAAGGAGGGGCAGTTTTGGGGCATTTTATCTTGAGAAGAGTGCAGAATGAAAAATGATAAGGAAGAGTATCCTATTTATGTATTTAGCGTGAAAACACATCAATAGAGAGGGATGCCTTGTGCGACATGAAGTGCTTTTTCATATGAGTCTAACGGTAAATCCATCGAACACTCCCATCTTTACGCTTATGAACAAGTAAGCCGGATCATACACTTTGCCAGCTCGTGGGTGTTGTCGAGACAGCCCTTAGCACTTAAGACGGTTCATAAGAGCCATTTTCACTCCTTTCTTTAACAATTTGTATTCACACACTCATCCCGCTTTTTATGTGCAAGAAAGTGGTTTTAATTGATTCAACAGGGGACAAATTTGAAATGAGAGAATCTTACGATATTCGGGACTCTTATTCAACATGCAAAACAGTAATTTATCATTATAAATCAATGTATTATTAATGAATAAAATTTATTGTTTTAAGATAAAAGCATTTCCTTCTTAAGGTTGCCCATCAAACAGACTTCTGTCCATTCCTCTTCTGTCACGGGTTGTACTGATAAGCGGCTGGCCTTGACCAACACCATATTTGCTAGTTTAGGATTGGCTTTGATTTGTTTTAATGAAACAGGTGTTGGCATGTCATAAAGTGCTCGGATATCCACACATTCCCAGCGTGGATCAGAGCTTGTAGAATCAGGGTGTGCTTCAGCACATATTTCTACAATTCCTACAATTTCTAAACCTTTATTTGAGTGATAAAAAAAACCTTTATCACCATATTTCATAGCGCGCATATTGTTACGGGCTTGATAATTGCGTACACCATCCCATTGTTCGCCATTAACTCCTTTTTTCTTTTGCATCTCCCATGACCATTTATGGGGTTCAGATTTAAAAAGCCAATAAGCCATGTGTTCACCTTTTTCATAGATTGTTATGCATTCGTCATGTCCAATTTTTTATAAGTATCTTTGTCATATCATCAAGGGTGATTTTTAAAATGGAGTAAAGAACGGGCATTATCTGTTTTTTCTTATTTCAAAATAATTTGTAGTAGAAAAACGCACTCCATTGATACTTTATGGTGTATAAAGGTATTTTACTTATCTTGTAGCAGAAAAATATATCAGTGTATCGAAGAATAGACTTAAAATTGCTCAGCCATGTGGAGGCTCAATCATCTTCTCAGCGACGGTTTGAAACGCAGTTACTATAGGATCATTGGAGCATTGCGTTGGAGAAAATTTGGCAAAAAAATTGATTCTAAAAAGTTTTAAGATTACAATGGCAATGAAACAAACAAAAGGTCAAAGGTGATAATGTCAAAGGATGGCTTGATATTATGCTTTGTGGGATAGAGTGCGTCTTATTATGCCGTGAAACCGTAAAATCCATTGTGTACCTCCATCTTTACGCTTATGGAGTAACAAGCCGGCACCATCATTATATTTGCCAGCTCCCAATGTTGGGACAGCCCTTGCATTAAGACGGTTCATAAGAGCCATTTTTAGTCCTTTCTTATATAAATTTTATCCACACACTCATCCCGCTTGTGATGTGCAAGGGAATGGTTTTGATTGATGCAATATAAACAGATTTGAAATGAGAGAATCCTACGTTATTCGAGACTCTCATTCAACATACAAACAGTGAATTATCATTATAAATAAATGCCTTGAATACTTCATTTAAGGTGTGTGATATAAGGCTGTTTTCTTGAGACTGAAGTGTTTTTAGAATGTGTGGTCAATATTGAGGTTTTTGTATCGAGCTTTGAGTTAAGTGAATTGTGTGATTTGGAAGCCAAGGGAAATTCGCTTGATAAGAAATTCGGACTGTTTACAGATTCAGATTGAGTGGAAGTCTTCTTTCTTTGAGAGATGACAATTTTCTTATGCTTTTGTTCCACGGCGTCCCATCCCAATCAAGGGGAGGGCTTTTTCATCTAATGGCCAGCGTGAGCGAGGAGCAATATCAAGAGGGCTTGTTTCTCCTCGTACAAGCTTTTGTGCACCAGCAAAAGCAATCATCGCAGCATTATCGGTACACAAGGAAAGAGGAGGGGCTATAAATTCAAAACCATGTTGATGGGCAAGTTCTTGCAATGTAGAGCGAATGGCTTGGTTTGCGGCAACGCCGCCCGCAACAACTAAAGCAGGAGAACGCCTTTCTTGATTATCAGAGAGAGGATATTGGTGGGTAAAGTGTTGTAAAGCTAGGTGAACACGATCACGTACCGTATCAGTCACAGCGGCTTGAAAACTTGCGGCAATGTCAGCAATATCATTTTCTGTAAGGGGAGCTATGGCTGTTGCGGCTTGTCGAACAGCAGTTTTGAGTCCTGAAAAAGAAAAATCTAACCGTTTTTCACCTTTTAAAGGTCGTGGAAGAGGGATGCGATTTTTATCACCCAATAAAGCAGCTTTTTCAAGTGCTGGTCCACCAGGATAAGGAAGACCTAAAAGTTTTGCTGTTTTATCAAAGGCTTCTCCTAATGCATCATCAATGGTGGTTCCTAAACGCTGGTAGTTTCCTACTCCATGAACAAGGATTGTTTGTGTATGGCCACCTGAAACTAAAAGTAATAAATAAGGAAAGTTGACATTGTGCGTCAACACAGCTGTTAAAGCATGTCCCTCTAAGTGATTTATGGCAATAAATGGTTTTCCAGTAGCAAGAGAGAGTGCTTTTGCGCTCATAACCCCTACCAACAGTCCTCCTATCAAACCAGGTCCACTGGTGGCTGCAATGCCATCAATATCTTTTAATTTTGTGTTTGCTTCTGTTAGTGCTTGCAGAATTAAACGATCAAGAACTTCAACATGGGCACGAGCAGCAATTTCAGGAACAACACCGCCGTAAGGTGCATGGTGATCAATTTGACTCCAAACAACATTGGAAAGAATTCGGCTGTTTGATTCATTGTTATATTCAATAACAGCCGCTGCCGTTTCATCACAACTTGTTTCTATTCCCAGCAGACGCATTTTAAACAAAACCTTATATTGAAGCTTCTTTCCTGCGTGCGTACCATGAACAGAAAAAGATGCAAAGTATTTCTCTTAGAATTGATTTTTCTATGAAAAATATGTGTTTTGGCATTTTCTTTGAATTTTATGATATCGTTGATTAAAAAATAAAGCTGTATTTTCGAGTATAAAATGCAAATGTTTTTTTAAAACTTGTCTATTAAAGTCTATAATTGTAACTATTCTTGAGAAAAATGAGTTTTGGAAAATTTCTGTAAATTTATACTCTTTCGAAGATATTTGAGAAAAGCTTCATTTTTAAAACTTTTTTCATTTTATTATTTTATTTTTGAAAAAAGTGTGCACAAAAAGTGACAGAGATGGTCGATTCTTCAAAACCAAAAGTTAAATCACATTATACTGGTACGCGCCGTAAGAAACCAGTTATTGAACATGAAGCTATACCCCATGATTCAGAGGAAAAAATCCACAATTCTGTAGAATCTCCTGCGCGAGAAAAACAGAATATGCAAGGTCAGGATAAAAGTACCTCTAGTACAACTTGGCTTTTCTTGTCCCTTTCTGGGATTTTGGGGGGATTCATTGCTTTGGGAATTTTTATGGGGCTTCAATGGGCTGGTTTTTTTCCTTCTCCTTTTGTGGCAAATTCTGCTGGGGAGGAAAAAGCCTTGCAGATTGCTGAAGCCGCAAAAAGTCAAAGTGAAGACACAAAGGAACAATTGAGCCGGGTCTTTCAAGAAATCGATGCGTTAAAAACAGAGTTTTCTTCTTTTTCATCACAACAGTTTAAAACAACGAAAAATGATGAACTATCGAAAGAAGAAAGCAAAAAAGCTTTTGCAATTTTAGAGGAAAAAGTAAAAGCTCTTGAAGAAACTGTACAAACTTTTGTTAGAGAGTCGAAAGAGATAGAGACGGCTTTGTCTGTTGGGCAGAGCAACGCAAATGATCTTGCTGCGTTAAAACAACAGTTAGAAGCACTACAGGAAGAAACTGCTGTTAAAAATAGTAAGAAAAAAGAAATAGATACCGCGCTCTTTACTGCAATTAGTTCATTAAAAAATGCTGTAGAGCGTGGTGGATCTTATAATAATGAATTAAAGCTGTTGCAGCAACTATCGCCTTCGATTAATGGAATTGATTTGTTACAAAAAACAGCTACTGTGGGTCTTCCAAGCTCAGCACAACTTTCAGTTGATTTTGCTTATGTTGCTGATGCAATTGTTGGTACGCAAAATCTTGTTACGTCAAATGCTGGTTTTTTTGACAGAATTTTAGCTTGGATAAAAGGGCTCATTGTTTCGCGACCGATTGGAAATGTTGAAGGGACAACGCTGGAAGCTATTGCGGCGCGCATGGAAGTTGCCATTCAAACCGGTGATTACGAAAAGGCTTTGAGCGAATGGCAATCATTGCCCCAAAGTGCAAAAGATGTTTCAGAGGATTTTGTTAAGCAGCTTGAAAGACATATTGCTATTCAACAGTTGTTGCAGCAATTGTTATTGTCTGTACAACAAGGATCTTTTAAAGCAACAAAGATGTAAATAGGCTCCAGATGATTCGTGTTTTTATTTATATTTTTGTTGTTTGTATCCTCGGTTTAGCTTTCGGGTGGGTTGCTAACCACAACGGTGTTTTTGTCCTCACATTTTTGCATTTCAGATTTTCTGCTTCATTTCTTACAGTGTTAAGTGTGCTTATTTTGCTTTTTGCAATGCTGGTGCTTTTATGGTGGTTATTATCGTTCTTTTTTTCCATACCTAGTGCTCTTTCCAATTATTTTTATAAACGCTATCAAAAGCGCGGTTATGAAGCTCTTTCAAAGGGGATTCTTGCAACCTTTGCTGGTGATGCTATGGTAGCGCAAGAAATGGAAGCACGGGTTGCTAAATATCTTGCAGGGAAACAAGAGCCATTGGTAAAATTTTTACAAGCACAAACCTTGTCTTTACAAAATAACTCTGCTCGCGCCATCGGTCTTTACGAGGAAATGAGAAAGGAAGATTCGACAAAATTAGTTGGACTTTATGGTTTGTTTCGTGAAGCGATGAAGAGTAAAGCTTATGAGGCAGCACAACAATATGCCGAAGAGGCACTGACTTTATCGCCAGCACTTTTATGGGCGCATCAGGTGGTGCTTGATCGGTTAAGTGCTGAGGGTAAATGGGATAAGGCACTTACTGTTTTTGAAAGAGCAAATAAAGCTCTCCCGCGTTCTGTTCGCTCGACTCCAGAGCGGCAGCATATGCAGGTTTTATTGTTAAGTGGGCAGGCACTTCATTTGTTTGATACACATCCTGTACAAGCACGTGCTGTAATTTTGAAAGCCCATAAATTGGCGCCTGATTTTGTTCCAATAACAGTTATTGCTGCTGATATTCTTTATAAATTAAATGAAACGCGTAAAGCGGATAAAATGATTATAGCGGCTTGGCAAAAGGATCCTCATCCTGATTTGGGGATGCTTTATCTTGAAAGAGAAGAAGGAGCCATTGGGCGATTGAAAAGGGCTGAGACACTTGCTTCTTATAATAAAGAGGCATTTGAGTCGGCTTTTCTTCTTGCTAAAGCAGCTTTGGATGCTGGTGAAACGGCATTAGCAAGAGAGCAGGCACAAAAAGCATTGCAGTGTCATCCACGGGAAAGTGTTTATTTATTATTGGCAGATATTGAAGAAGCACAGGGAAATAATCAAGGCGCTGTGCGTCAATGGCTTTCTTTAGCACTTCGTGCTGAACGTGATCCAGTATGGATGTGTGATGGGTCTATTTTTTCTTCTTGGTCAGCTGTTTCTCCAATCAGTGGACGTTTAGGCTGTTTTGAATGGAAAGCGCCTCCTTGTGCACCTTCTCTCACATTAGAGGCGGCTAATCGTGTGCAGAAAAAAGAAGATAAAGAAGACATTATGGGAAAAAGTGATGGTATTGAAGATAAGAAGCTTGAAAAATTAACACCTATAGATGATTCTCTTTTGCATAATGCGCAGGTGGAAAAACAAGATATGAAAGAACAAGATGTAAAAATGTTCAGTCAAACTCACTTAAATGTTGATGACCCAGGGGTTAAAACAGAAGAAGAAACGTCTTTAACGAGGAAAAAATTTCGTTTATTTTAAATTACATCAATATGGTAGTATGAGCGTTTTTTCAGAAGAAACAATTGACCTAGAAGAAAAAATATCGTTAGTCTTGTCCAATAAAATTATTCTCTTATGCTTTAAAAATAAAGTTTTGCTTGGTAGCAGAGGTGATTGGTTAAAAAATGTTTTTAAATCAGAGATGTCTTGATAAAAAACAAAAAAATAACAAACCAAGGATTGCTGTCGTTATTCATCGGCGCTCTACCTATACTGGTCGTTTGGGAAAATTTTTACAACAAAATGGTTTTGTTCTTGATATTTATCGTCCTATTTTTGGACAAAAGCTTCCTGATACATTAGAGCATTATGCTGGCGTTGTTATTTTAGGGGGACCGATGAGTGTGAATGACAGCGAAGCTTATATTGGTGAGGAAATTGACTGGATTTCGTTGTTGCTAAAGGAAAATAAGCCTTTTTTGGGTATTTGTCTTGGAGCACAAATGTTAGCGCGCAATCTAGGCGCGCGCGTTGGTACAAGAAGTGATGGAACCGTTGAAGTGGGTTGGTATCCACTAGAAGCAACCCCACAAGGGAAAGAATTGATGAATTGGCCAGAAATGGTCTACCATTTCCATGATGAGGGTATTTATGATTTACCGAAAGAGGCGATGCTTTTGGCAACAGGGCATACGTATCCTACACAAGCTTTTCGTTATGGAAACAATGCATGGGGTTTGCAATTTCATGCTGAATTTACACGTGCTATGATGCGGCGTTTGGTTGTACGTTCGGCACATAAATTGACTGAAAAAGGTGCTCAACCTGCTTGTGCACATTTGAAAGGTCGTTTAATCTATGATCGAGCTTTGAGCCAATGGTTTGAAGGTGCATTACGCCAGATTTTTTGTACACCGACCGCACTTGTGTGATTGTTGGCAACGCTTTGGTTTATATAGGTAATTTACTGTTTTGAATATTGAATGAGAATCCTGAATATAGTAAGGTTTTCTCATTCCAAACCTGTGTATGTTGACTCAATAAAAACCTCTTGCTTGCATATTACAAGTAGGGCTGACGTGTGGGCAAAAACTGTATAAGAAAAGACTAAAAATGCCTCTTATAAACTGTCTTAAGTGCCAAGGGCTGTTGCAACATTTGGGGGTTAGCCAAATATAATGATGGTGCTGGCTTGCTCTTCCATAAGCGTAAAGATGGAGGGGCTCAATGGCTTTATCGTTAAGAGACATTATTCATTATCATTTTTGTTGTGCTATAAAACAGTATGGTTGAAGACTGAGATAGAAGGCCTATGTAAAACTTTACACATGAGGTATTTTTTGTTAAAGGGTATAATCATTCTTCTTAAGAAAACCTTGTTGAGTTTATGAGATACAGTACTTTAGAACGATGTATGGGGTCTTCTTGAAGTGACCAGTAGATAAAATCCGGTCGATTAAGAAGGTGGATTGTGTATAAACTGACCGGGGTTAGAAATCTTTGTCCTTTTTAGGGTGGGAGAAAGTTAAGAGATAAAGAAAGTTTTAATGTTGTCCAAATCCTCTCAATTACCATTAAGACGAAAAAGTTTTTCTTTAAGCTATTTAATTTTTGGGCTTTTTTGTTTTGCTCTAATATTTATTTATAGCGCACTCTGGTTTTTTTTTCACGTAAAATAGAAGACCATGTTTCTGATATATTCGCAAAAGTATCTTCCCATAATATGGCGGTGGTATGCGAGAATGTACGCAGGGGTGGTTATCCTTTACGTGTCGGTGTTATTTGTGATAAGTTTCAATTTTCTTGGCCTTTACATGGGGTTTCTTTATCGACGGGGCGTTTGACGGCTGGTGCACCAATTTATTCACCTTATTTGGTCGAGTTTAATGTTCATTCTCCTGCATCGATTGTTTTTTCTGGAAAAGCTCCCATAGTATCCCGTTGGCGCAATTTGGTGATTGAAACAGAACCTTATTGGAAAACGGGTGAGACATTGAAGTTGATAACTGAAGGGCTTGAGATTTCATTTCTTTCCTCTTCCCTTGAAGATCAAAAGCTTCAAGAAGCATTAGGAGCACAAACAACAGATAAAAAAACAACACAAGAAAATATTGAAGATTCGGCATCTTTGCAAAATACGCATGACGTAATTATTCAGCCATTAGAACCAAAAGATGCCTCCCAAAAAATAACGGCAGAATTTTTCCGACTTGATCTTAAACATGAAAAGAATCATTTATCGGGACATATAACTTTTGATGGTTTTGATGCTTCTCTCTTTTTTACATCTTCTTTTGTTGATATTCCTAAAATTGATGGCAATTTGAAATGGATTTTGAATGATGTCTCTCTTCTATCTGAAAATGAAGGAAAAAATTGGCAACAGCGATTGTATGGAAAAAGTGGACTTTTAAAGCATAGCGAGTTGGCTTTTCATACAGGTGGTGCGGTACGTATTAGTGGACCTTTTTCTTTTGATGATGAAGGATATTTGACAGCAAAATTTGAACTTGTCTTTGTTCAGTCCATGAAGCTTCTTGACACTCTGCAGCGCTTATTTCCTGCGCAAGCCAATAGTCTTCAGGCGTTATTTTTTATTTTGGGTGCTTTTCCTAAAAACGCGGATGGCGCCCCCGTTCTTCCTTTGCTCATTAACAAAGGGTGGGTAAAACTAGGATTTTTAAAACTTGGTCGTCTTGCTCCGCTTTAGATATTGTACCGAAGTCTTTTTTCATTTTTACTACCAAATTTCGATTTTTTCTGATTTTCACACTTTTTTGCAATTTTAGAGTGTCAAAATCTATTTTAACAAAATACGTATTTAATGGTAAAAAAATAGCTATAAAAATAAAAAATTACCACCTACTCCTAACTCGTCCAACCTTTTTTCACTTAGTACAAAATCTTATGTCAAACTACATATAACAACAGTGTTTGTATGGAAAAAGTGGCATTTTAAAATATGCTGAATTGCCTTTTTATACAGGTGGTGTGGTACTTGTTAGGAACCTTTTTCTTTATATATGGAATGAGCATATTGCATATATCTGTTTGGGAGTAACCTCTTAAAACAAGTAAACAGGCTAGCTGGAGGAGAATATGAAGTTGTAAAGGGAAAAATCAACATCCATCTTTACTGTCATTTTTTATTTGATTTTACGCATTTCAAAAGCAGTTACAGTTATATCTTTTAAATAATGGATTAAGCTTATCCTTTTATTTCTGATGTTTTTTAATGAAGCCATATGTCTTCCACGTAAAACAGAATATATTTGTATTGCATATTTACGCATTTGTTAAAAAAATATTTCTCAGTAATTCTTGTTTCACGATGTCGTCTATGAATGGTATAACGATAAAGCCATTAAGGGCTATCATCTTTTCGGTTATGGAGTAATAAGATAAGGGGCAACACCATCATATTATATTTGCTAACTCCCAATGTTACTGCAGCTTTTGGCACTTGGGGCGGTTTATGAGGGGCATTTTTAGTCCTTTCTTTACTGTTTTTATCTATTCGGCTTTCCCATTTGCAATATGCAAGGGGAAATGGAGTTAATTGATTGAATATAAATAGATTTGAAATAAAAGAAATCGAAGATATCGTAACGCTTTTTCAATATACAAAATGATAAAATTATGATTGTAAATCAAAACATTATACTTTTATAATGAAGGATATTTGACAGCAAAAT
This sequence comes from Bartonella sp. AD13SXNS, assembly GCF_042196465.1. Classification (NCBI taxonomy): domain Bacteria; kingdom Pseudomonadati; phylum Pseudomonadota; class Alphaproteobacteria; order Hyphomicrobiales; family Bartonellaceae; genus Bartonella; species Bartonella sp. AD13SXNS. The sequence goes on from NZ_JBHIQI010000001.1 coordinate 293,529, forward strand.
TTGAACTTATCTTTGTTCAGCTCATGGAGCTTCTTGACGCTTTGAACACTTGTTTCCCGCGCAAGCCAATAATCTTTAAGGGTTATTTTTTATTTTTGGTACTTGCTTAATGGGATCATGCCCTGCACGAAAAATAGAACACTCCAAACCAACTTAGGTTGCATATTCACGGGCTTTTTTAAAAGAGATATGTTGCAACCGCTTCCAAGCTCATTTCCCGATGGTGCTCGTAAATGGTATACCGAATCCATTGAGCACTCTCATCTTTACGCTTATGAAGGAGTACATACACCATCACACATTTTGCCAACCTCTAGTGTTGCGACAGTTTTTGGCATTTGAGACGATTCATAAGAGATATTTTTAATCTTTTCTTGTACAGTTTTATCTATACACTTATTCTGCTTGTGATGTGAAAACGAAAGGTTTTGGTTGATTCAACAAAACAGACTTGAAATGAAAGAATCTTATGAGATTTGGGATTCTGATTCAATATGCAAAACGCCAAATTATCAATATAAATCAATCTGTTGTATAAAAATGCGGAACGACCTCCTCGTTTTTTCCTTGTTGTTTAGCCACGAATGGATAAAACAGGGGAAAAAAGTTAGCTGTTTTGTACTACTTTTAAGCTTGAAAGTTTATGTTTTTAAGTTGAGAAATCAATCCTGATGTTGTTTTGAAATTGTTACAAACAATTCCGTTGTAATAAGTAGCAGAATTTTTATTTTGGGTGTTATGTCTAAAAACATAACCTCCCCCTCTATTTTTGCCGTTTCGCTGTGGGGAGATAGAACAGGGGCAAAAACTTAGCTGTTTTATACAGCTTTTAAGTTTGAAAGCCAGTATTTTGAAGTTGAGAAATTAATCCTGCTGCAAAAGTAAAACGAGAAATATTGAGATCATTTTCAATAAGGGCACTAATGCGGTTTGTAATATTATGAATATTATTTTCTTCTGTTTTTTTCCAAGTGTCAAAAGGATCTTTTTTCTTGCCATAATTTTTGAGGATTTTCATAACGATTTGCCGTAAGCTTTCGGAAACATTTTCTTTGGCTTGGCTTAGAGCCATACTATCATAATAATCTAAGATGGGAATTGTTCGACGAGCTTCATTAATGCGGTTTATACGAATGATTTGTGCAAGCGAGAAATAAATCTCTGCAGTTTTAATAAGATCACTGTTGCTTTGTTTTGCAATCAAAGAAATATCACAGATTATTGGTGCTGCTTCCAAGAGAGCCAATTGTTTTGCTAATGCTTTTGGTGCTCCTTCTTCACTGTAGTGTAGTGCTTTTTCTTCAATCTTTTGATTAATATCGTTGTTGGGAGAATGCATAAGCTCTTTTTCAATAATACTACGGGCTTGCTTTATTGTTTTTACAATTTCTTCTAGTGGACGTGAGAGATCCATGTTGTGCAAACCCCAATTGGTTGTTTCAAAGAGCATTGGGGTCATTGCTGCATAGAATTTGTTTTGGACAAGACCAGGTATTTTATTATCAAGCTTATCAATTTGATCAGACAATTGAGGAATTTCAAAACCATCGCGGATGGCAATAAAAACGCGAATAATGTTTTCAACCTTTTGTTGTGTTTCATCGTGTAGTCGATTAACAAAAGTGGGACCTCCACGATTTACAATGTCGTTGGCAATCAGCGTTGCGATAATATTACGACGCAATTGATGGTTAATAACTTCCTTCTTAAAATTTTCTTGAATTTGGGTTGGAAAATAGTTCAGCAAGGCTGTATTGAAATAGTGATCATCAACAATGGGGCTATTAGCAATTTCTTCTTTTAAGGTCAATTTAGCATATGCAAGAATAACGGCGAGTTCTGGGCGGAAAAGACCTTTTCCTTGGGTTGTTCTTTGCTGTAAAACTTGTTCATCAGGGAGCATTTCAACTCTGCGGTCTAGAAGCTTTTTTTGTTCCAAATCGCGCATAAAGCGTATTTGATAGGGCAAATCAGCAATGCTGTGGTTTTCTGATAAAGAAAGCGCAAGGGGTTGTAGATAATTGTTGCGCAAGACGAGTTGTTCGACTTGAGGTGTCATTTTCTTCAAGAGCTTATTGCGTTCTTCGCGGGTTAGTGTTTTGGCACGTAGTGCTGATGCAAGAACAATTTTGAGATTGACCTCAATATCGGAACAATTCACACCGGCAGAATTGTCAATGGCATCCGTATTACATCGACCACCATTTGAGACATATTCAATCCGTCCACGTTGTGTAACACCAAGATTCGCTCCTTCGCCAATAATTTTTGCACGTACTTGTTCTCCGGTAATGCGTATTGCATCATTTGCACGATCACCTACTTGGGCATCGTTTTCTGTTGTCGCACGGATATAAGTGCCAATACCGCCGAACCATAAAAGATCAACAGGGGCTTTGAGAAGAGCAGAGATAATTTCAAAGGGGGTTCCTGTTTGCTTTTCAAAACCAATAGCTTGTGCTGCTTCAGGTGAGAGAGTAATGGTTTTTTCTTTTCGTGAGAAGATACCACCGCCCTTTGATAATTTGCTTTTATCGTAATCTTGCCAACTTGAGCGAGGAAGTTTAAAAAGGCGCGTACGCTCTGCGTAGCTTTCGTCTATGTTTGGATCTGGATCAATAAAGATATCGCGGTGATCAAAAGCGGCAATCAATTTTGTTTGTTTGGAAAGAAGCATTCCATTACCAAAGACATCACCAGACATATCGCCAACACCGATACAGGTGAAAGGCATTGTTTGAATATCGTGATTAAATGATTCTCTAAAATGTCTTTTGACGGCTTCCCACGCACCTTTGGCTGTAATAGCAATGGCTTTGTGATCATAGCCTGCTGAGCCACCAGAGGCAAAAGCATCATCAAGCCAAAAGTGGTTTGCTTGGCTAATGGCGTTGGCTGTATCAGAAAAAGTCGCAGTCCCTTTGTCTGCTGCTACAACAAAATAGGGGTCAGGGTCATCATGACAGATGATATTGTGGGGCGCACTTATTTTGCTATTAACCAGATTGTCTGTGATGGAGAGCAAAGCAGTGATAAAGTCTGTATAAGCTTGACGTGCTGCTTCTATGATGACAGCACGGTCATTTGTTTGGGGAAGACGGTGGGGATAGAATCCACCTTTTGCACCGGCAGGAACGATAACCGCATTTTTAACTTGTTGGGCTTTGACTAAGCTTAGAATTTCGGTGCGATAATCTAATGCACGGTCAGACCAACGAATTCCGCCACGGGCAATAGGTCCAAAACGCAAATGAACCCCTTCAACTTCTGGTCCATAAACAAAAATTTCTCGGTAAGGGCGCGGTTCAGGCAAACCTTCAATCTGACGCGGATTTAATTTGGTGGCTAAAATACGTCGTGGACTTCCATCGGGGAGAGGTGTAAAAGCATTCGTTCGTAAACTTGCCTCGATAAGATTACAATAACGGCGTAAGATGAGATCATCATCTAAACCAGATACTTTCCGTAATTTTTCTTCAATGCGCTTTTGAATGACTTGTTGGTTTTTTTCTCGTTCTTTTTCTGTATGGCTTTGATGAAACTTTAAGTGAAATAAAGCATAAAGGTCTTGGGTAATGTCAGGATAAGCATTTAAAGTTTGGGCAACGCGATCTTGCGAATAGGGAATTCCTGCTTGTTGGAGATAGCGCCCATAATGGCGCAAAATAACAATTTCATGCCAATTAAGCCCAGCTGTTTGGGTGAGAGCATTAAAGGCATCATTATCAGCATTTTGTGCCCAAATGGCTTCAAAAGTTTCAGCGTGTTTTTGACCGTCTTTTTCAAAATCAATACAGCGTTGGAAAATACTTTCCAGTTGCATATCATGAAGATATACAGAGTGTCCATTGCCATCTGGTAATTCAAGGGTTTGTTCAGCAATAACGCGAAACCCCATATTTTCAAGAAGTGGCACACGTTTGGAAAGGGCAAGTGCTTCATGGCGATGAAAAAGTCGAAGAGAAATGCACTGTTTTTCTTTGTTTTGTGCGTGATAAAAGATTACGAAAAGGGGCTTTTCATCATGAAGACTTAGAATGTGTCCGGCATCGTTAATAGCGTCTTCAGCTGAAAATAAATCTCGATAACTGTTGGGGAATTGGCTGGCTAGATGTGTTTGTTGCTCTGTTATTTTCTGGGTAAGAGCGATGGCTTGAACTCTGTCTTCCCAACTTCGTGCAATCAAACGCACATGTTGTTCAAGTGTGGAGCGCTCAATAAGAGGAGCAGTTTCATTTCCTTTGCGATGGATGATGTAATAGACACGTATAAGGGTGCTTTCCAAAAATAGCGGATAGGATTCAAAAAAATCACCTTTATAGAGCTCAACAAAATGTTCGCCAACTTTTTCACGTAGGCTGCTGCTGTATTGGTCACGTGGTACGTAGACAAGGATAGAAACAAAGCGCCCAAAAGAATCAGTGTGAGCAAGAACCCGTAAACGTGGACGCTCATCTAATTGTAGAATAAGTTTAATGTTTTCTGTCAATGTATCAACATCAGAACGAAACATTTCATCTCTTGGATAAGTTTCTAAAACACTGATGAGTGCTTTTCCTGAATAATCAGCTTGATTGTGTCCAAGACGTTGAGTGATGGTTTGGGCTTTTTCTTTTAAGAAAGGAATTTGTAAAATAGAACGTGTATAAGCTGAGGAGGTAAAAAGCCCTACAATGCGTAATTCTCCACAGAGTTGCTTTTCTTTATCAAAGATTTTAAGACCAATATAATCCAGCCAAACAGAACGGTGAATTTTGGAGCGGCTGTTCGCTTTTGTCACGATAAATAGATTATCGCTTTCCATGAAGGATAAAACTTCTTGAGGAGGTTCTTTCATACTTTTATCGTCAACAATATGAATAGAAGCATCCGTGAGTATACCAAGTTCAATATTACTCGCTGTAAAGGATTTTAAGGGTTTTTGATCTTTGATGAAGTTGTAAGTGCGCATACCAAGGAAGGTGAAATTATCATCCATTAGCCAATGAAGAAATTCAATAGCCTTTTCGCCTTCTTGCTTGTAGTGTGTGGGAAGGTTTGTTTGGTAGGCATGAATATGTTTTTCAACTTCTTCAAGCATAGGTTTCCAGTCTTGTACAGCAGCATTAACCTGCTCAAGAACTAAGGTGAGTTCATTTTCAAGTTTCTGCGTCTGCTGTTTATTGAGTGACTCGATGTGAATTTGCATCAGACTGATGCGTTTTCCAGAAGCACAATCAAGAATGGGGTGTGCAATCAAATAAATATGGTTTTTGTGTTGATTGAAGACATTTAAAATAGAATCGAGAAGGAAGGGTTTGTTATCATTGACAAGTGTGATAACAGTTATAGGTTTGTTATTACGGGTCAAATTTTGTTCAAAGTAGATAGTATTTTTTCCCGTTTTATGGAGATTAAAAGCTTTTACTGCGATGGCTGCCGCTTTTTGAAGTTCTTTATTTTCGTAATAAGCAATATCTTCTTCATCGGTTTGAGCAAAAAGAATTTGTTCTATTTTATCTTGGGTGTTTTTTGTTTCTGTTTTTTTTTGTTGTAACACATTCACTCTCCCTTTTTGCTCTTAGGGGTCTTTAAAAGCAGACCATTATATTTTTACATACTGTAACACCTTCTTCCTAAAGAAAATAGCTCTTTATTTGGAGAGAATAAATTTGTTTTTTCTATTTTTTAGTAATAGTTTGTACTTTAAAAGAAATATTTTGCGTCAATGAAAGGGCATTTTTAGTATTTTTGTATGTTAATAGTTTGTTTTTTAAAATATACAAAATGAAAGTAAAAAAAGAAGCAAAAGTAAAGAGAGAATGGCGCATTTACCAGAAAGACTTTTAAGGGGTTACCAAAACTTTATAAACAATCATTTTTTATATAAAATAGCAGATTATCAGCAATTGGCGATTGAGGGGCAGAAACCTGAAGTTTTGGTCATTGCTTGTTGTGATTCGCGAGCAGTACCAGAAATGATTTTTGATGCTAAGCCGGGGGAAATTTTCACCTTACGCAACGTGGCAAATGTGGTTCCTCCTTTTTCTCCCGATAACAAATATCATGCAACATCAGCAGCTCTCGAATATGCCGTGCAATTGCTTGAAGTGAGACATATTGTTGTTTTTGGTCATGCCCATTGTGGGGGAGTTCATACTGCTCTTAAGCAGACGTGTAAATCTTTATCGTCAAATGATTTTATCGGTCAATGGATAAGTCTCTTAGCACCAGCAGCAGAAATCGTTTTGAATAATAAGTCGCTGTCGTGGACAGAAAGACAGACGGCATTAGAGCAGCTTTCTATTCGTCATTCGTTGAGAAATTTAGAGACGTTTCCGTGGATAAAGCTTCGCAAAGATCAAGGTTTTTTGACATTGCATGGGGTTTGGTTTGATATCTCTAGCGGAAAATTATGGAGCATGGAACAGGAAACAGGTTGTTTTATGCGTGTTGAAGTTGAAAGTTTTGAAGTATAGTATTTGTTGTTTTTATTTCTTCGTATAAAAAGACATTTTATGATAAAACTTGACAAAGCTGGGGTTTTATTGTTTGAAGGAGCAAGCTTTCAGTGACAAAATTAACTTGGAGCCACCGACTGAGACCCCAGTTTAAGGGTATAAAGAGATCTCAGAGGTCAACATCCGACGGCGCGATGCGTTCTCGGGTGCAACTTTGGTTTGTTTGTTATGCAACAATGAGGTAAATGATGTTTGAATCTTTGCAAGAGCGACTTGGTTCTATCTTGTCTCATTTGACAGGGCGGGGCGCTTTGTCAGATCAGGATGTTGCAGAAGCGCTGCGTGAAATTCGTCGCGCTTTATTGGAAGCTGATGTTGCTCTTGATGTTGTGCGCTCTTTTACCGATAGAGTTCGGGAAAAAGCTGTTGGGGCCGAAATCGTTAAATCGATTAAGCCAGGCCAAATGGTGGTTAAAATTGTTCATGATGAATTGGTTCATATTCTTGGAAATGAAAGCGTTCTGAGTGATTTGAATGCACCTTCTCCAGTTGTTATCATGATGATTGGTTTGCAAGGTTCCGGAAAAACAACCACAACAGCAAAGCTTGCAAAACGGTTAACGGATAAGCACAATAAAAAAGTTCTCATGGCGTCATTAGATACACGCCGTCCCGCTGCACAAGAGCAATTGCGCCAATTGGGAGAGCAGGCGAAACTTGTAAGCTTGCCTATTATTGCGGGACAGTTGCCCGTTGATATTGCATCACGTGCTGTGCAAGCTGCTAAATTGGGTGGTTATGATGTGCTTCTTCTTGATACGGCAGGGCGTAATCATATTGATGAAGCTTTGATGCTTGAATTGGCTGAAATTAAAGCGTGTTCCCTTCCTCATGAAATTATGTTGGTGGCTGATAGTTTGACGGGGCAAGATGCCGTTCATCTTGCTCGTTCTTTTGATGAGCGTGTAGGGATTACAGGAATTATTTTAACACGGATGGATAGTGATGGGCGGGGTGGTGCTGCTCTTTCCATGCGTGCTGTTACAGGCAAGCCAATTAAAGCAATTGGAACTGGTGAAAAAATAGATGCTTTAGAAGAATTTCATCCCAGTCGTATTGCTGATCGTATTCTCGGAATGGGGGATATTGTTTCTTTGGTTGAAAAAGCTGCTGAAACAATGGATCATGAGAAAGCCGCTGCTTTTGCAAAAAAAATGCAAGCCGGAAAATTTGATCTGAATGATCTTGCTGAACAGTTGCAGAAAATGAAAAAACTTGGTGGAATGGGCGGTATTATGGGCATGTTGCCAGGATTGGGGAAGGTCAAAGAGCAAATTGCGGCTGCAGGGCTTGATGATCGTTTGTTTAATCGCCAATTGGCTATTATTTCATCTATGACACCTCAAGAGCGTGCAAATCCAGAGCTTTTAAAACATAGCCGTAAACAACGAATTGCTAAGGGGTCTGGTACAACGGCGGCTGATATTAATAAACTTTTGAAGATGTATCGCCAAATGGCTGACATGATGAAAGCCATGGGTGGTAAAGGAAAAAGTGGTTTGATGGGAAAAATGTTGGGAGGCCTTGGTTCCAAAATGGGATTTGGAGGCAAGGGAAACTTGAGTGGAGATTCTCCAGTTATACCTGATTTATCGGGAATGGATTTGAAGCAATTCTCAACGCTTCAAAAGCAGATTGAAAATGATAATGGAGGGAAGATTTTGCCTGGACTTCCCAAGCGTGGGCCTATATTTCCTGGTCTTTCCAATAGCATTGCCGATAGGGGAAAATTTCCTCAGCATCCTAAGAAAAAATAAGATGTAAAGAGGGAAAGGAATATGATGCAGGAAACAGTATTAAACGAATTGGCACATTTACGAGCATCTATTGATAATTTTGATGCAACCTTAATTCATATCTTAGCAGAGCGTTTTCGTTGTACGAAAGCTGTTGGGCGTTTAAAAGCACGTTATGATTTGCCTAGAGTAGATCCTTTACGGGAGAAACATCAAGTAGCGCGTTTGCGGCAATTGGCTATAGATAGTCATCTTGATCCTGATTTTGCTGAAAGATTTTTAAAATTTATTATTAAAGAAGTTGTGAGTCATCATGAAGTGATTGCTGAAGAGCAAAAAACAAAAAAAGTCAATTTAAACGAAAGCCAGAGCTGACAATAGGAGATAAAATATGGCATTGAAAATTCGTTTGTCCCGTGGAGGTTCAAAAAAACGTCCTTACTATCATATCGTCGTTGCAGATGTTCGTAGTCCGCGCGATGGGCGATTTCTTGAACGTGTTGGTGCATGGGATCCAATGTTGCCTAAAGATGGACCAAGGGTAAAACTTAATGAAGAACGTATCCAGTATTGGCTTGGGCAAGGGGCTCAACCAACTGATCGTGTTTTACGGTTTTTAGATGCGGCTGGTTTAAAAAAGCGTCCAACCCGCAATAATCCACATAAAGGTGAACCAGGTAAAAAAGCACAAGAACGTATCGCAGCAGCAAAGCAAGCAGCAGAAGAAGCGGCGGCAGCAACTGAAGCAGAATCTGCTTCAGCATAAGAAGCATGATTGTTCAATCAATGCGTCTTTAAAAGTTCTAGAAGAATGAATGTTATCCGTTTTTGTCTATCAAAAACGGATCTCTTTTAAAAGCATGTTTTAAAAGAGTGTTAGTTTTTTAAAAGTTGAATTTTAAAAATCAATGGCGCGGCCTTTAATTTCCCAATCTCCATAGCGCGAAGGGTCTTTGCCGCCGCGTCCACCATTTTCGACAGGTTGTTCTTTTTTTGTTGCGCTTTTTCGCCGTTCTTCAGCTTCTTTGAGGGCGCGTTGTGCTGCGGGAGAAAGAGATTGCTGTTTAATGACAGTTGCATTTTTTTTGCTTGTTTTCTCATCTTTTTTATTCATTTTACACCTATTCTATTGAAGAAGCAGAAAGAAAACCCCATCATATAGTATTAATAGACTTTTTTCATGGAGTTTTTTGAGTAATGAATATAATGCGTACAGCCATGCTTTTGGCTTTTTTAACTGCTCTCTTTATGGGGGTTGGTTATCTTGTTGGAGGGGGCAGTGGCATGGTCATTGCTCTTTTGGTGGCAAGTGCTTTGAACTTTTTTTCTTATTGGAATTCAGATAAAATCGTTTTACGCATGTACGGGGCGCGTGAAGTTGATCAGCATTCTGCACCGGTTTACTATAAAATTGTAAGTGATTTAGCGCAAAGAGCTTCTCTTCCTCAACCAAAAGTTTATGTTATTGAGAATCCACAGCCAAACGCTTTTGCAACGGGACGTAATCCGCAAAATGCAGCTGTTGCTGCAAGTACTGGATTGTTAGAGCGGTTGAGTTCGGAGGAAATTGCCGGCGTTATGGCGCATGAGCTCGCACATATTGAGCATCGTGATACATTAACAATGACTCTAACCGCAACGATTGCAGGAGCCATTTCAATGCTTGGTAATTTTGCTTTCTTTATGGGAGGACCGCGCAACTCTTCAGAAGATTCTCATGGCGCTGGGGCAATTGGAGGATTTATTGCCTTGCTCGTGGCTCCTTTTGCAGCGATGCTGGTGCAAATGGCGATTAGCCGTACACGTGAATATGCTGCAGATCGGAGAGGGGCTGAAATATGCGGTAATCCTCTATGGTTAGCTTCGGCATTGCGTAAGATTGCTGATGGGGGACGTGGGGTATATAATGAAGAAGCAGAGCATAATCCAGCAACAGCACATCTATTTATTATCAATCCTTTGAGCGGTGAGGGAGCGGATAGTCTTTTTTCAACACATCCTGCAACGGCAAATCGTATTGCTGCTCTTTATCGGCAAGCAGAAGAGATGAAAGGGGTTCTTGCTGAAAATGGGGGATGGAATGAAGAAGGCAGTATGAATAAAAAAAGCAATGATGAGATGAATTATGGAGATTTTCGCAGTGGTCAGGCTTATGCATCAGGAGAGCAAGAAAACAGCACTTTTCAGCGTATGACAAAACGTCCTTCTTGGCTTCGTTATGATAATTCAAAAAGATCTCGTTCATAGAATTTTTTGAGGAGATTTCTGGGAGTTCTTGAGAAAACAGTGATATAAAGGTTGTTGTTTTGAAACACAAAAAAGCGGGGCATGTGTCTGAAAAAAATGTTCCAGGATTAGCTGTTCGGCAGGTGTGTGTGCGCCTTTTAGGGGCGGTGGTTGATAAGTGTACGCCTCTTTCTGGTTTGACGGATAATGAACACGGACATCCACACTATTTAAAACTTTCACAACGAGATCGTTTGTTGTGTCGGGCTATTTTGATAGCTTCATTACGTCATCGAGGGCAGATTATAGCGGCTTTCTCACGATTTTTGATGCGTCCTTTGCCTTCACAAGCACTTTCACTTCAGCATCTTTTGCATATCAGTGTCGCACAAATTCTTTATCTTGATATTCCTGATCATGCGGCTATTGATTTAGCTGTACGTGTGGCAAAACTTGATCCTCGTATGCATCGTTTTTCAGGGGTTGTGAATGCTCTTTTGCGCAATGTTGCGCGTGAGGCAGAGCTTTTATGCCAACAAGTTCCTACCATTGAAGGTGTTCCAGCGTGGTTTGGACAGCTTTTAGTGTCAGCTTATGGAACAGAAAAGGCACATCAGATTATAGCAATTCAAAGTATGGAACCCCCTCTCGATTTGACAGTGAAATCTGATAGCGTTGGATGGGCTGAAAGACTTGGCGGTGTTGTGTTGCCTAATGGCTCTGTTCGATTGAATCGTCTGGAGTGTTCTGTTTCTGATTTACCAGGCTATTGTGAAGGAGCTTGGTGGGTTCAAGATTTTGCCGCAGCCTTGCCTGCTTGTTTACTTGGGAATATTCGGGGTAAACGCGTTGCTGATCTTTGTGCAAGCCCTGGGGGGAAAACAGCACAATTGGCTTTGCAGGGGGCAGAAGTGACAGCAATTGAGCTTTCTGCTAACCGCGTAAGGCGTTTAAAAGAAAATATGGAACGGCTTGATTTTTTAGTTCAAACTTGGCAGGGTGATGTGAGAAATTTCCACCCCACACAGCTTTTTGATGCGGTTCTTCTTGATGCTCCTTGTTCTTCTACAGGAACAATTCGTCGTCATCCGGATATTTTATGGACGAAGTCGAGGGAAGACATTATCAAGTTAGCGGCGTTGCAATATGAGTTGCTTGTCGCAGCAATTGGCTTAGTAAAGGAGGGGGGACGTATTGTTTTTTCCAATTGTTCCTTGGCAAGAGAAGAAGGTGAAGATCTCATTGAAAAAATTTTATCAACACGCAACGATATTGTTTTAGAACCTATTTATCCAGAGGAAATGGGAGCACTGGCACATTTGCTTTGTGAGGGGATGTTGCGTACAACGCCTGCGGATTTTTGTCATAAAAATTTCGATGCTGAGAAAACTGCATTTTTAGGAATGGATGGTTTTTTCGCTGCGCGCTTACGAAAAATTGCTTAATTAACGCTTCATTTACAAAAATGGTCGAAATTGTATTTGATTCAGCATAAATGGAGATAAAATTTTGGCGGTTGCAGTAAAAGCTCCTCAGGTAAAAGTGGTGGCCTATGTCGATACGCTGCAGCACTTTATGCGGCGTTTATGGGTTGGACCATTGTTTCGCTGGCGATTTTCAGGATTCCGCCCTCATAAAATTTTAGCACATCCTATTGATTTGCATGTGGCTGACCCAATGATGGCCCATGAATTTTATCATGGTCGTTTTGCTTTTGCTCGTCATGTGGTTCATTCTGGTGCTGTTTCTCCATTTTCATTGGTTCCCCCAACGCTTGAATGGGAAACGGCTCTACATGATTTTCATTGGTTGCGCCATATGGAGGCAGCAGAAAGTAATTTAGCTTCTGCACATGCACGCTCTCTTTTAGAAGATTGGCTTGATCATGCTGGTAAGAAGGTAAAAGGGCTTGCTTGGAGTAGTCCTGTTGTGGCACGGCGCTTGATTTCGTGGATTTGTCATTCAAAAATGTTGTTAGAGGGGGCAAGTGAGCGGTTTGAAAAACGCTTTTTACGTGCGCTTGGTTTGCAATTTCGTTATTTGCGCGTAACAATTTGCAGTATGGAGTATGATGATCAACGTTTACAAGCAGCGACAGCTTTGACTTTCGCCTCTCTTGCTTTGCCTGTTTCTGCGGCAGTGAAAAAAAAGGTACAAACGACGCTTATAGAGGAGCTTTCACGTCAAATCTTAGTTGATGGTGGGCATATTTCCCGTAGTCCTGTTATTTTGCTGAATTTGTTATCGGATTTATTGTCGTTACGGCATCTTTTTATGCGTAGCAATGAAACAGCACCCCGTATTTTGATTGATTCTGTTGAGCGTATGTTGCCAGCTTTACGATTCTTTATCCATGAGGATCAAACGTTGGCCCATTTTAATGGGGTTGGTCCTCTTGTGTCGGAACGATTATCATCACTTTTGGAGCTTGATGAAACAGGGGGGCATCCTTTTAGTTATGCCCGTTATTCAGGATTTCAGCGCTTAAAAGCCAATCAAACAACAGTGCTTGCAGATACAGGAAAGTTTCCACCTCGCTCTGTAGCGCAGCAGGCTTGTTCGGGGTGTTTGTCTTTTGAAATGTCTTCACAAGGGCACCGTTTTATTATCAATGCCGGTGTTAATCCTGATGGGCGGGAAGATTATCGACATTTAGGGCGTGTTACTGCAGCCCATTCTACAGCTACGCTTAATGATTGTTCGGTGGGCGTTTTTTATAAAAAAAAGAAAAATGGCGCTTCCTTTTTGTTTGATGGACCAACGGATGTTCAAGTGCGCCGTATAGAGGATTCAGAGAAGACAGGTTTTATTGCGAGTCATAATGGTTATGTGCGCTCTTTTAATCTTATTCATGAGCGTGGTCTTATTTTGGCGACAAATGGAGATATGATCGAGGGGTTTGATCGCTTTTTTATGCCAGATAAAGGGAGAAAGAGACATAAGAGTGCGCAAAGTGAACAGAATCATGTTGCTGTTCGCTTTCATCTTCATCCACAAGTTGAAGTTAATTATGATGGCAAGCGTGTGTGTTTAGCCATAAAAAATGAGCACGTAAAGAACGGGCAAGTATGGTATTTTATTTCGCCTGATGCGGATATTTGTCTTGAAGATTCAATTGATTTTGCGGAATTAACAGGTCCACAACGGACGCAACAAATTGTTTTATATTTTCGCCCTGCATTGCAGGAAAAAGTTCGTTGGCGTTTTATCCGTAAAGCATTTGATAAAAAATCAAAACAATGTTCTGATCTATAGTTCATATATTTTATCTTCATACCGCGAAACATCATCGCTTATTGTGGTAATATTTTCAAAATTTGAAGGCCATGTAAATTTTTATACATGAGGTGCTTTTTAGAGTATGTGATGGATATTCTTAGGAAAGGTTTACCTATAGAATCTCATGAGGTGGTGCTAAGGGGATTGGTTCCAGAGAAACAGAATTTTTGACAGATCGGTATTGGTTAAGAATTTTTATCCTTTAAAAGTGTGGAGAAAAAGTCAAGCTGTTGCGTGTCTTAGAAAGTTTTTGCATGTACTGTTGTGATCAATATTTATCTCTGAGAGAGCTGCATGTTTAAGATAGTCAAATGTTTTCCTGCAAATGCACATTCTTGTTTTAAGGAAATATCGTTCAATGTTTATTGTTCCCATTTTACGATGGAATCCGTATAGAATATAGCGTAAAAATCTCCCGTAAATGGTGTAGGGTTATTGTGTCTCCCATTTTTACCGTTTCTTTTTATTTTGCTTTATGATTTTTCAAAGCATCTAGAATAACAGCTTTTAAAGAATGTGGATGATGCTTTATTTTTCACATTTTTAAAGAGATTAACATATTGATTTATAACAATTATTTTTTAAAACTTAAAATTCGAAAATTGTGAGATTCTCTCTTTACAAATCTGTTTATAGTGAGGCAACTAAAAGTATAGGTTTGTACGTTATAAGAAGACTTGGCGTGTAGATAAAACCTATGGAAGAAAGGAATAAAATAGCTCTTCTGAACACTCTTAAGTATCGAGGATTATTACAACATGAGGGGGCTGGAAAATGGCATGATGTTATAATTTGTTCCTTTATTAAACATACAAGATATTGATTTATAAAGATAATTTATAGTTATTTATGTTGAATTACCCCCCCGAATATTGTAAGATTCTTTTGATTTCAAATTTGTGTATGTTGAATCAATCAAAATCACTTGTTTGCATATCACAAGCGAGGTTGGCGTATAGGCAAAAAAACGATCAAGAAAGGACTAAAAATAGCTCTTCTGAATTGTTTTACGTGCTAAAGGCTGTCCGACACACCCACAAGCTGGCAAAGTGTGTGATGGTGCCGGTTTGTTTCTTCATAAGCATAAAGGAGATAATGCTCAGGAGATTTTATGATTCTTCATAAATGTTATCATGAGAGGGGGATCACAAGCATTGAGGGATGTTTCCTTAAAACAAAATCGTGTGAATGTGCAGCATATAATGTCGTTTTAATTTTGGATCTTTTATTTTGCCTGAGGGATACGATTTTATTAAAGAGTGAGAGAAAAAGGTGTGATCATGCGTAATCTCCATTCTTTAAAACTATTATTCTCAATGCTTTTGAAAATTGTAAAGCAAAGTAAAAAATTATAATAAAGATAAGAATGGGTTTTTATCTTTAAGATTTTCTTTTCTTGTCGAATTAGGTTGTTTACCATTTTAGGAGTAAACCAAATCTATATATTCAATATTTTCTGTCACCATCTTGCATAAAAAGCTGATATAGAAAAGCATTAAGCCATCTTAATCTTACATTATTACTGTGTTAAGATTGGGGGTGTTGATTGATAAGCAACAGAAAACAGTACGGGCTTTAGAAGTATAACGATATCATAAAAGGTAAAACATACCAGTGCTGGATTGGGGAAATATTTCGGATTTTATCAGATATTTAAGCAAACAATGACAATCACACACTTAGTTTTACGAATGCTCCTCAAGCTTTGCTTTTGTTACAAGTATTCATACATGTTTTTTGCGTTATATTTATAAAAATCAAATTGATGGGGATCTATGATAATCTTTGTTTGGGCATAAAAACATTGACATGATACTCCACTAGAGTTTTGCATATACTCGCACGCACTTCCATCTTTACGCTTAATAAAAGCGCAAGCTGGTACTCTACTTTGTCTACGCTCAATGTTGTGCGATAGCCTTGTGCTCTTGAGAGTGTTTATAAAAGTTTTTTTTATTTCTTTCTTGATTGTTTTTTTGCCTATACGCCAACCTCGCTTGTGATATGCAAGCGAATGATTTTTATTGATTGAACATGAACCAATTTGAAATGGAAAAAGCCTACAATATCAGAACTTCTCATTCAATGTGGAAAACAATAAACTCTTTTTATAAATCAAATGTAGTTCATTATAAAAGCATTAAGAATTCAAAAAATAACACATAGCAACGACATGTGGAAAAAATATAAATATTCTTTCTGCTTTTTGCTATTATACTAAAAATGAAGTCATAATAACCAA
Organism: Bartonella sp. AD13SXNS; assembly: GCF_042196465.1. Lineage (NCBI taxonomy): Bacteria > Pseudomonadati > Pseudomonadota > Alphaproteobacteria > Hyphomicrobiales > Bartonellaceae > Bartonella > Bartonella sp. AD13SXNS. The sequence continues at coordinate 309,512 of NZ_JBHIQI010000001.1, forward strand.
CTGCACAACGCTCATTTTCTCATACATAAGCATTCTCTCAACTTCAAACAACTTTTAGAAAGATCTATACGAATAATGCCGTGCAATGGACTTAATATTACCTCGATAAATGCCAAGATCACTCAGCTCATCTGTTGAAAGACGGTTCAATGCGTTAACGGTTCGACGATAACGACGCCAATTCCTATAAGAACGTAGAATATTCATGTCCTCTACTCAAATTTTATATTACACTTTTTAGTTTAAAGATAGAACATATTACTAAAAATAGTTGTGCTATAATGTCATAACAGGTATGCATCTACACATAAAAGAAACCGCTTTAACACTTGTCTCATATAATAAGGACAGACTATTAAAGTTAATAATGACTACGCTGTTCTATCTCTAAAACAATGGCTAAATTATGTTTGTTCGTTGTGGTGATAAATTTATTCATTACGCGTAGATTCTTTGAATTAAATAACTGCTCTCATTGCAACAGTTATCAATCGACAGATGACGATTATGAAAAATTCCTTGAAATATTTATCTTATATGAAGGGAAAACCACAAAATGATTAATGTCGGAAATGTCGTGTTCCTGTAAAGATCATAGCTAAACCTTGCTCATCAGCAGCTGTGATAACTTCTTCATCACGCATGGAGCCTCCTGGTTGAATAATTGCTGTTGCACCTGCTTCAGCTGCTGCTAATAAACCATCGGCAAAAGGAAAAAATGCATCTGATGCAACAACAGACCCTTTAGTGAGAGTTTCTGTTAAGCCTGCTCTTAGCGCACTTTCTGCTGCTTTACTTGCAGCAATTTTTGCTGAATCAATGCGGCTCATTTGTCCAGCTCCAATTCCAACTGTTGCACTATTTTTTGCGTAAACAATAGCATTCGATTTAACGTGTTTTGCTACACGAAAAGCAAATTGAAGATCACGCATTTCATCTTGAGTTGGTGCCCGCTTTGTCACCACTTGCAATTTAAGATCATCAACCACCACATTATCACGCGATTGCACTAAAATGCCTCCCGCTAATGTTTTAGCAAGAAGTCCTCCACAACGTGGATTAGGGATACCACCTGTAATAAGCAAACGAAGATTTTTTTTCTTTGCAATAATTTCACGTGCCGCCATTGTGGCATCAGGTGCAATAATCACTTCTGTAAAAATTTTAACAATCTCTTCTGCACATTCTTCATCAAGGGGCTGATTTAAAGCAACAATTCCACCAAATGCCGATACATTATCACACATAAGAGCTTTCAAATAAGCTTCTTTCAAATTTTTGCCTTCTGCAACACCACAAGGATTGGCATGTTTAATAAGAGCAACAGCAGCAGTTTTTTGCGGATCAAATTCTGCCACAAGTTCAAAGGCTGCATCTGTATCATTCAGGTTGTTATAAGAGAGCGCTTTGCCTTGTAAAAGTCTTGCTGTTGCAATACCAAAACGCTTTTCATTATTGCGATAAAATGCTGCTTGTTGATGTGGATTTTCTCCATAGCGCATAATACTCTCAAGATGGCCAGAAAAACTCTGCCACGATGGCATTTCAATTTTTAAATCCCGTGCAAACCACGCTGCTATTGCCGTATCATAAGCAGCAGTGTGGGCATAAGCGCGCATTGCTAGCTGACGACGTGTGGATAAGCTTAAACATCCGTTATGCTGTTTTAATTCGGCTAGAATCGAATCATAGTCGTTTATCGCTGTTACAACACCGGTATAAGCATAATTTTTTGCCGCTGCGCGAATCATTGCCGGTCCGCCGATATCAATATTTTCAAGAATTGTTTGATTGTCGGCGCCTGATTGGACTGTCTCTTCAAAAGGATAAAGATTCACAACTAAAAGATCAATTCCATGAATGTTGTTCTTTTCCATGGCATCTTTATGGCTAGGATTTTCTCTTACCCCTAACAAAGCACCATGAATCAAAGGGTGGAGTGTTTTAACACGCCCATCCATTATTTCAGGAAATCCGGTAACTTCAGCAACATCTTTTACGGGTAAACCAGCAGCTATGAGTGCTTGGGCTGTTCCTCCTGTTGAAATCAATTCAATATTATAATTCGCATGAAGGGCTTGTGCAAATGCAACAACACCTGTTTTATCAGATACAGAAAGAAGAACACGACGAATCTGATGAAGATCAGGTATGGGAAAATTTTTGGCAACAACACCCATTATAGAAGCCTTAAAAATGAAAGAGTTAAAATTTCAGAAAAATAAACTTATACATTTATAGCATAAGCCTTTAGAAAAATACACTGAAAGAATAAACTCCTTTGTTAAAATACACTAAGAATGACTCATCTTTTTTCTATTATTCTGTTATCTTGGAATGCTGTCATTGAAGATGTGGTGATAGAGGATATACACGTTTCATTGATACATTAAATGTTGTTTTAGTGCATGGTCAATATTCTTAAGATAGTTCTTTTTTGTAGACCCTTTGTAATCGTATGAATAGGAAGATCAAGCGTAAAGATAGAGGTGCTCAATGGATTACCGTTATACTCTTCATGGGCGCTGCCGTGAAATGAGCTTGGGTGCTTTAAGAAATGTTTCTTGAAAAAAAGCTCGTGAATTAGCAAGTCAATGACGTTCTGTTTTACATGAGAAATACACACGGTAAGAATCCGGATTGTTTACAAACCAGATTGGGTTAAAAATCTTCATGCTTTGATATGGTGCGAGGAAGCCAAAAAGAAGCAGATCTTTGCTTACTATAAATTGATTTAGAATAGTAATTTAGTTTTCTATATTGAATGATGGCACTGAACACTATTAGATTTTCTCATTTTATCCCTCGCATTCAGAAACAAAAACTTTTCTTATACATTCCCTAAATGCAAAAATAGAGTAAAAGTGAGAGCTGAGAAATAAGATAATATTTGCTTATACCTTGACTAAACCTAAAAATGAAGCACCGTGGAGGCTTATCCTTTATAAGCACCGTCAAAAGATGAAATTGAGAACAAAACAAGATATCTTGTCAAAGCAAATGCATAAAAACACAATACTATTTTAAAAGTTTATACGATGATAAGCACGCTTACCTTTACCCTCTCATATATATTTCTTGACATAGTTTTATACTTTCATAAGAAATCTCTGTTATTTCAGCGAGGCAATTCCATAGATGGGAATGAAAACTATGGAGATATGTTCTAAATTTAGAATGTTTGATGTCAATTGGATGTAATTCATGTGCAAAAGGACTTTGATCAGAAAAAGAAAAGATAATAAATTTTTTCAATGAGTTTAGTGCTTTTGAAGTAATAAGCCGGTACCATCACACAATTTGCCAGTTCGTGGGTGTTGCTACAAGATTTTGGCACTTGAGACGATTCATAAGAGCCATTTTTAGCCTTTCTTATACAAATTTTATCCACACGCTCATCCTGCTTATAATGTGCAACAGACATGGTTTTTGTTGATTCAAAATAAATAAATTTGAAATGAGAGAATCTTAAGATATTCGGGACTCTCATTCAACATACAAAACAATGAATTATTATTATAAATCAAAGTATTATTGATGATCAAGATACGAAAAGCTTTGTTGTTGTGTCGGGTTTCTTCTTATGTTTCCTCGCCAAAGATTGTCCATAGATTATTGTTAAGCTGATCTTTATGAATATGGTGCAAAGAAAAAAAGAATATGTACGAGTGCTTACTAAAATAAATAAACGCAAAGCTAAGTATATTATTGTTGTTGTTATTAATTATCTTAAAATTTAGCATATTTCTCCAATCCATTGCGGGTATATTGGTGAATTTATAGTATGTTATGTCTCATAAAGCTTTTGTTTCTTGTAACGCAACATCTCATCTTCATGAAGCAGCAGGTTTGAAATAAAAAACGCATCCATACGTTTTCTGCTCTATGATTTTGTATGTTCGATACAGATCAGAGGATTACGTATATAAATTTGAGTAATCTCTGAAACGGCAAACAATCAAATGAGGCAAAAATATAATAGAAATGAGTGCCCATCTTGCCTGTTATTTTTAAATTGTGTGTTAGTTTTTTCAAAAGCGTTTATAACAATGTTTTTTTAGAGTGGTTTTTTAGAATGAGGATAATGCATTGCTTCACATTTTTGTGCATTGCTTCTTTAATGAGGTCACGATTTTCGTGCACAATAAAATACTATTATGGTGCCAATTCACGTGTGTGTATTTTAAAGAGACATTTTTTAATGAATTACTCCCTATTTTATGATGGTCTTTTGAAGAGTATCGTGTAAATTCTTCGTGAATAGGATAACAGATTCATTGTATGCCTATGATTTTTACTAAATAAAAGCGCAAGTCGGTATTCTTAATTCTTGATCGGTTCTCAATATTTTAACAACTCTTGGTCCTTGAGATGGAAGAGGTATTTATTTTCAATAATTTTATCCGTGCGGTTATCTTTGCTTGTGGGGAGCCAAGAGAATGATTTTGATTGCTTCAGCATAAGAAGATTTGAAGTGAAAGAGTCTTACGATATCTGAAGTCTTTTTTAGTTATAAAATGATAGGATTATCAAACTATTATTTCTTGAAAAAACAGATTTTATGGTGTGTTTAATACAACAGCGTTAAGATATGTTCTATTATGAAGCATATTAATGAGACTATATTGGGGGATGGGTATTTTACTTTTAATTTTTTAGTTTTTTTGCCTTAGCAGAAAAAGAAAAGCTCCTAACATCCCAGCGGCTAAAATAAACCACGTGATTGCATAAACGAGATGATTGTTTCGAAAATGTACAATCGTAAGACCAGAAACGGGAAGGTTTGCTTGTGGGGTTGTTTTTTTCCCGGCATCAATGAAATAAGGGGCAACAGTAGACAAACCAAGTTTTTGTGCCATAGCGGGGAGATCGCGCGTATACCATAAATTTTTGTCAGGATTATTTTTGCGTGGAAAAAATCCATTTTTTTCACTCATGCGTAATAAACCTATGATCGTTGTTTGTTCTGTGTCCGTGGTAGAATGTTGCTGAGATGGGGCATTTGTATCCAATTGCTCTGAGTTTTGAAAATTGTTACGTTCATCCATGGGGATAAAACCACGGTTGATAAAGGTCAATGTATTGTCATTAGTGGTTTGTAAAGGAGTCAAAACCCAATATCCCGTAGTATTTTGAGCGGTAGCCGTGACCAAAATATTTTTATCTGTTAAAAATTTTCCCGTGATAACAACAGGTTGATATTCATATTTTTCAAAAGTAACATCTGCCCATTGATTTTTGGGAGGGGCTTTTATGGGGGGCAAGTGAACGCGCTGATTGGCACTGGTGATAAGATTTGTTTTCCAGTTTAACCGTTGTATTTGCCATATACCTAATGCGCTGAAGAGAAGAAAAAAACAAACACATAAAGTTCCAAACAAAAAAGAAGAAAAACGGTTGGGATTGTCCTGAAGCTTTGTCATGGGGGACGCTTGTTTACTCATGATTTATATTTCCTTTCAGGACAATAAGCTTTCATTCTAACATGGTGTGACTTTAAAAAAACATTTTGTACGCCTTATTGCAGAAAAAGATGAAAAATGCTCCCATAAGAGATGAAAAAGGTTTTATAAAAGACTTGACCTTTTGTTGTCGACCCCCTATTAGAAAGAAACTTCCCAATGGTGCCCGTTCGAGGTAGTGTTGTGCGTGCTTTACGTTCATTCTATCCTTTGGGTATAGGGATTTGAAAGTTTCTTAGAGTTTTAAGGGTGAAGTTTATGTCTCGTGCATGTGAATTGACAGGGAAGACGGTTCTGTATGGTAATAATGTTAGCCATGCAAATAATAAGACTCGGCGTCGTTTTTTACCAAATCTTTGCAATGTGACATTGATTTCAGAAGTGTTACAGCAAAGTTATCGCTTGCGCATTTCTGCAAGTGCGTTGCGTTCTGTTGAGCACCGTGGTGGTCTTGATGTTTTTTTAATGAAAGCAGACGATAAAGAGTTATCGCAACGTGCGCGTTTGTTAAAGCGCCAAATCATTAAGAAGAAATCTGAGCAAGAAGGTGAGAAAAAAGCTGAGCAAGCAGCGTAATTTTTAGCGTCATTGTTTCCGGCTTTTTTCTTTTTGATCGCTCTACTTTATTTGGTTCCATACCCCAGGTTAAAAAAAATGTCTTCAAGCGGTCCTTTATTAGAACAGCAAAAGAAAAGGTATATTGTTTTTTCTATTTTAGCAATGTGCCTTGCTGTCACTGCTTCTAATATTTTTGTTCAATATCCTGTCTACTGGTTTGATTTGAATGAGCTGTTGACTTATGGGGCTTTTACCTATCCATTTGCTTTTCTGATTAATGATTTGACCAATCGTTTTTATGGTCCATCTGCTGCGCGGCGTGTGGTTTATGCTGGTTTTTTTGCGGGTGTCTTTGTTTCTTGGGTATTGGCGACCCCACGGCTTGCAATTGCCTCTAGTCTGGCTTTTTTATTTGGGCAACTCCTTGATATTATTGTTTTTACTCCGTTGCGACGTAAAACATGGTGGAAAGCGCCTTTAGCAGCAGCATTGGTTGGTTCGGCTTTGGATACAGTGCTGTTTTTTTCTCTTGCTTTTTCTAGCTTTTTTGCCGTTCTTGATAGGATAACAGGCTATGCTGATAGTTCTCTGGTGGAAAGTACTGTTTTGGGAGGAATAGGCATGCCAGTTTGGCTCTCACTTGCTTTTGGTGATTTTTCGGTAAAAATTGTTATGAGTCTGTTTATGTTGATTCCTTATGGGACAATTCTTAACATTATAAAGCTTCCTCTTTATCGAGGGCATTCAAAGGATGCTTCCTCTTTTGTTTGTAACAAATAATAGTCTTTGTCTTTTTGTTTTCCTGAAGCCAAAAAAATTGTACGCTATGTTTAGTATGGCACGTTATTTATAATGATACTTTATCATTTACCAACTTAAGTAAGAACTCTAACACAAAACACTTTTCTTCTTTCAAAATTCTCTTGTGAGGAAGAAATAGAGTCATTTGTTTGTATCTCACAAGAAGGCAATGTGAATAAAATTGTTTGAGAAGGGGCTAAATATACTTCTTATGAGCGGTTTAAGGTGAAAAAAAATGATAATTATGTTTTTCATTTGAGTGAAAAAGTCCAATATCATAAACTTTTACGCGTTTTAAATACTTTTATTATTGAGTGAATAAAAATTATTTATTTGTCTATGTTACAAGAGAAATTGGCGTGGAGACAACGCCATTTGAAAAGGAAATACTTCTTATGAAGAGCTTTAATGCAATAAAAGTGCAATATTAGACGCTGGAAGTATACTGATTGACCTTAAAATATTGGAAGCTTGAAAATAGGTTTCTGCTGTTGGCTTTTTGCTTGTAAAGCGTAAAGGATGATTCCGAATTCTACATTATGCTATATATGGGTACTGTCGTGAAATCGGCTTCAAGGTGAAATGTTTCTTCGAGTAGGCGCGTGCGAATACACTATATAACGGTGTGTTCTTTTTCGTGAATGAAGCAATATTCTTTTTTTCGTGTTTTTTCTTATATTTTATGTGAGTAAAGGTTTTTGCTTTTATTAATGAGATGGGAGCTTATGTTGATCATTCACTTGTGGAGAGTACTGTTTTGGAATGGTTATGGAGTGTCAGTTTGGCTTGTCGTTTGCTTTTAGCAATTTTGCCGAAAAATCGCTATGAATCCATTTATGCTGATTCTTTTATAAAATAATTCTTAGTGTTTAAAACAGCCTCTTTGGATTATTCTTCTTGTCTGTATCATAAATACGAATTTTATCTTCTCGTTTTACTGAAGATGAAAGGTTAAGTATTATATTTTCTGTGAGAGCAACATTTTAGAGGCATGTTTAGTAGAGATATTGTTTTGTCTACGTGTCTTTCAATATCTAAAATATAGGGAAATAACACAAGATCGAGACAAAAACGGGTGATTATTCAGTCTTTTAATTTAAATGGCACTTTGGGATACGGTCGTAAATGGAGAATTCCAAGTAAAACTTATCCGTTGCAATAAAACCGGAAAGTAAAAGCAAACTCATTATAATTTTTGAAGATGGTTAGAGCATTTCTTTTAGAATTCATAATGCATCTAGTAAAGTAGAAGCCTTCCTTAAAGTTTTATATTCAATTTGTGGGATTATCTTCTCAGGTTTTTAGCCATCAAATTCCGATGGTTTAATGATAGAAATAATTTTTTAAAATGTAATCGTTGTTGATTCAAGGAAGGCTTATTTCTTATAACTATGAGGACTTTTATCACTAAAAAGTACTTCTAATTGTTTTGTTATCGCGTCGGCAAGTTCTTCAGCATTCATAATTGTTACAGCACGTTGATAATAACGTGTGACGTCATGACCAATTCCAATGGCGATGAGTTCGATGGGGGAATGGGTTTGGATTTCTTGAATCACTGCGCGTAAATGTTTTTCTAGATAATTGCTGGAGTTGACCGATAGTGTCGAATCGTCAACAGGAGCACCATCAGAAATGACCATAAGAATGCGACGTTGTTCACGCCGTAATAAAAGGCGTTGATGCGCCCAAATCAAAGCTTCTCCATCAATATTTTCTTTTAATAATCCTTCTTGCATCATCAAACCTAAATTGCGTCGCGCTCGACGCCATGGGGTATCAGCACTTTTATAGATGATATGGCATAAATCATTAAGACGTCCAGGATTATGGGGTTTGTTTTGGTTAAGCCATTGTTCGCGTGATTTTCCTCCTTTCCAAGTTTTAGTGGTAAAACCTAAAATTTCAACTTTGACACCACAACGTTCAAGAGTTTGTGCCAAAATATCGGCACAACTTGCAGCAACGCTAATGGGGCGTCCGCGCATTGAGCCAGAATTATCAATGAGAAGTGAAACAACTGTATCCCGAAATTGGGTATTACTTTCCATTTTAAAAGAAAGGGGTTGCATGGGGTCAATAATTAGACGTGGAAGCCGTGCTGTATCAAGATATCCTTCTTCAAGGTCAAAGTTCCAGTTGCGATTTTGTTGCGCCATCAAGCGGCGCTGGAGACGGTTTGCTAAACGCCCAACGATGTTTTGGAGATGATTGATTTGCTTATCAAGATAACGGCGTAAGTGATCTAACTCGTTTTCAGAACAAAAATCTGTTGCTTCCAAAATTTCATCAAATTGACGGGTGAATATTTGATAATTGCCAAGTCTTTCCATTTGTTCCGAATCAGAAAAAAGGTGTTTGGGTTTGTGCGGCTTTTCTTGCCAAGGTCCATTTTTTTGCTCGCCGTCAGCTTGATCATTGTTGTTTGATTGTGTCGCTTGTGTTTTTCCGTCGTCTTGCACATCACTTTCTTGTTCAGTGCTGGTTTGTTCTTCACTTTGAGCGTGTTTTTTGTTTTTACTCTCTTCTTCTGCTTGGTCTTGAGGTTCATATTCGTTTTTTAATTTTTTATTGTTTTCACTGTTAGAAGCTTCAGCTTGTTGTACTGTCATTTTGAGTGTAACAAGCATTTGGCGAACAATCTGTGCAAAAGTCTGTTGGTTGTAAATATGATGTGTAAGTTCATTAAGCTCTGCTGCGGCTTTTTGTTCGAGTTCTTGACGCCACAATTCTAAAACAGGGCCTGCTTCTTTTGGGGCAGGGCGCTTTGTTACTTTTTCACGCAATAAAAGTGCAATCGCTTCTTGGATGGGAGCCTCACTTTGGTTGCTAATCTTATGATAATGGGCTCTTTTGTATTTATCGGCGAGCATGACATCAAGGTTTTTTGCAAGCCCCTCCATGGTTAACGTGCCAATTGCTTCAACACGTGTTTGTTCGAGAGCATCAAAGACAGCACGTGCTTCTGATTCTAGTGGAGCAAATTGCATGTGAATGCGGTTATCATGCCATGCTTTGCGTAGAGCCATGGAATCACCTAATCCGCGGGTAATGGTGATGTCTTTATTCGTTGCGTATTGAGGTAATTCTGGTAAACGTGCACAACTTTCGCTCAAAGAGGGTCTGTTGGAACTAAAGGAAACTTCTAGGTGAGATGTTCCAGCAATTGCACGCATACAGGTGGAAAGAGCTCTCTTAAAAGTTTCATTATTAAGAATTTTGGGTGAAGCGTTATTTGTCAGATTCTTGCTTTTGTCGTTAAAGTCGATAGCCATGATTGACATACTCCTTTAAGACAAGACGCCCTGCATGAATGATTCGGGAAGCTCTTGTCCAAAGGCGCGTTGATAAAATTCTGCAACAGTGGCACGTTCGAGTTCATCACATTTATTGAGAAAGGTTAATCGGAAGGCAAAGCCGACATCTTGAAAAATTGTTGTATTTTCTGCCCAAGTAATGACGGTACGTGGACTCATGACAGTTGAAAGATCTCCATTGATAAAAGATTGGCGTACCATATCAGCAACATGAACCATTTGTGAAATTATCTTTTTTCTTTCAGTCGTTTGAAAAGATTTGACCTTTGAACAAATGATATCAACCTCTTTATCATGGGGTAAATAATTGAGTATCGCAACAATAGACCAGCGGTCCATTTGAGCTTGATTAATTTGTTGGGTACCATGATAAAGACCGGTTGTATCGCCAAGACCAATGGTATTTGCTGTTGCAAAAAGACGAAACGCTGGATGTGGAGAGATGACACGGCTTTGATCAAGTAAGCTTAGTTTTCCAGAAGTTTCAAGAACGCGTTGAATGACAAACATAACATCGGGACGCCCCGCATCATATTCGTCGAAAACAAGAGCAACATTATTTTGATAAGCCCAGGGCAAAATGCCCTCTTTAAATTCAGTGATTTGTAAGCCATCTTTTAAAACGATAGCGTCTTTTCCTACAAGATCGATACGACTTACGTGACTGTCAAGATTAATGCGAAGACAAGGCCAGTTAAGACGGGCAGCAACTTGTTCAATATGCGTTGATTTCCCTGTACCGTGATAGCCGGAAACCATTACACGACGGTTAAAGGTAAAACCTGCGAGAATCGCTAAAGTTGTTTGCTGATCAAAAAGATAATCGGGATCGATATCAGGGACATGGGGGCTTTTTGTGCTAAAAGCGGGGATTTTCATATCTGTTTCAATGTGAAACAGATCACGAGCGCAAAGTGTAATATCGGGCAAATTTTCAACGGTAAGATTTGTCATTGTGTTTCTGGAAGGGAAAGGACGCTATTTATTCATTAGAAAACGATACAAGAGTTAAAGCATTTATGCAATGCTCTATAACGAGAGCTTTAGAGTTGCAGAAAGATCTTGCTTACTGTTCTATAACGTTTTACAAAAAATAATATTTTGTGCAAATCATCATAGTCTAAATGAGAATGGGTTCATATAAGCGCGTGTTTTTAGCACAAACCAGATTTTTTTAGCAAATTATAAGCATGTAAAACATCGCGAAAGCGCTCTTCTGAAGCACGGTTACCACCATTGGAATCGGGATGGTGTTTTTTTACCAACTCTTTATATTTCATTTTGATATCTTCTGCTGAAGCGTTTGCTTGTAGTCCCAGTGTATCAAAAGCTTTCGCCTCTAAGGGTTTTAATTTCCGTGAGAAATTATTTTTTGAATGCCGCTCAGTAAAAAGCGTAAAAGGATCGCGCATACGATTTTGATAGGCAGCTGTTCCAGAGCGAATCTTTGCATAATTAGCGGCTGTTTTTTTCAATGTACTATTGCTCAGATCTGTAGGCCATGTTGGTCGATGCCCTGTAAGAGCATCCTTTTGGAATTTTGCGATATCTTTATTGCTAAGACCAGAGAAGTAATTAAAATTTTTATTATAAGCGCGTACGTGTTCAATACAAAAATATAGATATTGCCCTTCGTGATTTCGTCCTGCCGGTGCTTTATGAGTCCCTGTTTTTTCACAACCTTCCCACTGACACTGTTGTGCTTCTGGCTCAGCTTTTTGTTTTTTATTTGAGCTTATGCGAATTGAATCGAATAATTTAGATGTTATTGTCATATTCTTGGTTTATGCAAAATTGATCAATTTTACAAGAATTGACTTTTGAAAAATTTGTTTTCACACTTATTCTATTATGAAAAAGTGTATTTTTGCACGTTCATTTTGTTTGAGGAATGAAAAATGTCTATAGAAACAATCATCAACAGAAAGCTTCAGGATGCTTTTCATCCGCAGAAACTGGAAGTGATTAACGAAAGTCATCTTCATGAGGGACATCCTCATGATGAACATGCTTTTGATGGTAAAGGAGAAACACATTTTCGGGTGAAAATTTTATCTTCTTCTTTTTCCAATATGACGCGTGTAGAAATACATCGAGCGATTTATCAAGTTTTAAAAGAAGAGCTTGCTACTTGTGTTCACGCTTTGGCACTTGAGGTTGAAACTCTTTGATTTTTTTGATGAGAAGCCGTTAAGAGCGAGGATGTGCCTTTTGATAAATTTCTAACAAATGATCTGTATCGACATGGGTATAGGTTTGTGTGGTGGAAAGGCTAGCATGCCCAAGAAGTTCTTGAATTGTGCGCAAATCTCCCCCCCTTGATAAAAGATGAGTGGCAAAAGAATGGCGTAGTGTATGAGGCGTGGCAGTTTCTGGTAAACCAAGACTTGCACGTAAATTACGGACAGCTTTCTGAATAATGGCAGGCTGTAGGGGACCACCCCGCGCACCACGAAACATGGGTTGGTTGTCTATTAAAGGATGTGGGCAACATTGAAGATAATTTTGTACGGCTTCGTAAACAATTTTTATGAGGGGAACAAGGCGTGTTTTTCCCCCTTTTCCCGTTATAAATAAACTTGTTTTTTCAGGATCAGAAAATTGTTCTGGTGTGAGGCTTAAGGCTTCTGATATTCGCATTCCACAGCCATAAAGAAGCATGAGGACAGCAGCATTACGAGCGGTAATCCAAGGTTCACTTTCCAGTTGATTTTCTTGTTTGACTATGTGGAGTGCTGATTTTATCGCTAAAGGTTTTGGGAGCGATTTGGGGTGTTTGGGGCTTCGGATAAGTTGAGCCGCGGGAACATTGACGATTCCTTCACGTGATAAGTATTTGAAAAAAGAACGGATGCCTGCCACCCCTCGGCTTAAAGAGCGCGCACTTACATTATTTGTTCGCCGATAAGCAAGATAAGCACGCAAGTCACTAACGCGTAAATTAGCAAGATCTGTAAGGGTTGGTGTATGGCTTAAGTGTTGACAGAGAAAAGATAAAAATTGCCGTGTATCACGTTCATAAGCTTGCGCTGTTTGTGCGGATAGACGACGTGTTTGTATGAGACACTCTAACCAGTTTTTCCTTGCGTTTAAAATTGCATGGTCTGCTGGAATGAGAGGAATATTTTCATCTTTTCTCTTGTCGTTTTTGATGGGCATTATCTAGTTGAGGGTTTCTTTCTTTTTAGATTTTTCGTCGTTAGAATGACCATTTTTGCTGTGGGATTGATCTTCACGATTGATAAGTTGTTTTTCACCTTTGAGAGAGAGTATTTTTAAAAGGTTGTGTGTTGACATCAAGTGCGCAAAAATTAATCCTAAAAAGCCATTTTTATGAAGTTTGGCAAGTTGGCTTGCTGATAGCTTATTCAATTTTTCTTCATCAACAACCCAAAAATGTTCCAATTGCGCTGAAAGACCTTTATCGTTTTTCACATTGATTGATTTTTGGCTTAGAAGATCCATTTCCACAAGGGCATCAATAAACTCAGAGGTTTTCTCCATAGCGATTTTAAAACTTTCAAGAAAACGAATACGTTCTTCCATAAAAGGAGAAATAGAGCCATCGGAATTAAAAAGTTCTGTTCCTGCAACTTCATTAAACATACCTGACTGTTGATCAAAGCAAACAGAAAGTTCTTTTTCATTGCTAATTTGTGCCAAAACAAAAGGGTAGCGGCGGACAAAGGCGGGAACATAAGTATCGGTTTTCCAACTTTTATCAGAGGTAATGTAGTCATTTTCGTCGTTAGAAAGTCCTACAAGAGCAGCGGATGTATAGTGCCGTTTTTTTTGTTCATCTTCGGCGCACATAAATAAAATAGGATAGTCTAGTGCTGCTTGAAAATATTCAGTACTTGCTAAAGGAACCCAGTGCGTATCTTTGGCAAAAGACATATCACTTGGAGGAGCAAATTTTAGATTTTTATGGGAAACTTTGTTGATTGGGGTAATATCTTTGTAAAATAGCATAATATTTGCCATAAGACTTCTCCTTTATTAATTTGTTTTTGTCACCAAGAAAGGTCTTTTTGGAAGATTGTCTCATATGGCAACAAGATTGAATAGAAAACTATAAGATTGAAGGGCTCATTTTTGAGAGATAATATTTTTGCATGAAGTATAATAAAGAAAAGCTTAAAAATAAAGTCTATCTTGCCATTATTGGTACGCCTCATGGTATAAAAGGGGATGTTTTTGTTAGAATTTTAAGTGCTGACCTCCAGCGTTTCAAGTCTTATGGTACTCTTTATGATGATATGGGGCGTTCTTATGAAATTATAACTCTTCGCATGCAAAAAAATAAGGCGATTGTACGTTTTAAAGGGGTAGAAAATCGTAATACTGCTGAGTCTTTAAACGGTATTCGCCTTTATGTGATGCGTGATCAATTAATTGATGATTTGATGGAGGATGAGTTTTATCAAGTCGATTTAATGGGTTTGTGTGTCCAAGATTGTGGGGGAAAAATCTTAGGTGAGGTATGTGGTTTTTTTAATTTCGGGGCTGGTGATTTGCTTGAAATACGTTTGAATACGGGTAAAAGAGTTCTTATTCCCTTTAGTAAGGCGGCGGTACCAGAAATTTGTATGGATTCTGGTTTTCTTGTTGTTGATCCCATGGCAGCTGGTTTTAGCGATAGAGGAGAAAATGATAAAAAGGAAATGGCTTGAATCTAAAAAAATCAAAAAGAGAAAATGCTAATAATGCAAGTGATCCAAGCAGGAGGGGTATTTTGATTTCTAAAAGTTTTTTGGATTCTTAGAGGCAATTTGAAAGTAAAGGTCTTATTTTCAAAGTGAAAATATTGAAGAGAGGGATAATATTAAATATGGCGAAGATAGAGGAGATCTAGATTAACGCTATAGCGTTATAAGGTTTGGTTTGTGCTCTTTTTTCTATAAGAGTATGTTTAAGAAAATGAGGATGAAAAAATAAAAATGAAGTTTCAGGCGCGCGTTTTAACCCTTTATCCTGAAATGTTTCCTGGTTTTTTAGGGTATTCTTTAGCAGGGCAAGCTTTAGAGCGTGGGATTTGGTCACTGGAGACTGTGCAGATTAGGGATTTTGCTTTGGATAAACACCATAGCGTTGATGATACACCAGCTGGTGGGGGGGCTGGTATGGTGATGCGGGCAGATGTATTAGCGGCTGCACTTGATAGTTATCCACAGGATTCGCCAAGATTATTGATGAGTCCACGTGGGCGCCCTTTTGATCAAGCTTATGCGCGTAGCTTGGCTCGTGATTCGGGCGTAACGTTGGTTTGTGGACGTTTTGAAGGTGTTGATGAGCGGATTATAGAAGCACGGGAATTAGAAGAAGTCTCTATTGGTGATTATATCCTTTCAGGGGGTGAGGCAGCTGCACTGGTTATCTTAGATGCTATTATACGCCTTCTCCCCGGAGTGATGGGAAATGAAGCTTCTGCAAAGTGTGAAAGTTTTGAAAATGGTTTGCTAGAACATCCGCAATATACCCGCCCTTCTCTTTTCGAAGGACGGGGGATTCCGCCTGTGTTGATCTCAGGTCATCACAAGGCGATTGCAGATTGGCGTCAAAGCCAAGCCGAATTGCTAACACGTCAACGTCGTCCTGATCTTTATGCGCGTTATGATAAAAAACATCAGAAAACTTGATTCATATGATAAGGTGGTGTATTGCATGGCTCTCTTTTTAGAGAGTTTTTTTATAAAAGGTTTTCTGTAGTTCCAAAATTAAAATGAAGGAATGGTGTATTCGCTCCTGTTGTAAGGCATAACCTAAAGAGCTCCTTTTCTTTAATTAAAGGTTTTTTAGGTAAGAGTTGAGCGCTCTGACTGTTCGATAAAGAACATGAAGGATAGAAGAAATGAATATTATCGCACAGCTTGAAGCTGAACAATGTGCAAAAATTGAAGAAAAGCGCAAATTTCCAGCCTTTCAGCCAGGAGATACAGTTCGTGTTATGGTGCGTGTGACGGAAGGTACACGGACACGTGTTCAGGCATATGAAGGTGTTTGTATTGCACGTTCAGGTGGTGGGTTGAATGAAACCTTTACAGTACGCAAGATTTCTTACGGTGAAGGAGTGGAACGGGTATTTCCTGTTTATTCTCCTTTGATTGAAGGTGTTGAGCTTGTGCGCCGTGGTAAAGTGCGTCGTGCAAAACTTTATTATCTTCGTGGTTTGAGAGGTAAAGCTGCGCGTATCGCTGAAAAGAGAGATTATCGGAAAAAAGCTGAAAAGGTTGTTGAGAAAGTAGAAGCAACACTCGTAAGCACAGATGTTGAAAAGAAAGTTGCTGAGTAAAGATTATATCGGCTAAACTTTATGCAAAAGCGGCTTTTATGCCGCTTATTTGTGTCTTTCGTGATTCGTTTTGTCATTTAAAAGGCTGTGAAGAGACATAAAAATGTTTAATCTATCAAATTTTTTGTCTTTTTTATTCTTAAATAATGGATCAAATTTAGAATATCATTGTACATATCGTGAATACTCAAGAGTACAATGATAGTTTGAAAAAATGTCTGTTTATATTTGAGAAAAGATGTTAGACCTTTGACGTGAAGATAAAATTGTATTAGATTAAGGCAAGTTTTGCGGAGTATATCCGTTGAGTAATCGGTTTTTTTTATGCGTGACCTTTAATCCGTTATTTGAGACAACCGACCTGTAATATTGGTATTTGAGATGCCAAACAAGTAAAAGCGAGATAATATATTTAGTCGTTTTATGCGAGCTTTCTCGTTTGTTACGGTTGCAGTAAAAACCATGTCAGGATATTTTATGACAGAGACAACTAGGATAAAAGAGCGCCCTCGTTCCCCTCATATAAGTATTTATCGTTGGACAATTACTATGGCCATGTCTATTGCGCATCGCGTTACAGGTATGGCTCTTTATGTTGGAATGGTCTTTCTTGCTGTTTGGTTAATTGCTATTGCATGTGGGGAGGAGGCATTCAAAACAGTTCATGAGATTTATAGTTCTTGGTTTGGATTGTGTATCTTGTTTCTTTATACTTTGGCAGGGGTTCATCACATGGTTGGTGGTGTTCGCCACATTGTGTGGGATGCGATGCCTTGCCTCCTAGCAAAAGAAAAGGCAACAGTTACTGCTTGGGTAACAGTGTTTATTTCTCTTATTATTACTTTTATAATTTGGATTATTGGATATAGCATTGTTTAGCTGGGGGTGAAAAGAGAGATGAAAAAAGATTTTCGAACGGAACTTGGAAAAGTACGGGGGCATGGGAGTGCTCATGAAGGAACAGAGCATTTTTGGCTACAGCGTTTGACAGGGGTTATCAATCTACCGCTTTTGATGTTTTTTATTGTTCTTATTCTTTCGCTTGTAGGCAAAGACTATAGTATTGTCCGTGAACGGCTTGCACACCCTATTGTTGCTATTTTGATGGGATTGATGACTTTTTCAGTCCTTTATCATATGAAACTTGGTATGCAGGTGGTGATTGAAGATTACATTCCACGTGAAGGTTTCCGGATATTCTTTTTAGCATTAAATATTTTATTTTGTTTTCTCATAGGTGGTGTCATTATTTTTTCTCTTTTGAAAATCGCATTAGGGGGTTAAACACATATGGCGGGTACAAGATCATCTCTGGGCGCTAAAGCAGGTAACGCCCCTTATCGCACTGTAGATCATAAATTTGATGTTGTTGTTGTTGGGGCAGGCGGTGCAGGATTACGTGCAACACTTGGTATGGCAGAGCAGGGATTAAAAACAGCTTGTATCACGAAGGTTTTTCCAACGCGTTCACATACGGTTGCAGCACAAGGGGGTATTGCTGCATCACTTTCAAATATGGGACCTGATAATTGGCAGTGGCATTTATATGATACCGTGAAAGGTTCTGATTGGTTGGGTGATACCGATGCAATGGAGTATTTGGTGCGTAATGCACCTGCTGCTGTCTACGAATTAGAACATTATGGCGTTCCTTTTTCGCGAACGCAAGAAGGCAAAATTTATCAACGTCCTTTTGGTGGACATACGACACAATTTGGTGAAGGCCCACCTGTTCAGCGTACTTGCGCAGCAGCTGATCGTACAGGACATGCCATTTTGCATACGCTTTATGGACAAAGTTTAAAGCATAACGCGCAATTTTTTATTGAATATTTTGCACTCGATCTCATCATGACGGATGGGGTTTGTACGGGGGTTGTAGCATGGAATCTCGATGATGGTACAATACACCGTTTTTCTGCCAAAATGGTTGTTCTTGCAACCGGTGGTTATGGGCGTGCTTATTTTTCCGCGACATCGGCGCATACCTGTACGGGTGATGGTGGTGGAATGATCGCACGTGCTGGATTGCCACTTCAGGATATGGAATTTGTGCAATTCCATCCTACAGGGATTTATGGTTCTGGTTGCTTAATTACAGAAGGAGCTCGGGGTGAGGGGGGCTATTTAATCAATTCTGAGGGTGAACGCTTTATGGAGCGCTATGCACCTTCCTTTAAGGATTTGGCTTCACGTGATTTGGTTTCGCGTTGTATCACTCTTGAAATTCGTGAAGGGCGTGGCGTGGGACCTAAGAAGGACCATATTCATTTGGTTCTCAATCATATTGATCCTGCAATCTTGCATGAGCGTTTACCGGGGATTTCGGAATCAGCACGGATCTTTGCAGGTGTGGATGTAACAAAAGAACCTATCCCCATCTTGCCAACAGTTCATTATAACATGGGTGGGATTCCTACAAATTACTATGGGGAAGTTCTCAATCCAACGGCTGATGCGCCTGATCGTATTCAACCCGGGCTGATGGCAGTAGGAGAAGCGGGGTGTGCTTCTGTTCATGGTGCTAATCGCTTGGGGTCAAATTCATTGATTGATCTTGTGGTATTTGGTCGTGCTGCTGCTCTTCGCGCAGGTGAAGTTATTGATCGGAATGCAGAAATTCCACCCCTGAATGAAGCCGCTGTTGATGAAATTATAGCGCGTTTTGATCGTTTGCGTTTTGCAAAAGGGGCAGTACCAACAGTGGTATTGCGTGAAAAAATGCAACGCACGATGCAAGAAGATGCGGCTGTCTTCCGTACTGAAGATTCTTTGCAACAAGGATGTCAGCGGATGAATAAAATCTGGGAGGAATTGTCTGATATCAAAGTCACAGATCGTTCTCTGATATGGAATTCTGATTTGGTTGAAACATTAGAGCTTGAAAATCTCATGGCGAATGCAATCATGACTGTTTATTCGGCGGAAGCACGTTTAGAAAGCCGTGGTGCCCATGCGCGTGAAGATTATCCAGAGCGTGATGATAAAAACTGGCGTAAACATACGCTTTCACATTTGTCAAAAGAGGGTAAGGTGATGTTATCCTATCGACCTGTCCATGTGGACCCGTTAACATCTGAAGCTGATGGTGGGATTGATTTAAAGCGCATTGCACCTAAAAAACGGGTTTATTAGGGGGAGAATGAATTATGGTACAAATTAAGCTTCCCAAAAACTCTCAAGTAAAACCGGGAAAGGTTTGGCCTAAACCTAAAGGCGCTAAAAAACTAACAGAATTTCACGTTTATCGTTGGTCGCCTGATGATGAGGAAAATCCTCGTTTAGATACCTATTACGTAGATCGTTCCGCTTGTGGTCCGATGATTCTTGATGGGCTTTTGTTTATTAAAAACCATATTGATCCAACTTTGACACTTCGTCGATCATGCCGTGAAGGTATCTGTGGTTCATGTGCGATGAATATTGATGGAGCTAATACATTGGCTTGTACCAAAGGTATGGATGATGTAAAACATCCCATTAAGGTCTATCCTTTACCTTCCATGCCGGTTGTTAAAGATCTGGTTCCTGATTTAAAGCGCTTTTATGCACAACACAGAGTCATTGAGCCTTGGTTGCAAACAGTTTCTCCTGAACCTGCAAAAGAGTGGTTACAAAGTTACTCCGATCGCCAAAAAATCGATGGTCTTTATGAGTGTATTTTGTGTGCGTGTTGTCAGACATCATGTCCAAGTTATTGGTGGAACGGTGATCGTTATTTGGGCCCTGCTGTTTTGCTTCAAGCTTATCGCTGGATTGCGGATTCACGTGATGAAATGTGTGGTGAACGTCTTGATAATTTAGAAGATCCTTTCCGCCTTTATCGTTGTCATACGATTATGAATTGTGCGCAAACTTGTCCAAAGGGATTAAATCCAGCTAAGGCAATTGCTGAGATTAAAAAACTCATGGTTGAACGCCGTCTTTGAAAATTGACTGATTGATCAAAAGAAAGCGCAATGGAGAAAATTGTGCGTGTTTTTAGAGATTAAATCTCTAAAAACACATGGGTCGTTTATGAGTCCTCGTTTGAGGAAGAAGTCGATATGCTCCTATCTTTCTATTCTTGAATGGAATGTAATTTATGCATGCTAAATCAGAATGATAGTATACTTGTATTAGGTTTTCTGTATTTGAAGATTATTTGGTTAAAAAACATATTTATTGATCATTTGAAGAAAATAAAACTTAGAATTTTTAAACGATAAGCTCTTGTCTTTAAGACGATAATTATTTGCGATGATTAAAAGTATCTATGTCAATCAGCTTTTTATAGGCGAATTAAGCTTCATTTTTTTCACATCAAATATACATTTTCAAAAGAAAAAGAATGATCAAAGGTTAAGAGAATTGAGAAAGAATCTCATGTGTGATTTGGTTTTTTTGTACAGTTGTTTTCTCTTAATTTTTTTCTTCTTTTATTCATTAAAAGTGTAGAAAATGCATTGAAGAAGCAAAGGAAGAGGGGGATGAAATAAAAAGCCGTAACTAATTGGTTACGGCTTTTTTGTCTTGTATAATACTATCGAGAGAAGAATCCCTCTTAAGCGATTTTTGATTTAGCAAAAATTGGGTCGTAAAAGACTTCAGAAAGTTGCCTATCTTTAAAGAATAACACTACATCAACTGTTGTGTAGAGAACGATCTTTATCATTTCTAACTCGAGTTGGCGGCCAACTTCAGATCTTTTAATCAAGGTAGCACATCGTTCAAATGTCTGCAAAGCACTGTTGGCATGCGTCGTTGTAATTGATCCAGGATGACCCGTGTTTAGTGAATTGAGATATTCCCATGCTTCATTGCCTCGTAATTCAGCGAGAAAAATTCGGTCCGGCGATTGACGCATACACGCATCTAGGCATTCTTCAGCTGAAACACGACCCACATTGTTACCATAAATCATATGTACATGATTAGGATGATTGGGGAGGAAAAGCTCATGAACATCTTCAATTGTGATAATACGCTCTTCTACAGGAACCTTTTCAATAAGCGAGCGGGCAAATGTTGTTTTCCCAGATCCTGTCTTGCCTGCGATGATAATATTGCGTTTGTGAAGGATGCATTCTTCCAAAAATTCAAGAATTTTACCCTCACGTTTATGTTGCAAGAGTCGAACTTCAAATGGCTCCAACCGTGTAAAGTCCTGCTTCGATAACAAGTTATTTGCTTCTTTTTCAGAAGGTTTATTAAAACTTACATCAGAAAAATTATCAAATGCTCCTTCTTCTTTGAGTTCTTCTAACGTTTTAACTACAAGAGAATGTTTACGAATTACAAAAGAAAGAGCACCATCAATGACAGCTGGTGTTTGTATAATTGTACCACGTTGTCCACCAGGCAATAGCACATAATTAATACTTTTTGGAGCCATACCATTATAAACAATAATAGCCGTAATAAGCGTTTGCAAAAAAGCAGTGGTTAACTCTGGCACGCTATATACCTGCCAACCCTTAAAGCTTTTTGTCCATACTTCACAGGGGCGGCAGATCGATAATTCAGTGATCTGCGGATCTTCTAAAAAATGATCAAGCGGTTGCAAAAGCTGAGAAACGGCTTGATCTTTCTGTATTGGGTTAACGTGTGACGAGACTGTAGACATCGCTGAAATCCAGATCACGAGCAACAAAGATGTTCACTCGTTCGCCTTGGTTTTTATAAAGTGTTGGTGCAATATTGATGGAACCTTGAAGAACATCGGTCACTATCGATTCAGCATTCTGAGCACTTTGAGATTGAACACTTTGAGTTTGTGAATTCTCTTTATTCTCTTTGCTATTTTTATTAATTTTGCTTCTTACCCATTCTCCTAAATCACCGATGATACTCACCATAATGGCACTGCCAAAACGTTCCCAAAAGTGTCTATCAACCCAGCCGTCGATACCTGATTCACCAAGAGGACCTGTACCAGGTGAGTCAAGATTAACAATAACACCAGAAGGCGTTTCAATGCGTGACCATTGCACAAATACACGCGTTTGTCCTTGTTGTATGCCACTTTGGTAAAAACCAACAACTTTAGAACCACGGTCGAGCAAAACAACGCGACCACTTGTGGAGTAAATATCACGTGTTAGATGACATGTCGTCATGCCTGGTTGTGATGTGATGATCTTTGTTTCCAATGCGCAATCTATTTGTGTTCCTTGCGTAATCAAGAAGTCACGATTACGAAGTTGTGCTGCATGTGATTGACCTAAACGAACTGGTTGGAGACGGTCGAATAATGCGCCACTATTTCCATCATCATTCGATGCTTTTTTTGTTTCTGCAGATCCTTCACTCCCACCGTTGTTAAGACTAGAACTGAGCATACGTTTGCGTGCTAATTCTTCAGAATCTTTAAGCAGATGTGAGGGAATGGTTGTTTGAAGAAGCTTACTCAAGGCTGGTGAAATATCCAAAGTTGAGTCTTCTGTTTGTGTTGGTTTATCTGCTTCTTCTACAAACTTTGGCTCTTCTATAACTCGGGGGGTATAGCTTGGTATAATTTGCTGTACTGTTTGTTGTGATTTCTCTTCCTCCACTTCTACGGTGTTACGCATTTTAAAAGATTTCCAGGTCAAAGCAATCGGTACCGCTATTATGACAATAAGTCCTACCATTAACAATGCGCGAGTACCTGGAATTGTCGGACGGCGTTCAGAACCTAGTTCCGATCCTCCATACACGCTTTCGACATGTCGTTGCTCTGCATTGTCTAGTCTTGTACCTTTCCCCTCTCCCTTCTCATTACCAAACATCATTTTCCTCCTTTATTGACGCGATGAACCACCGAAGATATTGTTCCAGTTGTATTTGGTATACCATTGGGATCATAGGCTTCATTAAAAACAGCTAAAGCACGTTTTCCAAGTCGTATAAGCCATTTAGGATTGACTTTATGAACGGCGATAATATCATTAGAACTGCCAACAACGGTGCGTGGTATTAAGCTTTCATTCCCCTCAGCATCTACGACATAAATCGATGGCATGTCCATGTTAGCGGGAAACTTAAAATAAGTAATACGCCCATTGTCCCAAGCATTTATCGGCGCAATATCTTGGTGGCCGCTCATGGTGTAACTAAGATTATAACCTTTTACGCTTTGATGAAAACCACGTTCAATTGCAAGGCGTTGGTTGTTTGTGTCTGATTTTTCATCGTTTGAATCAGGATAATGGAAAGCCAATTCATAAGTTGCTCCTGCACGGTCATTGCGAAATTGTAGCCGGAATTTGTAACTTCGTTTGTCAGTTACAACGATGAGATTGGTATTGGCAAGTTCTGCCTTTGGTTTAATAAAAATATGCCTCCCTTTATGCGCAAAGGCATAGGCCTCTGAATCACCAAAGGCATGAGTGATATACTGTTCACCTTCTTCAAGAATAATATGTGTTGCCACACCAAGAACTGTTTCAATTTGAACCACATCAGCTTCGTTATATGTTATATAGCGAATACGATGATCATATTGTGAATTTGATGGGCTTTTGAGTGCTTGCACAGGCACCGTATAAAGAGAAGAAAACGAAGACAATAGAACAATGAATGCAAGTTTTTTCATAACAATCAATACCTTAATCATTCAATAGTATTTCTGGATCAGAACGATAACTTGTCACTTGGAAACCAAGGGGGTTAAGCAATCGATCAGATGATTTCATAGGTGAACCAACATAAGTGTAGCCAATTGTTGCGATTTGGTGTTGTTTTGCTCCAGCAGCACCGGTGCTGTCATGTTGTTGGGTCGTAAAACGTACAGTTGCTTGACCGAGCCCATTAGGTTGGATTGATCGTACTTTAACTGTGATACGTGCTTTGTTAGACAGAACTTTATCCCGCGCATTTTCTCCTTCATAAATTTTTAAATATTCTTGTTGAACAGCTGCTGCGCTTAAAAGTGCTGTTGTGTCATAGTTCAGTTGAATGGTATCGTAGTCGTAAGTTTCGCGGTTAAGCACATATTGATTGAGCCAATATCTGTCTACAACTTCACCATAGCTGGTTTCATGTTCACGCATGATCGAGATAACATCAACTGCACCTGTTGCATTATCAACACGTAATACTAAAGGGGTGGGAGCTGGTTGAGAAAAACCGACAACTCCACATATCATACCAAATAAGCCAAAAAGACCAACAGCACCTGCTACACGCCATGCCGTCCTACGCGATCTTATAAACTCACTTATGAGATCACGTTCTAAACCTCGGCTTTCTTCATAATAACTATTTAATTGTTCGGCTTTCACTGGTTTTGTTTGTTTTGTTTTCATCTGTCTCCTCGCTTGATTTCGGCAGGGATTGTTTTATTAATGGGTACGCGGTTCCTATCATTTGGTTGCTTTAGTTTTGGTGCTAACGCACAAGCAGATAAAAGGTTTGTAATCAAAATTATAAAAACAATCAATTTCATTCTAACACTCATCTATTTTTTTACAATAAATAAAAGACTAATATTTTTATCATTATTATAATTTTGATAATAAAGTAAAGTGTATAGTTTGCGGTAAGTCCTCTTTTCTTAATTTCATTTTTTAGTTTATAAAAATAATCCAATCTTAGTGCAGATATTTTGGTGCTAACCACTCATTTGGTTGTGTGGCAACTAGGAAAAAATCATTTCTTTTAGGATTTAATTTTCCATAGATGTCCTAATGTAACGCCTTTTGCTAAAGCATTGGCTATGCTTGACAATTTAAACAACAGCACTGTGGAGATAATGGACAAGATGAGAACACCACCAAGCGCATAACTCACATTCTGATTGCCATCAAATTTAAAATCTGCCACGTAATTTGCAAAGATATTCATTAATAAACTAGACATGGTTGCTAGGAACACAAGGAAAATTGTATAGCTTAAGATTTGTGCTATCCATTGCTCAAAAAAGCGATAGGTTGGTTGCCAAAGCAAAGAAATGATGAAGAACGGTCCGAGTCCGATAAGAAGTGTAATTGCAATGTTTGCCAACAAGATGAGTGCACCACCGACGGCAGTAAGGAAGCTTGTTGCAAGCAAGATAAGAATGCCAAAGAGACCATAAAGGACCCCATCAGCTTCTAAGAAAGCAGCTTCTTCGAAAGCTTTGCTTGCACATTCAAATCCTTTCTCAGCAACCTTGTCGATTAGCTGAGCTAATTGACTTCTGTTCTGAGGATTGTCCACAAGTGCTTCTACTAAATCATCGGGTGTGTTCATTATAAGGTCTTTGATTTCGTATTGATAAAGCCCTGCAGTAAGTGCAATAGAAGTAATAATACTTATTCGGAAGCAACGGTTCACAAGTCCAGCGAGAGGCATATCTATTGCACCACGAATAACCAGCCATCCATATATGATGAAACTGATAGTGAGACCGATTGATGCGATGGGGGTGATTGCAACGATTGCTTTTGATGAAATATCCATGACATATGTGTCTGTTACGCGATCAATTTCATTGAACAGTTGTGAGAACATTTTGAAGCTCATGGTATTTTTCTTTCACGAATTTTCATTGTTTTGAAATAGGGGTGTATGTGTAGTTTTTTATATTTATGCGATTTATCAAAAGCATTTTTGGCTATGAAATTGTTCAAAGTTTTCTACATATTTTTTAGTGTATCGAGATGGATTGGGAATGATGTCTTCATTTTTTCCATGATCTAAAGAAAGTTTATGATATAATCCGTATAAAAGCTTATTGAATAGCACTAACGTATTTCACCTGTGGCATGCCTTTGTTCTGATGATGCAAAATCTTGATGTTGCGTTTATATTTCTGCTGGTGGATCAGTGCTTGCTCTGCATTACGTAAATGCGCAACCATTTGCAATTTTGTTTTTTCATTCTGAATCATGGCATGCATACTTTTAATGTGCGTGTGTATCTCGACAACAGCTCTCAAATCTTTTGTATCCTTAAGTGCCATTAAATATTGCGCGATTTGCAAAAAACGATTTTCTGTTTCTTCAAGAACTTGCAAACTTACAACTTTATCTATGATAGAAGCATATTGACTACGCAAATCAATAAGTGCGCGCATTTCATGGGTAGAGTTTGCGGAATACTCTTCTTGTTTTTTTATATCTGCAACCAATTGAGGAAATTTCGGATCAATTTCCATTTCTTTATTCACATCATAAATGTATTGTGGCTCCGTAAGTAGAAGATCTCCATCTTTCACGGTGGAGCTTCGCGTTTTAGAGCCCGTTATAGATTGGTGTATTTGTGTAATGTAGTGGAGTTGCGCTTTTGCTTCAGTAAGCTGTTTTTCTAATAACTCAATAATTTCAAGATTCCCTTTTGGTGAAGAAGTACTTTTCATCGATACAGGCGCATCTTGTTTTACAACACGCTCACCTTGACTTATAAATGCCAGAGCTAAACTTGGCATTTCAAAGAACATAATCATTCCTGTTATAATAAGAATCCTTTTCATCTGTCTCCTCGCTTGATTTCGGCAGGGATTGTTTTATTAATGGGTACGCGGTTCCTATCATTTGGTTGCTTTAGTTTTGGTGCTAACGCACAAGCAGATAAAAGGTTTGTAATCAAAATTATAAAAACAATCAATTTCATTCTAACACTCATCTATTTTTTTACAATAAATAAAAGACTAATATTTTTATCATTATTATAATTTTGATAATAAAGTAAAGTGTATAGTTTGCGGTAAGTCCTCTTTTCTTAATTTCATTTTTTAGTTTATAAAAATAATCCAATCTTAGTGCAGATATTTTGGTGCTAACCACTCATTTGGTTGTGTGGCAACTAGGAAAAAATCATTTCTTTTAGGATTTAATTTTCCATAGATGTCCTAATGTAACGCCTTTTGCTAAAGCATTGGCTATGCTTGACAATTTAAACAACAGCACTGTGGAGATAATGGACAAGATGAGAACACCACCAAGCGCATAACTCACATTCTGATTGCCATCAAATTTAAAATCTGCCACGTAATTTGCAAAGATATTCATTAATAAACTAGACATGGTTGCTAGGAACACAAGGAAAATTGTATAGCTTAAGATTTGTGCTATCCATTGCTCAAAAAAGCGATAGGTTGGTTGCCAAAGCAAAGAAATGATGAAGAACGGTCCGAGTCCGATAAGAAGTGTAATTGCAATGTTTGCCAACAAGATGAGTGCACCACCGACGGCAGTAAGGAAGCTTGTTGCAAGCAAGATAAGAATGCCAAAGAGACCATAAAGGACCCCATCAGCTTCTAAGAAAGCAGCTTCTTCGAAAGCTTTGCTTGCACATTCAAATCCTTTCTCAGCAACCTTGTCGATTAGCTGAGCTAATTGACTTCTGTTCTGAGGATTGTCCACAAGTGCTTCTACTAAATCATCGGGTGTGTTCATTATAAGGTCTTTGATTTCGTATTGATAAAGCCCTGCAGTAAGTGCAATAGAAGTAATAATACTTATTCGGAAGCAACGGTTCACAAGTCCAGCGAGAGGCATATCTATTGCACCACGAATAACCAGCCATCCATATATGATGAAACTGATAGTGAGACCGATTGATGCGATGGGGGTGATTGCAACGATTGCTTTTGATGAAATATCCATGACATATGTGTCTGTTACGCGATCAATTTCATTGAACAGTTGTGAGAACATTTTGAAGCTCATGGTATTTTTCTTTCACGAATTTTCATTGTTTTGAAATAGGGGTGTATGTGTAGTTTTTTATATTTATGCGATTTATCAAAAGCATTTTTGGCTATGAAATTG
Organism: Bartonella sp. AD13SXNS; assembly: GCF_042196465.1. Lineage (NCBI taxonomy): Bacteria > Pseudomonadati > Pseudomonadota > Alphaproteobacteria > Hyphomicrobiales > Bartonellaceae > Bartonella > Bartonella sp. AD13SXNS. The sequence continues at coordinate 337,656 of NZ_JBHIQI010000001.1, forward strand.
TTCAAAGTTTTCTACATATTTTTTAGTGTATCGAGATGGATTGGGAATGATGTCTTCATTTTTTCCATGATCTAAAGAAAGTTTATGATATAATCCGTATAAAAGCTTATTGAATAGCACTAACGTATTTCACCTGTGGCATGCCTTTGTTCTGATGATGCAAAATCTTGATGTTGCGTTTATATTTCTGCTGGTGGATCAGTGCTTGCTCTGCATTACGTAAATGCGCAACCATTTGCAATTTTATAGCCTCATTTTCGAAAATGGAAAGTGTACCTTCCATGTATGATTGTAATTCTACAACGGCTTTCAAATCCAACGGGCCTTCTATCATATGGAAAACATTTTCAATTTTTTTAAAACGACTTTCTGTTTCTCCAAAAACTTGCAAACTTACGGCTTTATCTACAATCGCTGCGTATTGACTACGCTTTTCGATAAATTGACGTGCTTCAGGAACTGAAAGATGGCTGAGATCTTGGCTCATAATAATATCTCCCATTGTAGTTGTTTTGGAAGTTATATTATTTTCTGAAAAACTGCTTTCTTTAAATCCACTTTTGCCGTAGATAAATTTTGGATTTTGAAAATAATAATTAATACCTATATTAGTTCTTGGTATGTTATCTCTACGAGATCCTGTTATGGATTGGTGTATTTTTATTGTTTCGTTAAGTTGCTTTTTTGTTGTGTCAAGTTGTTTATTTAAAATATCTAAAAATGATGATATAGGAGGGGGCGTTTTCTCTTCTTGTGGAAGCTCTCGCTTTTTTTCTGAAGGAGCTTTATTTTTATTTGTGCCCAGCCCAGATATTTTATTTCTACTTATGCCATGCTTAAATAGATCCCATGTATCCCAAAAACTTCCTCCCGGTTTGGATAAATCTGTGACTCCTGGAGTTATGATAGCCATTGCTGGGTTTTGAATCCCTAAAGCGACAGTTATTGCTATTAAAATAGTAGTTTTTTTCATGTTACTTTTCTCTTGATTATTTTATATATTCTAGAATATTTTTATTATAATTTTACTTTTGATTACAAATTATATAATTTTTAATTGTTTGTATTTTGGGGATTATTTTGTTCATTGAAAACTCATTGTGCAGTGTTAACATTTTTTTACGCTGTTGAATTTTTATTATCTAACTTTTGTGACAAAAAATTCTGCTATGACATTAATTTTTATAAGTGTTTAAATGTAATATTTTTACCAACAAATATATTCGCAGTATAATTTTAAAAAGAACATGATTAAGTTTATAAAATCCTTTTTCCAAATGTTTAATTTAGGTTCTTACATATGAGTTATTATTTTACTGATCTGTTGTAGATTACGTGGGTAAGCTACTAAATATACTTAATCAATAAGCTCAAATATAATTACTAGAAGAAGTGCAACAAAACACAAACAGAAAAAGCTGATAATACAAGAAAATTATCATAAAGTTTTCATCGTATAGATCGTATTATTGGCATTCCTTTATTTTCACTGTTAAGAATTTTCATATTACGTTTTTGTTTTTGTTGACTAATAAGTGCTCGTTCTGTATTGCGTGAATATGCAACCATTTGCAATTTTGTTGTTTCATTCTGGATCATGGCTAGCATGCCTTTTATGTGCGCCTGTAATTCAGCAATACTTTTTAAGTCGGTTGTTGTATTTATTTTTTTTAAGAGTTCTGAGATTTGGTTAAAACGATTTTCTGTTTCTTGAAAAGTTTGTAAACTTACAATTTTATCAATGGCGGTTGCATATTGGATACGTTTATTAATAGAATCGCGAGACTCACGAATAGAGACAGGAATTTCTTCTTCTTTTAAGACACTTTCAAGTGACTGAGATATAGCTAAATGGATGTTTTTATTGTAGATAATCTCTGGATTTTTAAGAAAAAAACTGCTGTGATCTGTTTGTAGCTCTGCAGGATTTTTAATATCAAATTGCCGATTTCCCGTTATTGATTGGTGTGTTTTTCTTGCTTGCTCAAGCTGTTGTTTTATCAGTTGTATAATTTCTATATAATACTGAGGCATAGAAGGCTTTTTAGATGAAGGCTTTTTAGGTGCTTTTCTTGAACTTCCCCAAGACAAAGAATTCGAAATCTCTTCTGCCAAAGTTGCGGTTCCAAGGCCAAAACTCCAAGCCATCGCTAAGCTTGGTGTTCCTAACATTATTGCTACTGCTATTGAAATGACTTGTTTCTTCATGTTTCCCTCCTGTCATTTTTTACGTGCTGTAAGAAAATTGGTAACCATATTGCTGGATCATCACCAACTTCTGTGATAATGCTTTCGACCAACTCTGCGTTATCAGGCGTACCTGATAACACCAAGAGTTCGTCACTAAAGTCATGTTCGATGGTTTTTCCATCGCTTGTTACATGGAATTTACCGAGATTTAGCTCTGCAAGTGCGGATTGGTCTCCCTGCTTAATGAGGAATTGGCGACTAAATTCACCAAGCCCTTTAACGAGTTCAAACTCAGTATCTGTTAATTTAAAGCCTTTTGTGTAATCTTCATAATTTGCTTTGGGATTGGCTAGAAAAATGTAAGTTGCACATTGTTGAATGAGTGTTTTGGCAATATTACTTTCCAAAGCATCGCTAGGCTCTTGTGTTGCGTAAACAAAAATACCATTTTGCTTACGGATAGTCTTTTGTTTATTTTTTGCCAAATCTTCAAAGTATGGGTCTTGCAACGGCTTCCAAAATTCATCAAAGATATACATAAACCGTTGTCCGGTAATCATGCCTTCTGTACGATAAAGTAAATACATCATCACTGGAGTACGAGTCTCTAGATTATCTAAGAATTCCGTGATATCAAAGCCGTAAATTTGATGTGTTGAAAGATCAAGAGCATCATGAGGATTATCAAACAACCATCCATAATCACCACCTTCACACCATTTTAGTAAGCGAGCGTGAACAGACGGGTGTGCGTTATAATCACTCAAATGTGGATTTGGTAAAAATTGCACCAGAAAAGACAAACGACGCAGCGATTGGTCAATGTTACTACTCATAACAGACATAACGGCTTTGTTAATTTCTTCCTCATCGTGATGTGTGATTTCGCCACCAGCTTCTGCTAATTTTTTAACAAATTGTTTTAAGAAAATCAGATTCTCTTGTGTGGGAGGGAGTTGAAATGGATTAAAGCCACTTGGCTTACCTGGCTTGAATGTCAGATATTTTCCATTCATCGCTCGGATGGCAATTTCCATACCACGATCTTTATCGAAAACAACAGTTGTTGGCTTAAATTTTTGCGCTTGTGCTAATAAAAAGCCGAGCAGCACAGTCTTACCAGATCCAGATTGTCCGATAAGTGCGGTGTTACCGAGTAATCGTTTATCGGTTGAATCCTCTTCAAGTCTGGAGGCATGAAAATTGAAATAAAGCGGCGTTTTACTGGTCGTTTTAAGAATTGTGACGGCTGGTCCCCACGGGTTACCTGTGGGTTTTCCTGACATAAAATTATGAAAAGATGAAAATGATAAAAAGTTCAGTGATGTAATTGGAGCAGGACGGGGCCTCCATTTCCAATTGCCAGGAAGTTGTGCCCAATAGCCAGCCTCTATCGCTAAATCTACAGGTTTAGGTAATACCGCAACGTCTAAGAGTGCTGCACTTGCTTTGGCCATATGGTCACGAACTTGTTGAATTGTATCACCATATATGGTTAATGTACAGTGATGCTCCCCCATAACAAAATGCCCACTGACAAGCTGATTGAGTGCTTCGTCAATTTGTTCAATTTGGCTCGTTGCTACATCTCGTGCATCAATAAGATTACGCTGATGTCGTTGTAAATAGTCTTTAGCAGCATGTCGGGAGAGCACAGAAAAACTCTGCGTCAATACAAATTCGAAATCACTTTCCAGCAAAACATTCAATTGTCCTGGTTTGGTTGTTGCGTCGTATTCCTTAATTTCCAGCATTCCAAATCGACGCATTCCACTGATTGTTCGCAGTTCACCAAGAGCACCCCATTTTGAGAAAAAAGGTCGATTGATAGACATATAGTCAGAAAAACGGTCATGGCAAATTGGCATAGGGCGATATTCGCCATTGACAAGCATTCCGAGGAATTCAAGTGCAGAAGAATAAGCATGGCCATTTTTTTCATAAGTACCAAGAAGTTCTGCACCATAATGCTTTAATGATTGGCCTAAAGTACGATTAATGTCATTGAGTTCTTTGATACATAAGTCTTGTCGCATCTTTTTTTGATCAAGCGTTTCGCGCTCATGTTGAGAAAAGAACGACATAATTTTATCTGCTATTGGTTGGAAAACGATAGTCAGATACAGATCGTTAACCATCAGATTATAACCAGTAAAGCTTTGTCGATATTTTTCATCAAGCTGATAGCAAAACATTTGATCAAATGTTGAATCAGGATACTCATAAACACGACGGCGTACAATATGCGTCCAAAATGATAAATTAGCCGATGCAATACCCCGTAGAGTATTATTAAACTCTTTTGTCCATTGAAAAATATCTTCTTCTGAAGCACTTTGATGCGAGCGTCCGTCAATTTTCCAAATTGACAAATATTCTGCATTCTTCGTAGAGATAATCGTATCTGTAATATGATGTGAATAGGGAAGGAACAGGCTTACAGGTGTCTCTGATGCGAGACGTTTGCTGCTTTCAACAGCTGTCATGCTTATCTCCTTTTACTATAATTAGAGGGACTATAACTCGATGCACCCCAAAAGCTTTTATTGCGATTGCGAAACTTGGTATCGATCCATAACCACCAGATACGAAATGCTTTGTCATCGTTTTTTGTAATTTGCGCCATAACGAACCATAATGGCGGGGCTATAATCCACAAAAAGATATTTATTGTCATAGCAATAACAGCGACCCCCATAACCATAACAATAAGCGGCATCATAGGGACACCCCACATTGTTGGAACACGTGTCGCTCCCTTGAATAATGGGAATGATTTCTGTTCTTGTGATTTCATGGAATGTCCTTGTTATTGGATGTTAAATAATATGTGGCTAATATAGAAGGCTGCACCAGCAATAATGACACTGAATGCCCACCGTATGAATGTAGATCTTGCAATGATGCGAAGTATATAAATAAGCAAAAGAAATAAAAGAATGATGGCAGCGGCAATAGGAATAACCATACTTAACCCATATTGCATCCCTATAAAAACATCTAAACTTCTTGTTTCCGTTTGAGCATATGCAGATTGAGTTATTAAGCACACAATTAAAACGATAACAATAATACTAATATTGTTGCACGTTTTTGCTTGAAGAATATTTAATTGCTTCATATCTTTTATTCCTATTTAAACTGAAGGTGTTATGAATAACATTTCCTTTTTGCAATATGTTGATATTATTGTTGGTGCAAACTTACACTCGGTAGATATGCTTAAAACATTCTGTATTTTATTGATTATGGTTGATTTCAATTAGGTTTGAATAACATTGCAACAAGTTGGGTTGCTGAGCCAGCAATGATAACGCCGATTGCCCACCGTATAAATGTATCTTTTCCGATGTAACGCCCTGCATAGCCAATTGCTAAGCACAAAAGGATGACGGCTGCAGCAACAGGAATAATGTTATTAATAAGATCGTCTCTTAGAGTCTCTAAAGCTGTTTTAGCCTTGCCTAGGTTTGCATATGCAGGATGCGTTATAAAAAAGGTACTTGTAGCTACAGAAATTGCAGCGATTCCATTTTTGGTTTTTAAGTGAAGATTACTTATTTGTTTCATATTTTTTATCTCGAGTAAAGACGTTATAAGCACACTTTATTTTTTTCAATATGTACTATCTTAATTGCTAAGGCATATATAAATTGACAAATATTTGAGAATATTATGTGCTATACTGGCACGTAGTTATTTTCATTTACCTGTGAATAAAAGCGTAGCAAGTTGGGTTGCCGAGCCAGCGATGATAACGCCAATTGCCCACCGTATAAATGTATCCTTTTCGATGTAGCGTCCCGCATAACCAATTGCTAGACATAAAAGTATAACGGCAGCGGCGAGAGGGATAATGTGGGTTGTAAGGTCTGTTTGGAGACCTTCTAAAGCTTTTTTAGCAGTATCTAGTTTTGCTTGTGCATATACAGGATGCGTTATAATAAAGGCACTTATAGCTGAAAAAAGTATGGTAATTTTATTGTTACTTTTTGATTGAAGATTAATGAATTTTTGCATGTTTTCCTCTTATTAATACTTTAAATCACATCTCATATATCCAATGTAAATAAAACCGTTATTGGTTTATTTATAACTGACGAATAACTTTACTTTTTATACAAACATTTTGTATTATATGTTTTCACAGTTAAATTTAGCCGGCTGCACCTGTGAATAACAGTTTAGCAAGTTGGGTCGCTGAGCCGGCAATGATAACGCCGATTGCCCATCGTATAAAAGTATCCTTTTCGATGTAGCGTCCTGCATAACCAATTGCTAAGCACAAAAGTATGACGGCAGCAGCGACAGGAATAATGTTTGCAATGAGGTCATCCCGTAAAGCCTCTAGCGCTGTTTTAGCTTTTCCTAAAGTTTGTTGGGCATATACAGGGGAACCCATAACGAATACAGCTATGAATGCAGAAATTGCGATAATTTTATTATTATTTTTCTGAAAGCTAATTAATTTCTTCATGTTATTTTTTCTCATTAAATTGTGGTTGGCATAAATATCTTTTTGCGGGACAAAAAATAATTTATCACACAATAAAATACTGAAATTTAAGTTTTTTCTTTTATGAGAGAAACATTTCATGGTTTAAATAATAAAGCAACAAGCTCACCTGCTGAACCTGCGATGATGACACCGATTGCCCACCGTACAAATGTATCTTTTTCAATATAACGTCCTGCATAACCAATTGCTAAGCCTAGAAGTATAACAGCAGCAGCGATTGGAATAATTCCAATCAATTCTGTCTTGAATTTATCTAAAGCATTTTTGGCATTTTCTAACTTTTGCGCTTGAGCATACACGGGATGTGCTAGAAAAAAAGCAGTCATTATTGTCACATTTGAGATGCTTGTATTAACTGCTCTTTGAAAGATATTTGATTGTTTCATATTTTTTACCCCAATTTAGATTACAGTTGATATGAATGCTTTATTTTTCTGATATGGCTTTTATTGATATAGATAAAATCTTTGAAATTTAGGTTTCTCTTTGAATAAAAAGATGTTTTATGGTTTTGTGAATAACATCCCCACAAGTTCAGCTGCTGAACCTGCGATGATGACACCGATTGCCCATCGTACAAATGTGTCTTTTTCGATGTAGCGTCCCGCATAACCAATTGCTAGGCATAAAAGTATAACGGCAGCTGCGATAGGGACAATCGTTGTTAATTCTTTTTGAAATTCGCCTAAAGCCTTTTTTGCATTTCCTAAACCTTGTGCTTGGGCCCATACAGGATGAGTCATAAAGAATGCAATTAAAGTTACAGAGATCTGAGTTGTTTTATTACGAACTATTGTTTGAAGAATATTTAATTGTTTCATGTTTTTCATCCTGATTAAGATTAAAACTCCCATAAATAACCCCTCGTTCATGAAGAAACTTAAAGAGATATTTGGGATCTGCCCAAGTCCTTAGTTTTCCTCTTTGTGTAAGAAGCGTATATTTATTTGGTTTTCCGGTGATTGGATCATCGGCAACAAACGTAAAATACCATTCCCTTTCCGAGCGCATCACAATTGTAATTTCTCGTGCTGCTTTCTGATTAAATGCTATATCAACGCTGTTCTGTTCTATCATTTTCATTTTTTTTGCCCTCAATTAGAAGAGATTTTATCTAATCTTACTAATTAGAGCTTTAATATTTCTTTATCTACTTTTCATTGTAATATCCTATCAAAATTTTAGTTTTAATTTGTGATAACATCAATCATCACTCTAGTTTTTTCTTAATGAAGAAGAATTCTCCGTTGCAAAAGCATCATGAGCGCTACTTGCTTTATGTGCAAATACATCTTCTAGTTCTTCTTTGGAAAGAGCTTCTGTCTTCGTTGTTTGTCTTTGTTCTCTTTCGTGAATTTCTATAGATTCTTGTGACGTTTGATCATTTACAAGATGAGAAGTTTTTACTTCAAAAAATGAAGAAATCTTCTGCATATAAAGGTTATTTAAATTTCCTATATTATAGAAATTTAGCGCGGACTGTAATGTATCCTCTTTAGAGTTATATACAAATGCTGTTGGTTCATAGTGGTAGGTTAAAGCGGTTTGTTTAGCTTTAGGATTTCTGCAAAAACCAAATGTGTCAAAAAGAAAAAATGATTTCACATCTCCGACGTCACTTTGTTTCAAGTTTACGTCAAAATTATGTTTACTTTGTTTAAACTGCTGATTTGTTGCGCTTCCTTTTCTAAATGAAAATGATTGACGGAATAATTTATTATTATCTGTTATATAAATATTATCCTGTTCTCTTTGTTCGATGAGAGCTGAAAATACTGGGCAGGGGGGGGTATTGGATATATATGCAGCAGCAAACATTGTGAAATCTGAGACAATCATCAGCAATACACCTTATTATGAAAAATTTTATGGATACAAATGCCAATTCTGTGTGGTGCTTTTTGTTTCCGTCTTTTGATTTTATAAATTTGCAGAATGGGATTGTTTAGCTCAGAATATTCTTTGTGATTATTGAACTGTTCTTTTCTAAGGAGATGTTTAATATATGCCAATATCCAACCATTGAGGTCAATGTGAGGGATAAAATAGGACACATTACGCCAACCAATATTATTGGACTTACGGAAAAAAGTGATGCTTTTAAGCAAGAATGATCGCTGAGATTTTAATGAAGGGACTTGTTTTATACAACTTTTTAGTTGCAAAAATCTTTTCAAAAAACATTTATACGAAGTAAAAAGCCATTGTACTTGAGGGGGTCTCTTATTCTCATAATAAATTACACTACCATTATAGGAAGAGGGCTTGTTCTTTGTCGCATATTGCCATAGTTTATAGAATGGCGATTTATATTTACCTTTGACTACTGACTCATGAGAGTCAGAGAGGTGTGATGGTGTTTGTGCACTGTACTTACCAGTTCTCATGATTGAACTGAAAAAATATACAGTGCTGGTAATTGATATACCAATAAACAGCTTTTTGTAGTTCAAAGCACATCTCCGTCAAAGTGATATATTTATCGTAATTTTAATTTCGATAACAAATAGACAAAAATCGTCTATAATTATGTTTAAAATATGGCAAAGAGTAGTTCTTTTTTGCAAGGGGAGTAATTAAGGTGAATGATCTCAAAAATATGAATTTTGATGAACTACAAGAGATGCGTACACAAATCGATGTGGAATTGAAAAAACGGCAAGCAAAGGAAAAGCAAAATGCGCGACGAAAAATTCTTGAAATTGCTAATGCCCATGGAATTGATATCGCTGATCTTGTAAATAAAGAGCGTCATTATCGAAATCCTAATAACCAATGGGAATTATGGAATGGGCGGGGACGTAGACCTAAGTGGATTAAAGAGTGGTTGGAAAATGGGTATACACTTGATGAACTAGAAGTAACATAACACATGTGCAATATTACAAGATAAGGGAATACTAAAAAATATGAATGCAAGAAGTATGCTCTTTTTGATCATTTGATATACAAAGATAATAAACGGATGTAGAGTATTGAGTGATCGAATAAAACGATAGGGAGCATGAACCAATGTATTTAAATGAAAAAGGTATTGTTGTAATAAATTGGCATCATCATTAAGTTTGCCAGCTTAAAATGCTGTAATTTTACTCTTAACATTTAATGGAATCACGTCCCTCATATAAAATAGAACGCTATTGTGCTGCACATGTGCGTGCTTTTTTAAGAGATATGTCTTAAAGCTCGTTACACCCATTTCATGTTGGAGCTCGTGCGGGATATAACGATAAAGCGCTACCAGGAAGGATATAAAGTTTAATAGAGCATTCTCATCTTTACACTTAATAAAAGAAAAAGCTGGCAGCATCTATACTGCGTCAGCTCTTGGATATTGTGACATTTTTTGGTGTTGTGAGAACTCTGTGTGCGAGAGCCCTTAGCACTTGGGAGTGTGAGGCTTTTTACGCTTTTTTTTTCGTGTTTTCACTCCCACGTTATTCCTGCTTATGACGTGTTAGAGTATGATTTTGGTTACTTCAATATATCGAGATTTGAAATGAGAGGGGTTAACAATATTCGGGGTTTCTTATTCAAGTTGAAAACGATAAATGATCCTTATAAATCAATGCATTGATTTTAAGAGGAGCATTTTACCTCCTTTTTTATAGTTTTACTGACGTTGCTTTTTTTAGTCTGTGCACATAAATGGGTTTTATTGATTCCTTACAAAAAGGATTGAAATGAGAAAATTGATTGCGTCAGGATTCTAATCCAATACGTAAAATGATAATTTTATCAATCAATATGTTGTTAAATTAATATCCTTATATTTTTGAAATAGGTTTTGTAGAACAAGAGTTTTATGTTTTTCATAGATTTTGTTTAGTCTTTTTTGTAAGACTATATATGTGAGACATTCACTTTATTTATTATTCGTATAGTAGATGTGAGTAAGTGTGTTGAAAATGGAAATTTTCTATGGCTAGTATGGGTTTTAATAGAATTTTATGACATATTTCTAAGTGTTTGTGATTAAAATATCATTGATATGCATGTATGTATCAGGAATAAAGAGTGCATTGAAAATGAAAAGATTGAGCATTTTTTATTTCTATCCGTTTTCTTTTATGGTGCAAAAATAGGGGTAATATGCAAGTTTACAATTATATGTGATGGTATAGAGTGCGGAACACTTTGTTGTATATCAGAGTTTTTGAAATTGTGGCATTTCCATATAAATTGAAGGATTTGTCGTAAAATAGAGCGCAACGGGATGCATTTGTGTTGCCAATTTACATGCTTTTTAAAAGAAACCTTTTCAATGTAACTAAGCTCATTTTATGACACTGCTCGTGAATAATATAACGTATAAGTTCTCCTATGATCATATAAAATCTATTGTGCACCACCATCTTTATTTTAGTAATAGGATGTAAGGTGGTACCGTTACGCACTTTGCCAATTTCTATGTTGCGGATAGCTTTTGCACTTGAGAGTGTTCATGAGAGGCTTTTTATTGCTTTCTTTAAATTGTTTTATCTATACGCCAATTCCGCTTGTGATGTGCAAAAGATATAATTTTGATTATTTCAATATATACAGATTTGAAATTAAGAGTATTTTACAAACTTCAGAGTTCTCATTCAATATGAGAACAATGAGTTATTATTATAAATAAAACTGTTATGTGCTAAAAAGCTTTGTTTATTTTGTTATGCTGTGAAAGAGCGTCCTTTGAGGTGTGGTGATACAACCTCCTTGAAATATTAAATGTTTTTTTCAGTGTGTTATGAATATTCTTAAAGGATGACTTGTTTATCGAGTCTTAATGTTTAAGTAAAATGCGTGAGAAAGAGGTCAAGGGAAACCTACTCGATAAAAATCCGGACTGTAAACAGATCAAGTCGAGAGGGATTTTTTTCTTCTTTGAGGTGTGTGAGGAAGTCAAAGGATGTAAAAAATGAAATGGTATGGATTTTTTCTTAAAGTGGAAAGCCGTGTAGGAGACGTGGGGCATTGGAGGTGAGTCCGGAAGCTTCTTGAATGAAATATTTTTTTATTTTTGGCGCTTGGTTGACAATTCCAAGACCGGTATCGCGCAGCATCCGTAAGAGAAGGTTATCGTTGGAGAAGAGTTTATTAAGCCAGTCATTGCTTAAAGCCATACGGACAATTTCAAAACGTCTCCAGCTTTGATAGCGCTCTAAAGCAGTGAGGGAGCCAATGTCAAGACCTAAACGTGCTGTTTCAATAATGACTTCAGCCAGTGCAGCGCTATCGCGTAATCCTAAATTTAGTCCTTGTCCTGCAATGGGGTGGATGGTATGGGCTGCATCACCAGCGAGGGCAAAACGTGGCTTAATACATTGACGTGTTAAAGAAAGGCTCAAAGCAAAAGCTTGACGTTCGCCATTCCAAGATAGTTTTCCTAATCGATGGCCGATGCGTCTTTCAAGTTCTGTTTCAAAAATAAGTGCATCCGCTTTGAGATAATATTGCGCAGTTTTATGGTCTTCATTCCACACAATAGCGGACCGGTTGCCTTTGAGAGGGAGAAGAGCGAAAGGGCCAGCAGGTAAAAAATGTTGAATTGCTTGACCATAATGGGGTTTTTCATGTTCAATTGTGCAGATAATTGCTGTTTGTTTGTAGGGATGAGAAAAGTTTTTAAGACCTGCTTTTTTGCGTAATTTCGAATGGGCTCCGTCAGCTGCAATAAGCAATTTTGTTTGCCAAACCTCTTCATTATTTAAAGTGACGGTTGTATGTTGATCTTCTTGATGAAAATCAATGACACGTGTGTTTGTAATAACAGGGATATTGAGATCTTTGACACGTTTTTTTAAAGTGTTGATGAGTTCTCTATGTTCTACCATAGCAGCAAAGGGTTCATTGGGGGTGATATCGCCTTCAAAGGTTAAAAGAGTGGGTTTGACAGGGTCATTTGTCCCTGTATCTGTGATGATCACTGAACGAATGGGTTGCGCATAGGGCTCTATAGGTTCCCAACATTGTAATTGTTTTAACATACGAATAGAAGCAGCAGTAAGGGCAATGGTTCGTATGTTAGAAGCAGGGGTATCTCCTTGTGGAGCAGCATCAACGATTTTTATTTTCAGATTAGGGGCTGTTTGCTTGAGTGCTATTGCTAGTGTTAAGCCGACAGCTGCTCCTCCCGCAATGAGGAGATCACATTGTTTGGTTTTATGGGATTTTATTTTTTTATTGGGTTGTACGTCTTTATTGCGATTAGAACACACAATACTTCTTCTTCCATTGTTTATAGTTTGCTTTCTTTTAAAAAGAATATCTTTTTACATTGCCTAAAATATCTTAACTTTTATTTTTCTTTCTGCTTTACAAGAACGAGGTTTCTTTTTGGCGCCAATCTGGTGACAGATTAGTTTTTCAGAGTTTTTTTGCTTAATCATTTATGTGATTCATCTTACAGATTTATCGGATAAGCTTTTTTGAATATCTTCTTCAATTCTTTTTACACTTGGTTGATAAAAAAGAAAACTAAAATTAAACAAAGAAGATATTGTATTTTTTAATTTGTATGAATGCTCTTTAATATGTTTGTCCCTCGAAGGGGTGCATTTAGTGCGTATGATAGATAAGGAAAAATGGGCTCATTAGTGATGGTTAAAACGGTATTAATCTTTTGCTATTAACATGATGTAGCGTAAAACATCTTCTGTTTAGGAGTGCATTATTATGTAAAACTTTACACATGAGGTGTTTTTTGGTTGATCGTGTTATAGATATTTAAAGTAGGGCTTTTTTTTCCGCCTTATGAAGTATTGTCCCTTAAGGTGTGGTATATGAACGATATGAAATGGTTAGAAGGTAGAATCTGCTAGATAAGAAGCTGGATTGTTTACAGATTGGCGCTGAGTTTAAGCTTCGTCTTTTTTTAAGAGGGAGGAAGGTATAACTCTTTCAATATAAAAGTTTTGTATTTGGAATTGATGGATGCACCGAAGTTCTTCTCCTTATGATTCATTAGAAGCACGAAATTCTCAAGGTTTTCGGCTTATTGAAATGTTCTTACGCCAGATTGGCGTTTTCATTGGGCTTGGGCTTTTGGGCTTTATTATTTTTTGTGTATTTGCTTTGGCAACTTGGAATGTTGCGGACCCATCTTTAACCCATGCAAATACCAATGAGGTGACAAACCTTATGGGGTGGTTGGGTGCGATTTTTTCAGATTTTATTATGCAGTTTTTTGGCTTGGCAAGTCTTGCTGTTTTATTGCCGCCATTATTTTGGTCTTTTCTTTTGTTGGCACAAAAGAATATCTACAATTTGCCTTGGCGCTTTTTTTTGTGGATGGTATCAACGATTTGTTTTTTAATTGCCTTTTCCCTTATGACGCCTATTGCTTCTTTTACTTATTGGCCATTGCCAATGGGCTTGGGAGGGGTTTTAGGCGATAAAGCTTTAAGTGTTGCTTCTTCAATCTTTCCTTTTCTTCTTTCTCCACTTTACACTGTGTGCTTCAGTATTGTTTTTATTCTTTTAGGTTTTTTTATCGCTGCTTTTGCTGGCAATGTGATATGGCGGCGTCAAACAAAGAAAAGAAAAGAAAAAAGCATACCCAAAAACGAAATCATTCATCCAATTTTTGAGGAGGAAGAAGATACGGAACATGCTGCAGAGGATGATCGTGTGTCACACGGTTTTTTTGTGACAACTCTTGGCGCTATTTTACATCTTTTTTATTTTTTACAAGCGCATTTTTTTCGCCTTTTTTGTTTCAAGAAGCGTTCTCAGAGTAAGAAACGAGGAAAGCCATTTGATCGGATTGAACCAACTTTTTTGGATGAAAAAGAAAAGTGTGAGGAAAATGAAATTTCTCCTGTTAAAAGTCGAAAGCGTTTAACCGCTTCTTCAAATGGTGGTTTTGTTCTTCCACTTTTAGATTATCTTTCGGTTGCACCACCATCTGTTAGGGATGCAAAACTTTCACCTGCTTCTTTAAAAGCAAATTCTCAGGAACTTGAAGGGGTTTTGTTAGATTTTGGGGTCAAAGGGAAAATTATAGATGCCTGTCCTGGACCGGTGGTTACTTTATATGAATTTGAACCGGCTGCTGGCATTAAGTCTTCTCGTATCATCAGTCTAGCAGATGATATTGCGCGCTCGATGCGTGCGATTTCTGCTCGTGTTGCTGTGGTTCCAGGGCGCAATGTGATTGGAATAGAATTGCCCAATGCAAAGCGTGAGATGGTTTATTTAAGAGAAATTGTGCAAGCGCAGGAGTTTATTGAAAGCAAAGCAAAATTAGGGCTTGCTTTGGGCAAGACAATTGGGGGAGAAGCTGTTATTGCGGATTTAGCAAAAATGCCTCATCTTTTGGTTGCTGGTACAACAGGATCAGGAAAGTCTGTTGCTATCAATACAATGATTTTATCTCTGCTTTATCGGATGACACCTGAACAATGTCGCCTCATTATGGTGGATCCCAAAATGCTTGAACTTTCGGTTTATGATGGCATTCCTCATTTATTAACACCGGTGGTGACAGATCCTAAAAAAGCCGTCATTGCTTTAAAGTGGGCTGTTCGTGAAATGGAAGAGCGCTATAGTAAAATGTCCAAACTTGGCGTTCGCAATATCGATGGGTTTAATGCACGTCTCAAGGAGTCAGAAGGTCAAGGAGAGACAATGGTGCGTACAATTCAAGTTGGCTTTGATCATGAGACAGGTGAGCCTCTTTATGAAACGGAAACGCTTGATTTTAGTCCTATGCCCTATATTGTTGTCATTATTGATGAAATGGCTGATTTAATGATGGTTGCTGGTAAAGATATTGAAGGGGCGGTTCAACGCTTAGCGCAAATGGCGCGCGCCGCTGGTATCCATGTGATTATGGCAACACAGCGTCCTTCTGTTGATGTTATTACTGGGACGATTAAAGCCAATTTTCCTACACGCATTTCTTTTTCAGTGAGTTCAAAAATTGATAGCCGAACAATTCTAGGCGAACAAGGTGCCGAACAACTCTTGGGGCAGGGAGATATGCTCTTCATGATGGGAGGAGGACGTATTCAGCGTGTGCATGGACCTTTTGTCGCGGATGATGAAGTGGAGCAGGTTGTTGCGCATCTCAAAGCGCAAGCACGACCTGATTATTTGGAAACAATTACACAAGAAGTTGAAGAGGATGATGCTGATGTTTCTTTGGCTTCTCCTTCAGAAGATGATCCCTATAGTCAAGCTGTTGCTATTGTTCTTCGTGACCGTAAGGCTTCGATTTCTTATATTCAACGCCGTTTAGGCATTGGTTATAACCGTGCTGCAACATTGATTGAGAGAATGGAAGAAGAAGGGATTATTAGTCCAGCAAATCATGCAGGGAAACGAGAAATTTTAGTTCCTGCTGAAGAAGAACGCTTTTGAAAAATCTTGATAAGCGTTTTTTAATAATATCTTATAAAAATAGGTGGTTATCCTACTCTGCCGTAAAAAGTTGATATCATCATACATTGTTCCAGTCCTTGGTATTTGAGACAATTCATAAGAAGTATTTTTATTCTTTAGCTTATTAATTTTTATCCATATGTCGGCCTTGCTTGTGATATGTAAGCCAATGATTTAAATTGATTCAATATGAGATAAGTATATGGTGAGAAAATCTTACGGTATTTGACATTATGATTCACGGTGAAAAATGATAATTTACCATTATAAATCAAGGTATAGATGTGAAATAATGTCATGTGAGGTGCTGTAGTATAAAAGTATGCAAGGCTTGATATATTAAGTGTTTTTTAAAGGCTGTATTGAATATTTAAGGTAGGGGTTATCAGCTTTATGTAAGGTGAAGCATATGGGGTGAGAAGCCAAGGGGAACCTACTAAAATCCAAACTGTTTATAGATCTGATCGGGTGAGGACTTTTATTCTTTTTGGTGAAGTCAAAAAACCTTTTTGTTTCTGAAAAGAGTTTTCAGATTCGCAAAGTACTATGTTTCGTCCTTCATTGGTTCCGTGTATTGCCTATAATCTATGTTGCTTCACAGATTATGAGTGGGAAAAAATATATTATGCGTTGAGCAAATTAGCAGAAAAGTAGGAATTTTGGTC
Organism: Bartonella sp. AD13SXNS; assembly: GCF_042196465.1. Lineage (NCBI taxonomy): Bacteria > Pseudomonadati > Pseudomonadota > Alphaproteobacteria > Hyphomicrobiales > Bartonellaceae > Bartonella > Bartonella sp. AD13SXNS. The sequence goes on from NZ_JBHIQI010000001.1 coordinate 354,399, forward strand.
CTTTGGGGAGGCTTAAAGGCAGATTGTTTCTTTGGAAACAATACCGCAAACGGTTAAAGAATATAAGACGGATGTTTTGGGGGGCTTCTTCTTGAGCAGATGATTATTGTCAAGCTGTTGCTGTTGTGCTTTGTGATGATTAGGCTTCAAATGCTTATATTCAACACTGTTTAGGCATTGCTTATAATTCGTGCGGCGACATTGATTGAGGGAATGGAAGAAGAAGGCATCATTGGTTCAGCAAATTATGCGGGAAAACGGGAATTTTGTGGGGGGACTTTTGGAGAAGAATACTTTTAAAAATCTTTTGATAGTTTTTTCAAATAATATCTTATATCTTATAAAGCAGGGTATTTATTCATCATTTGTTGTTTATGATAAAGCCAATTAAGTATTGCTTGGGAGCATTTTTATGAAAACGTCTTTTTTGTCGCAAAGAAGAGTCTTTGGGTTTGTGGGGATTATTGTCTTTTGGTGTTTAACTTTTCCTGCTTTTTCGCAAGCCTCTAATAAAGTGGCAAAGGCGCAGAATGTTGTGAACCACTTTGCGGCAATCAAAACAATGACAGGTGATTTTATTCAATTTAGTCCAAAGGGAAAGATGTCTCAAGGAACGTTTTATCTAGAGCGTCCAGGGAAAATTCGTTTTATTTACAAGAAAATGCCTTTACAGATTATTGCAGATGGTCAATTTGTGGGCATTAACAATCGAGCTTTGAATACTTGGAACTTTTCCCAACTTTCGCAAACGCCAATGAAATTTCTGTTGGATGATAAAATTGACGTATCTTCTGGGCGTTTGTTGGCCTTTCGTGAAGATCCTGGGGCCGTGACGATTGTTTTGCGTGATCAAACAATTGGGGTAGGGCAAATAAGGATGGTTTTTGATTCTCAAGGTTCTGCTTTGCGGCAGTGGACAATTGTTGACCAACAAAATTTGGAAACTACTGTGCAGATTATGAATGTGCAGACAGATGTTCGATTCGCTAATGGAATGTTTAAACTTCCTTCGCAGAAATGAAGAAATAGTGTCACGTCATTGAGATTAAAACAGATGTTTTTTCGTATTGCGACTTGGAATATTAACTCTATTCGTTTGCGTCTTGCACAGGTTTTTCAGTATTTGGAACTCTTTCCTACAGATGTATTGTGTCTACAGGAAACAAAATGTCCAGATGCTTTATTTCCAGTGAGGGACTTTGAGGCAGCAGGATATAAGCATATCGCATTGAGTGGACAAAAATCTTATAACGGGGTGGCTATTGTTTCTCGTTTACCTTTTAAAAAGGTAAAAAAGCGTTTTTTTTGTCAAAATCAAGATTGCCGCTATATCTCAGTAATTGTGGAAGTCCATGGGAGAATCTTGCGGATTCATAATTTTTATGTTCCAGCTGGGGGAGATATTCCTGACGCTGATGTGAATGAAAAATTTCGTCATAAGCTTGATTTTTTAGAGGAAATGTCTCTTATCCGCGCAGATCAGGAAAAGGGGATATCTTCTCTTTTGCTGGGCGATTTGAATATTGCTCCTTTGGCAGAGGATGTTTGGTCTCATCAGCAATTGTTGAAGGTTGTAAGCCATACCCCCATTGAAACTGAGCGTTTACAGGATTTGTGTTGTCAAGGCGGGTGGGTTGATCTTATGCGGTTGCATATTCCTGTTCCTACTAAACTTTACACATGGTGGAGTTATCGTGCACGCAATTGGGCGCTTACGGATTACGGACGGCGGCTTGACCATGTTTGGTCCTCTCCAGATTTAGCGCCTTTTGTGGCGGATCTTGCAACTTTTCGTGATGCGCGCGGATGGGAACGTCCTTCAGATCATATTCCTGTGCAAACTGTATTTGATTTTTCACGTCAAGTTTGAAATAAGAGGTAAATAAAGTATTAATATTAAATAATGATTCTGAAAGAATGCGGGAGACTGGATGTATATCAGAAATCTCAAATGGGGTGCTTCTCGTGGATTATTTTCTAGTGTCTTGTTGTGTTTGCTTTTGTCAGGATGTATGGTTGGTCCTAATTACCAGAAAACATCTTTTCGTGTTCCAGCAGCTTGGGGACAGAAATTTGCTCAGATATCTGGGCATTCAATTGCCCTTGCTGGATGGTGGCGACGGTTAAATGATCCAGTTTTAAATGCGTTAATGGATGAGGCTATTTCTGGGAATAATGATGTTGCAGTTGCTAAAGCCCGAGTTCGTGAGGCACGGGCGAGTTTAGGGCAAGCATTGGGATCTTTGTTGCCAAGTGCGTCAAATACAATTTCAGGAACCCGTAGCGGATCTGAACAATCTGGTGCATTGAGCCAATATCGTAGTGGATTTGATGCTAGTTGGGAGCTGGATTTTTTTGGTGGGCATAAGCGAGGCGTTGAAGCAGCACGATATGGTCTTGAAGCGGTGGTGGAAGATATGCGCGCTACCATGGTCATATTGTTAGGAGAGGTGGCAACAAATTATGTTCAAATGCGCGGTTGGCAACAAAAGTTGTTGATTGTGCGGCAAATTGCTGCAACACAACGCAAAACATATGAATTGATGCGTGCTAAATTAGCAGCAGGTGATATTTCTGAACTTGATGTTTCAAATGCAAAAGCGCAAATGGCCAATACAGAAGCCGATATATCTCAGATGGAAGCCAATGTGGCAATGAGTATGCATCGCCTTTCCGTTTTGACTGGTCATGTCCCTACGGCTTTGAAGGGACTTTTGCAAAACAATGCCAAACAAGTGAAAATTCCACAACCACAATGGCCAATATCAGCAGGAATTCCAGCAGATATTTTATTGTCGCGTCCAGATTTACGACGGGCAGAGCGCCAATATGCGCAAGCAACAGCCCGCATTGGTCAGCGTGAGGCAGAACGTTATCCATCCCTCACTTTAACGGGGAATATTTCAACAGCAGCAACAGCAATGGACCAATTATGGAAAAGTTCAACCATTGGCTGGTCTTTTGGACCTGGTCTTCGTTTCCCTTTCTTTAATGGAGGACAGATTGTTGCCTCTATTGCGATGGCGCGGGCACAGCGTGATCAGGCTTTTATTACTTATCGGGCGGCTGTATTGAGTGCTTTAGAAGATGTGGAAAACGCGCTTGTGAGATTAACAAAAGAACATCAGCGTCTTGAAAAGCTTGTCATTGCAAATAAAGCTTTTTTGCATTCTTTACAACTTTCACGAAGCCTTTTTGAAAATGGAAATATCAGCTTCCTTGAATTGTTAAATGCTGATCGTTCCTATTATTCTGCGCAAATGGCACTTAAAGATAGCCGTATTGCTTTAGCTACCCAATATATTGCTCTGATGAAAGCATTGGGGGGGGGATGGGATGGAGTCGTTGATGTGTCACGTCCGGAAGTTGTTGATGGTACATCCCGTTCGCTTGTAAGGGTAGGGCAATGAAAAAAAATTTCATCAAAGATTTCATTAGAAAACACAAAAAACTTTCGTTATTTCTTATTTCTCTCTTCATTATCTTCATTTTGTTGTGGCTACGCTCTGTTTTTTTTGGAACATCCACACCAATATATATGACAGCTGTGGTGAAGCGTGGTGATATCGAGGAAAGTGTTTTGGCTTCTGGACTTGTGCGTCCTTATCGGTTGGTGGCGGTTGGGGCACGTGCTACGGGGAGGGTGGTTTCCATGCGCGTTCTTCCAGGCAGTGTTGTCAAAGAAGGGGATCTGTTGGCAGAAATTGATCCTACAGATCAAGAAAATGATCTGAAAAGAAAAAAAGCAGCTTTATCTCATTACTATGCGAATTTAGTGGAACAAGAAGCTTATCTTGCCCTTGCTCAGAAAAATTTAGCGCGGCAGAAAAAAATGATAGAATCGCGTGCAATTTCAAAAGCTAATCTTGATGATGCAGAAACACAAGTGAAAATACGCGAAGCGCAAATTGCTCAACTGCAACAGCAGATTGTACAAGCCAAAATTGATGTGGAGAGTGCAGAGGTTAATCTCGGTTATACGCGGATAACTGCTCCTTCGGCGGGAACCGTTTTGGCAACGGTTGTTGAAGAAGGACAGAATGTTAATGCTGTTCAGTCTGCGCCTACAATTGTTATTCTAGGCGATTTATCAAAGATGACAGTCAAAGCGCAAATTTCGGAAGCTGATATTCTTAAAGTTCATGCCGGACAACCTCTTTATTTTACAGTATTGGGCAATTCACACCGTCGTTATGAGGGCACTTTGGAAAGAGTCGAGCCGGCTCCTGAATCCATTCGTGCTGATGTGAGTATTAATCCTGGCGCAGGAGGATCTAGCTCTCTTGTGTCATCGGCAATTTATTATAATGGGGTTGTGCATGTTGATAATAAAGACAATTTTTTGCGAACCTATATGACCGCTCAAGTTCATATTATTCTAGGACGTGCTCAGAATGTTTTGTTGGTTCCAAGTGATGCTTTGCGTGATGAAACAAAAGAACACAAAGCATGGGTTTCACTTTTGGTGGGAAAAAATAAAGTGGTGGCAAAACAAGTGACTGTGGGGCTTAATAACAAAGTGATGGCAGAAATTGTTTCAGGGCTTCAGGAGGGGGATGTGGTTATTACCGGTTCACGCGATGGTGTGATGCCAGAAATCCCTTATGAACAGAACGAAGATGAGAATTAAGCTATGAAAGCAGAAAAAGCAGATGCTGTTTTCGTTTTAGAAAATATTGTGCGCGAATTTCCTGCGGGTGAAACATTTGTTACTGTTTTGAAAAAAATTAATCTAACCATTAAACGTGGTGAAATGGTGGCGATTGTAGGGGCTTCCGGTTCTGGAAAGTCCACATTGATGAATATTTTAGGCTGTCTTGATCGACCAAGTTCTGGTCGTTATTGGATTTCAGGAAAAGAAATAGCTTCTCTTTCTGCTGATGAATTATCAGCTTTGCGGCGCAATCATTTTGGATTTATTTTTCAACGCTATCATTTGTTGAATGAACTCACCGCTCTTGGAAATGTTGAAATTCCAGCTATTTATGCAGGTTGTGCTCCAGATGTGAGAAAAAAACGTGCCCAGGACTTGTTAACACGCTTAGGCATGGGAGAGAGAGTTAATCATCGTCCTAATCAGCTTTCAGGAGGACAGCAACAGCGGGTGTCTATTGCGCGAGCATTGATGAATAATGCGGAGGTTATCCTCGCTGATGAGCCAACAGGCGCTTTAGATAAACATAGTGGTCAAGAAGTGTTGCGTATTTTGGATGAGCTTCATCAAGAAGGGCGCACCATTATTATTGTAACGCATGATATGCAGGTGGCTGAAAAAGCAGATCGTATTATCGAAATCAGTGATGGGGAAATTATTTCAGATACTGTATCAAAGGGTAAAAAAACAAAGGTTGCGTCTTATATTCAGGAAAAGCAAAATTTGAAAGATCAAAAAACATTAGGTTTTTTTCGTTCTTTTGTTGAACGTTTTCGTGAAACATTTGTTATGGCTTTGTTAGCTATGAATGCCCATCGTATGCGGACTTTTTTAACAATGCTCGGGGTGATTATCGGTATTGGAGCAATTATTGCCATGGTGGCTTTGGGGACTGGCACGCGGGAAAAAATACTGGAAAATTTTAAAAGTTTGGGCTCCAATACCTTGACAATCTTTCCTGGGAAAAGTTTTTCTGATCCACAATCAGAGAAGATAACCAGTCTTGTTGAAGCGGATGCAGAAGCTCTTTCTGGCTTGCCCTATGTTTCTGGTGTAACGCCTCAGATTTCAGCAAGTTCTACGATTCGTTTTGGTTCCGTTGAAGCTAATGCTGTAATTGCTGGGGTGGGAGAACAATTTTTTCAAACACAAGGGCTTAGAGCTGTTGAAGGACAATTGTTTGATCAAAAAAGTGTGAGTGAAAGGGCTGTTGATCTCGTTATTGAAAAGGAAGCCGTTTCTGTTCTTTTTCCTCATAGCCATGAGAGTCCACTTGGAAAAGTGGTGCATGTGGGAAAGGTTCCTGCACGTATTGTGGGGGTGGTCGATCCGCAAAATAATGGAGGTAACTCAAATACGTTGCAGATCTATTTGCCCTATACAACCGTGCAAACTCGTTTTCTTGGGACCACGCAGGTTCGTGCCATTATGGTTAAGATTGCTGATGAGATTGATTCACATTTAGCAGAGACTATGGTTCGACGTTTTCTCATTATGCGCCATGGAGGGGAAGATTTTTTTATTAGAAATTCCGAATTTTTTCGTGAACGTATCATGGAGAGTACGCATATTTTAACGCTTTTAGTGTCTTCAATTGCAGCAATTTCATTGATTGTAGGGGGGATTGGCGTGATGAATATTATGTTGGTCACGGTTTCTGAGCGGATCAATGAAATTGGGGTGCGTATGGCTGTTGGTGCACGGCAGAGTGATATTTTGCAACAATTTCTCATTGAAGCAATTTTAGTGTGTATGATTGGAGGCGGTTTAGGAATCCTCTTTGGATTTTCTATTGGAGGCTTATTTTGGCTCTTTAAGGCACCTATCCACTTGGTTTATACAATTGATTCAATTGTTGTATCTCTTACTTTTTCGACGCTTATTGGGATATGTTTTGGCTTTTCGCCAGCGCGACAAGCTTCACGGCTTGATCCTGTCGTTGCACTCTCGCGTGATTAAGCGGTTATCAATTTAAGATATATTGGTTGTTATATCAATTTGGATGAAACATTTGTGAAGCAGAATATGGATGGGAAAAGTTTAGCACTATTCGCTTCTTTCTCCTAAAAAATGCTGTATTCGTTAAGTGGAATGCTACTAGACCATGAATTTATAGCACAACACATCATGTGAGATGTGGTGGTATAGGGGTGTATAATCTTCCTTGAGGTATTAAATGTTTTGGGAATGCTTTACGAATATTCTTAAATTTTTCTTATCGCGCCTTTTGTAAGTGAATCCCATTAAGCAGAAAGCTAAGCGGAATCCGCTAGAATTGAGACTGTTTACAGACTGGATTTCGTTAAGAATCCCTGTCTTTTCAGATGCGGAAAGGAAGCTAAATGAAATATAATGCGCGCTGACTTTTAAGATTTAATCTAAAAAAGCGGGGGAAAGTGAAGTGTATATCTTTTAACAAACAAAAGAACAAAAAAGCAAGTCGAGACAAAAACAGCTTAAAACCCACCCCTCCAAAAAAACAACTGGTATACGAGGCGTGTTAATCTATAGAGTTTTCCTTTTGTTCATTCGTAGACCGGTTCTTTTTTTCACACATTGTATGGCAATAGAAGGGACGTTCGTATGAGTAACCTTTGGTTTGGGATTCCTTATAGCTTTATGCGATGGAGATATAGGTTCCTGCGAAGCTTTAGCTTTGTATGGAGGATGCGATAAACACACCTATGGGTTTATGTTGCTGGGAAGCTAAAACTATATTGATTATTATGTGTATTGGCATAGCTTATTATTGGTTTTATGATAGATTTTAATTGCGTTTAGCTTCAGGCGATATCAAGCTTTCAACTTTTTAAATAGAGAAACATCAAAAAGAAGTTCACAAAAATAAAAATAATGAAACAAACCTCCACATTCTCGTGAATGGTGCGTATTGTCTTATGTTTTTGTTCTTCACGTTCTTTAAAGGGGGGCGTTTTCTTATGGTAAAAAGAATGCTGCAAACAGAATATACTTATGTTGCACATTTATGCACTTATGTTAAAGAAACATCTCTTGGTGCGTTCAAAGTTCATTTCATGGTGCTGAAGCATGTATTAAAAAGAGAGTGTTCGTTGAGAGGAAGCTCCCTAGATTGCTATAAGGTCTATTTATCCCCTCCCTCTTTAGGCTTCATGAAGTAATAAGCCAGCACCGTTACACTATTTGCCGTAATACTGCTTAGAACTTGGGATAATTGATAAGAGGTATATTTTACACTCAGTGATAAGGGCTGTTGCGATATTTCGGATATGGGCAAAGTGTATGGTTTCTTGTATTTTTTATGAAACATAAAGATGGTGGTATAAATAGATCTTATAGTGATCTGGGGAGGATTCATTTACGAGGGCTTTTATCCCATTGGGATATCATCTACAAATCAGAGCAGCGAAATAAGTTTTGGATGTGAGAGATGTTTCTTTAAAACAAGCACGTGAATGTGCCAGTATATTGAGGCATTCTACTTTGCCTTTATATTCTCAAGCCAAGGATAGTCCCTATATCCCCATCAATCTGATCTTTATGGATATGACACAAAGGATATGTACGAACCACTTAAGACAAGGCATTAATTTATAATGATAATTTGGCGTTATTCAATTGGAATTAGAATACTGAATACCGTAAAATTCTCTCATTTTAAACCTGCTTATCTTGAATCAATTAAAATCACTTGCTTGCACGTCACAAGCGGGTAGGCTATGTGGGAAAAAAATGTATAAGAAAGAATTAAAAATGGCTCTTATGAACTGTCTTAAGTGCCAAGAGCTGCAACACCCATGGGCTGGCAAAGTGGTGATGGTGCTGGCTTGCTTCTTCACAAATGTACAGATGGAGGTGCACAATGGATTTACCGTTATGCCATTCATGGTTGCTGTCGTGAAATGGGCTTGGGGGCGTTAAGAAATGTCTCTTTAAACAAGCCCGTGAAACTGTAACTGGGGGGCGCTCTGTTCTTCGCGAAGGTCGTGACCCAATTAAAGAATGTGACAAACAAAAACGTGAGGCAATAAGCAATCTCCATTATTTAAAAGACATTGCTTTAGATACTTTTAAAGATCGTAAAGCTGAATTAAAAGGAGGTGCTAAAGATGGAAACTGGTTTTTACCTTTGAAACTTCACATTTTATCAAAATTAGGCTGTCTGTCTTTTTCAGGAGATTATACAAATAGAGATACGCTATATCCTTGCTCCTAATTTGGCATACAAAAGTTGATACAGTGCGTAACGCACTGAGCCGTCTTAATATTTGTCTCAAACATGCTGCTGCCTTGGGGTTGGATGTTATTTACAAGAAACAACAAAAGCACGTGCTCTCTTAGGTAAACAACGCCATAAAACCGTCAATAGATCGGCTATGGATTGGAGAGATGTGCCGGCTATAAGATATTTTGCGAAGCATCAATCCTAACACAATAGGTTTTGCGCTTGCTTTGCCTTGAGAGGCAGGACTTTTCTATAATCTTATGGAGGAAACCTGTGTGGAAGTGAAAAGACAAAACGCTATGAATCGGTCAGTAGGGGGCAAGTTTTTTAAAAAGTCAGAAGGATAAAGATTAGAAGGCAGTTCTGATATAGACTTGGAGTGTTTTAATATATTGGAATATAAGAATGCGGATTTGATTGATCTGTTGTATTGTGCTTTCAGCATTGCTCTTTTTAACAGGATAGGCAATGAAGTGGATATCAGGCATTAAATATTTAAGTTCACGCATCGAGCGCCACACATGGTAATCATGGGTGACAATATAAAGGGTTTTATAGTGGTGTTTTTTGATCCAATCGGCGCTTTCTTTAGCATTTCCTCTGGTGTTAATCGCTTGATGCCCGATGTCAATACAACAGGAGATAAGCCGTGGGGTAATATGCATGTTATGCATGAGACTTTTCAGATTGGTTGTGGTGTTTACGCCACTGATGAGGAGACGTGAACCAAGCCCCTTTTGTAAAAGATGGAGTCCTGTCTCTATTCGGTTGTCTCCACCTGTAAGCACGATAATGGCATCGGCTTTGGGGAGAGGCTTTGGGGGATAAAGTCGTTCGGTTTTTTCAGAAAAAACAATAAAACCACCCCAGAAAATGAAAACAATGATTGAAAGAGTAAGGGTCGTTGGTGGAAAATAACGAAATAAGAGGCATGGAGACCAACTGTAGTGAGGCCGTTGTGGAAGAGGACGTTCTAAATTATTTTGCGTCAATGAGTTGGAATGATAGGAGTGGTGAGTCATAAAATTAAAATAAACCGTTTTCACATTGATCGATTTTTTTCAGTTGCGCTAAAATAGTCATGCGATTTGTAAGGGTGGTGAGAAAAGAAACGAAAATAATAAGGAGAATGATTTTTCCATAGGGGATGGAGCGTATGGAAATATGTCCAAATAAAGCTGTTACTTGGCTGGCTTCTACTCTTCCCAAGTTATAATTCGTCCAGAAACAAAAGGCTGAAAACAGAAATATGCTTGTGAGACCACCATATAAAGCACCACGCAGCGCAGTTTTAAAAAAATGCCAGTCAAATTGGCGAGCAATGAAAAGAGTTTCAGTACCAAGGAAATATAACACATTGATAATATGTGCATTTTCTGCCAATGCATTGCGGGTAGCAAAAATGATGGTGAGGATAAGAGAGCCTAGAACCAATGCTAAAATTGAAAAACCCATGAAAACAGTTGTGTGTGCCATTTTCACAAAACGATGAACCCAAACACGGTGATCATCAAATTGACCTCCTGGAATTTGGGTTTTAATGGCGTGATTAATGGCTGCAAAATTGATTGTTTCATTCCCCTTTAGGGTGACAATGATAAGACGGGGAAGAGGTAGTTCATTGAAATTAAAACCTGTTCCAAGCCATGGCTCCAGTAACTTTTCTGTAGCTTTTTGGTCAACAATTTTCGCATCTTGGACACCGGAAAATGTTTTAACCAATTGTACAGCATCATGGAGTGCTTTGTTGATATCAACATTGTCAACGGGGCGTATTTGTATTGTTGCTTCATAGCTAATTTGATTACTCCAATTTTGGGCGGCACGTTGGACTAAATCAACACCAATTAAGGTGAGACTTGAGAGAAATGTCATAATTGCAATCACTGCAACCAGCGCTTTCCCAGAAATATTACTACTGGGAATAATCGCCGTTGTGTTTTTTTTATTGCTTGTAAAAATGGGGAAAGATTTATTCATGAATCGTCATCCGTCCATTATGGAGAAGCATACGCCGTGCTGCAACTTGTTCCATTAAGGCGATATCATGGGTGGCAATGATAACAGCTGTTCCAAAACGATTTAATTCAATAAACAAACGGAGGAGGCGTTTTGCCAAGGGGGGGTCGACATTTCCGGTGGGTTCATCGGCCAGCAGAATTTCAGGTTGATCAATGAGCGCGCGTGCAATGGCTACCCTTTGTTTTTCTCCGCCGGAAAGAACTGGTGGTAAAACATGAATATGATCTCCAAGACCTACCCAACAGAGAAGATCTTCCACTTCACTGCGATAGGTTGCTTCTTCTTGTCCTTTAATGCGTAAAGGTAAGGAAACATTTTCATAAGTGGTCATGTGGTCGAGTAAACGAAAATCTTGAAAAACTACACCGATACGTTGTCGTAGTGCTGGAAGCTCTTGTCGTTTGAGTAATGCTGTGTCTGTTCCAAAGAGATCAATATGACCGCGGGTGGGTTTGAGTGCCAAAAACATAAGACGCATCAACGACGTTTTCCCTGCTCCAGAGGCACCTGTGAGAAATTGAAATGATCCAGGAGGAATATGAAAGCTAATATCACGAAGGACCTCAGGGCCCATTCCATAGCGTAGGCCGACATTTTCAAAATGAATCACTTTTCGTTACCACTTCCGTTTTTATAGTGTATTACTTTCAGAACTTTTGCTCCTATTTTTATATCTTATTCATGCTTCACAGCCTCCAATATTTCTTAATTTGTGCTTGAGAAGTATTGTTTGTAAAATATCTCTTATATTGCTTTATTTTATCTTTATTTATGATTTTAGCAGGAATTCCAAGGCGTTTCTAGCAGAAACATAAGAACTGCTTTACCTGTTTTTCGATTTGATCTTGATCTTACTCGTTTTGTGGTTGATGGGGCTTGTGCTTTTTTCGCTTTAATGTGCGTTAAAGCGCATCTTTTATAATTTTAATCTTTAGTTTGTTTTTTATTGGTTATGGAAAAAACTATTTTTTTCAAAGACTTTGAAAGTCTGTTTATTGGTTTTTCTTTTGCTAAAATAGATTAATTTATAAGAATAATTTATCATTTTACAATTTGATAAATTGATAAAAAAATTTTACCGACAGTGAAATTTACTACTTATGGTAAGTTTTTTATGGCATTCGTTTGCGACTTGAAATGTGTGTGTGTGGATAAAAACATCTGAAGTTTAAATATATCTCTTATGAAGTAACAAGCTGGCACCATCATTATATTTGCCAGCTCCCCAATGTTGCGACAGATCTTGCATTAAGACGGTTCATAAAAGCTATTTTATTCCTTTTTTATACAAATTTGATCCACACACTCATTCTACTTGTTATATGCAAATGAGTGGTTTTGATTGATTCAAGATAAACAGCTTTGAAATGAGAGAATCCTACGTTATTCGAGACTCTCATTCAACATACAAAACAGTGAATTATCATTATAAATCAATATATTGTCTAAGGATTATATTATAAGAGTGGTGGCAATATTTTGGGTTGCAAACAGAATAGTGGTGCTGGTTTGGATGTTTACCGGTAGCTTTAGCAAAAATGCTAGGTTTATTTCAGTAAAAGGCTAAAGCTTACCGGTGGTATTGTGCATTAAACCATGGTTTCTTTAATTTTGTCGGTTGGCAATCAGATCTTCAACAACTTGTGGTTCGGCAAGGGTTGAAATATCTCCGAGAGTATCAAAATCGTTTTCAGCGATTTTTCGTAAAATACGTCTCATAATTTTCCCTGATCGTGTTTTGGGAAGCTGCGGAGCAAACTGAATTTTATCCAATATGGCAATAGAACCTATTTCTTGTCTCACATGCTTGATAAGGTCTTTTTGCAATTCTTCACTTGGCGCTGTTCCTTCCATGAGGGTCACAAAACTATAAATTCCTTGTCCTTTAATGGGATGCGGGTAACCCACAATAGCTGCTTCTGATACAGAGGGATGCGAAACAAGCGCTGATTCAATTTCAGCGGTTCCTAGCCTGTGCCCTGAAACATTGAGAATGTCATCAACTCGTCCTGTGATCCAATAATAACCGTCACTATCGCGCCTACAGCTATCGCCTGAAAAATATTTTCCTTTATAGGAGGAAAAATAAGTTTGAATAAAGCGTTCATGATCCTTATAAAGTGTGCGCATTTGTCCGGGCCATGAATCACTGATACAAAGAGTGCCTTCTGCTTCACCTTCTAAAACATTGCCTTGGGCATCAACAATTTGGGGTTGAACACCAAAAAATGGACGTGTAGCTGATCCTGCTTTAAGGGGGGTTGCACCGGGCAAGGGCGTGATCATATGCCCCCCTGTTTCCGTTTGCCACCATGTATCGAGAATCGGACAACGGTCATTTCCAATTATATGATAAAACCATTCCCATGCTTCTGGGTTAATCGGTTCGCCTACCGTGCCTAAAAGACGCAACGATGTTCTGTCTGAGTGTTCAACAAATGAATTTCCTGCTCCCATTAAGGCGCGGATAGCTGTTGGTGCGGTATAGAGTGTATTGACTTGATGCTTGTCGACAATTTGCCAAAATCTTCCTTTGTCAGGAAAGGTTGGTGTGCCTTCAAACATTAAAGTGGTCGCACCATTGCATAAAGGTCCATAAACCAAGTAAGAATGACCGGTAATCCAACCAATATCAGCTGTACACCAGTAAACTTCATCGGGGTGGTAATCAAAAACGTATTGATGTGTCATTGCGGCAAAAACAAGATAGCCTGCTGTGGTATGCAAAACACCTTTAGGTTTGCCGGTGGAGCCTGAAGTATAAAGAATAAAAAGTGGATCTTCAGCATTCATTGGTTCTGGTGGGCAGTCTGTTTTGGCATGAGCTATTTCTTCGTGGTACCAAAAATCACGCCCCTCTACCCATTGAATGGGTCCACAAGTTCGCCGTATAACCATGACTTGGTCCACATGCACATTTTGGCGTGCTGCTATCTCAATGGCATGATCAACGTTGTCTTTTAAGTTAATCCGTTTGCCGCCACGCAAGCCGTGATCAGCAGTAATCATAAAGGTTGATTCACAGTCAACAAGACGTCCTGCTATTGCTTCAGCAGAAAAGCCTGCAAAAATAACCGAATGAATAGCACCAATGCGGGCGCAGGCGAGCATGGCATAGGCTGCTTCGGGAATCATAGGAAGATAAATGGTTACTTTATCGCCTTTCTTAATGCCACGACTTTTCAAAAGATTGGCAAAACGACAAACATGTTCATAAAGCTCGTTATAGGTTATTTTTTTATCATGATAAGGATTATCTCCTTCCCAAATGAACGCGATTTTGTCTCCATGGGTTTTCAGGTGGCGATCAATGCAATTATAGGCAACATTTGTTATTCCATCTTCGTACCATTGAATGGAGACATCTCCGTTAAAAGAAGTGTTTTTTACTTTTGTAAAAGGTTTAAACCATTCAATGCGTTGACCATGTTTTGCCCAAAAGCTTTCTGGATCATTAATGCTTTCTCGATACCATTGTTGATAAGTTTCCTCATCGAGTAAAGTATTTTTTTTGATCTCTTCTGATATTGGATAAGTTTTTTCGGTCATGTTTCCCTCTGTTTATTGTTTGAAAAAATCAGCCATTGTATTTTTATATTTATGGTCGCGTTTTCCCAAAAGCTTTTCATTGTGAGGGTAGACTAAATGACAAAGATTAGAATAGTCAATTTTTAAATCTGATACGTTTGTCTTTAAGAGAGTATTTTATGCTTTTAGGATATTCAAATGTGGCAGAACCTATTGTAGTAAAGAGCTTTTTATAAAAGCATAAAGATATTAAAAAATACCCTATAAAAAGGGAGATGAAGGTGCTTTATTGATTATCGCTTTGAATGTTTTTTGTATTCTCTTGTTTTAAAAAGAATACATACCATTATGGATATTAATATAAGCCAAAATATCTACGCAAAAAAATCAGAAATAAAAAATAGAATTCCTACCAATAATCCTGTTATTATAAATAATTTCCAATTCCATTCATTGAATATTTTAACAAAAGTAGTATATATAGGAATGAATACAATAAGTATTAAGAATAATCTTGCATTTTATAAAGAATATCCATTATAGAAAAAGCCTTATTATAATATTTTTATAGTATATACCTCTGAAAACTATTTTATCCATAGATATAGATATTTGGTATATTCTTTCGAATATATTGACAAAAATACTAATTTCAGAGATATCTTTGTCGTTATTCTCTATAAATTAGAACCAACATTCACGACCTTTTTCTCCAAAAGTCCAAAGACCATCTGCTAAGAATCCACCTGCGGCGCCTAAGAGTCCACCTGTAAATGCATCCGCTGATCTTCCAGTTATACCACCTAGAATTGCTCCGCCTATTCCTCCATCAAAAGCTCCATGTAACCCCCCTGCGTCTATGTGAGACATAAAATCATTAGTACTACATGTATTTCCATAAATGATAGGTGTTGAATCATGTATCGTATAAGTTAAACCTGAACCAAAATGTTTCAGTTTAATATTCCTAATATTATCTACATTAAAAATATTAATCATAATGATACACTTCAAATGTATATCACGTATTTTTAGAGAAATTACAAAGATAAACTTTAAAAATATTAATAAAAATACTGTATAAATAATAACTATATTATATTAATACTTTTTTATATGTGAAATATTCTTCTTAAGAAGATAATAATATTACTTATAAATTTTTAAAATATAAATAATGACACCATGTTTTTCTTAATTAAAGTTTAAATTTAGAAAAATTGCGCATATGAAAAGTTGAAGTTTTTCTCTTTGTTTATGAGAACGATAAAGGAATAACGACAAAGGAATATCGTTATTGAAATTGGTCTCATTGCTATTGTTTTGCTGCATGTATTATGCACATATGCACGGGATTCGTTCTTTTATTTTTCAGGCAAATATTGACCGTATTTTACGCTTTGTAGAGCATAGAAAGCCTTTATGCTATCGTTGGACCTTATAGATTGCTATTCATGTTGTTTAGCGCTGCTCTTAGTGCTCTATTGGGCATTTGAGATGTTTATTTTGCTAAGTGGCTTACATGAAAGAGTTTTGTTACTGTATTATGCAACCATAAGCCTCTTTTTGTCTGCTTTATGCCATTGGCATGTGGGGAAATTGTTTACGCGTGTTGGAGAAGTTAAGAGAATTCGTGGTTTTTAATGGCAATCATTGCGATAATCGTAGTCAATATTTTTTTGCAATTATTTATTTCGCGACAGTTTTTTCATTCATGTGCAACGCCTCTATTTTTGTTATTTTGCTTTTACATTCAGGATTTCTTTTTTGCGTGCTTTTGGTGGAGAGGCGGTCAGAGGGGAGGTGAAGTAGAACCAATGTGCGAGAATATGAGAGCCAAATTTCAATACTATTTTGAAGCTATTGTACGGGTTGTGGATGTGCCGGTGAGAAATTTGAGAAGACTAGCTTTTTTGCTTATTTTGCTAACAGGATGAAAGAGGGACTGGAATCTTTTTTGCTAGAATTGCTCCTTTATTGAGATTGAGGGGAATATTTTTCTCATTTCTGCTGTTTTTGGCTTGTTCGTAGAATTTTCAATGGGAATTTGTGTTAAGGGAGAATGAATTTACATAATGGCTTTAAACAGGGCGTTTTCCAAATAAAGCAGAGCCAATGCGAAGGACGTTAGAGCCAAACTGTAGAGCGGTTTTGAAGTCACTGGACATGCCCATGGAAAGTTTTGGAAGACCGGCTTGTTTTGCCAGCTTTGCTAACAGTGCGAAATAGGGACCGGGATTTTCGTCTAAGGGGGGGATGCCCATAAGACCGATGATATCGAGTCCATAGTTGTTTTTGCATTGAGAAACAAAAGGGATCACTTCTTGGGGTGCAACACCACTTTTTTGCGGTTCTAACCCAATGTTGACTTGAACATAGCAGGGAAGATGCTTTTTTTGCTTTTGCATTTCGTCCATCAAAACTTTGGCTATTTTTTCACGATCAACCGTTTGAATAACATCAAAAATTTTGACAGCTTCAGCAGCTTTATTTGATTGTAGGGGACCGATGAGATGGAGTTTAATATTTTCAAATTGTTGACGTAAAGCAGGCCATTTTTGTGCTGCTTCTTGTACGCGGTTTTCTGCAAACAAAGATTGTCCTGCTTGCAAAAAGGGACGTATATCAGTGGCAGAAACAGTTTTTGAAACCGCGATAAGTTCAATTTCTTCTACGGGGCGTTGTAACTCTTGACATGTTTCAGCAATGTCTTTTTGAAGGTTTTGCCATGCTTCAATGGAAGGGGTATCGAGGGGTGTTTGTGTATTCATGTTTTTGTGCTTTACCGTTTTTGTTCAAGAGTTGGTCGTTTTTTTTAAAGTTTTATAAAATACTTAGGGAAATATTTCACGAAAATGTTGACGATGAGGTTAATCCATGGTCAAGCATAATAAAACAAGTTTTTTGGTTCAGTTTTATTAAAAGAGTATAATGGGAATGACGATTGAGCATTATAAGATAGGCGAACGCTATAATCCACGTGCGAGAGAAAAAAAATGGCAAGAAATTTGGGATGAAAAGAAAATTTTTCAGACTGTCCAAGAAGATGCTCGTGAAAAATATTATGTTTTAGAGATGTTTCCTTACCCTTCTGGGCGCATTCACATGGGGCATGTGCGCAATTATGCCATGGGGGATGTGGTTGCACGCTATAAACGCGCAAAGGGGTTTAATGTGCTTCATCCTATGGGGTGGGACGCTTTTGGGATGCCGGCTGAAAATGCTGCTATGCAAAATAAAGTGCACCCTAAAACTTGGACTTATCAAAATATTGCGGTGATGCGTGGGCAATTAAAACAATTAGGGCTCTCGATAGATTGGACTCGGGAATTTGCGACTTGTGATGTGGAATATTACCACCGCCAGCAAATGCTGTTTCTTGATTTTTATCAAAAGGGGTTGGTTGCGCGTAAAGTGGCTAAGGTGAATTGGGACCCCGTTGATCATACTGTTTTGGCTAATGAACAGGTGGTTGATGGACGGGGATGGCGTTCTGGTGCGTTGGTTGAACAGCGGGAATTGACGCAGTGGTTTTTCAAAATTAGCGACTTTAGTGAAGATCTCTTGGCAGGGCTTGAAGAGCTGAACCAATGGCCGGAAAAAGTTCGCACCATGCAAAAAAACTGGATTGGAAAATCACAAGGTTTGCTGATTCGTTGGGCTTTAAAGTCGGCGGGTGATGCTGATGATGTTTGTGAGAAATTTGATGAGGTTGTTTGTTATTCAACGCGTCCTGATACACTGTTTGGTGCCTCCTTTTTGGCTTTGTCTGTTGATCATCCTATTGCACAAGCTTTGGCAAAAAAAGACAAAGCGTTGAGTGCTTTTATTGAAAATTGTCGGTGTGGTGGAACGACAACGGCAGCACTTGAAACAGCTGAAAAACAAGGGTTTCTCACGCCCCTTTTGGCAGTTCATCCTTTCGATTCAACAGTACATATTCCTGTTTATATCGCGAATTTTGTGCTTATGGACTATGGAACAGGGGTTGTTTTTGGTTGTCCTGCTCATGATCAGAGAGATTTCGATTTTGCGCGTAAATATGATCTTCCAATAAAACCCGTGGTTTTGCCAAAAGGAGAGCAAGCAGAAGATTTTGTCACACCTGAAACACCTTATACGGGTGATGGGGTGATGATCAATTCCAGTTTTTTGGATGGTTTGACACCCCGACAAGCTTTTGAAGAAGCTGCTAAAAAGCTTGAAAAACAAATGCTCAATGGGCAACCGCAAGGGAAGAAAACAGTGCAATTTCGTTTGCGTGATTGGGGGATTTCACGGCAACGTTATTGGGGGTGCCCCATTCCCATGATCCATTGTACAACTTGTGGGGTTGTTCCTGTTCCACGTGCCAATTTACCGGTTGTGTTGCCTGATGATGTTACTTTTGATCAACCGGGCAATCCTCTTGCACGACATGAAACATGGCAGAATGTTACTTGTCCTTCCTGTGGTCAACCGGCCAAACGCGAAACCGATACCATGGACACATTTGTTGACTCTTCTTGGTATTATGCACGCTTTACGGCTCCTTTTGCGCAGGAACCTGTTGATAAACAAGCAACAGCTGAATGGTTGCCTGTGCAACAATATATTGGTGGAATTGAGCACGCGATTTTGCATCTTCTTTATGCGCGCTTTTTTATGCGTGCTATGAAATTGGTCGGTCATGTGACGGTCGATGAGCCTTTTAAGGGGCTTTTTACCCAAGGTATGGTGGTGCATGAAACCTATCGAGATGATCAAGGGTGGGTTTCTCCAGCGGATATTTCCATTGTTGAAAAAGATGGAAAGCGGTGTGCTTATAAATTAACCGATCAAAGTGAAGTGACGATTGGTTTGATTGAGAAAATGTCAAAATCAAAAAAGAATGTCGTTGATCCTGATGATATTATTGCATCTTATGGCGCTGATACTGTGCGTTGGTTTGTGTTGTCAGATTCTCCTCCCGAGCGGGATGTCATTTGGACAGAATCTGGTGTTGAAGGTGCACATCGCTTTGTACAGCGTGTTTGGCGCCATGTGGCTGTGAGTGCTTCTATTTTAAAGGATGTGGCGCCTTGTGCAGGGCATCAGGGAGCGGCTTTGGAACTCTCAAAGGTCGCACATCGCACGCTCCACGCTGTAGAAGATGATTTGGAAAAATTCGCTTTTAATCGGGCTATTGCACGCCTTTATGAATTCTTGAATATTATGGCGCCGTTGTTAAATAGGATAGAAAGTGTTGACGATGAAATGAAAGCTTCTTTACGTCAAGCCATGGATTTTTTTCTTGCTATGATTGCACCAATGATGCCCCATTTAGCAGAAGAATGTCATGCTGCTTTAGGGGGAAAAAGTTTAATATCTGCGCTTTCTTGGCCTGTTTATGATCGTACGTTAACCGTTGCGGAATGCTATACTTTGCCAGTACAAATTAATGGTAAAAAACGCGGTGAGGTGAGCGTTGCAGCAACTGCTGATGAGGTGATGATTAAAGAAGCGGTTTTGGCGTTAGATTTTGTAAAGGCGCAGCTGATTGAAAAGCCCGTGAAAAAAATCATTGTTGTTCCAAAAAGGATTGTGAATGTCGTTCTTTAAAAGTTTTATTCTTTTCGTTTTAGCTGGTGTATTCACACTGTTGTGTGGATGCAAAGTTGAGCCGCTTTACCGTCAAGAATTGCAGAGTTCAATGGCGATGGATTCTGCTTCTTATGGGAATTCTTCTTCTGGGCACCCTTCTGGACAAGCTTCTTTGGGATTAGCGCAAAAGCTTGCTTCTATTGTTGTGGAAGAACCTTCGGATCGTTTTGGACAAATGGTGCGCAATCATCTGCTATTTCTTTTGTATGGAAATGGTGCTAAACCTTCTCTACCTGCTTATCAATTGGCATTGCAGATATCCGTCTTTACCAGAGAATCGATGCAGATAGAGGTTGATTTCGAGAAAAAGAGAAAGGGACGACCTTCTGTTGGAACTGTTATGAGCAGAGCTTCTTACACTTTGCAGGATATGAAAAATACTCTTGTTGCAAAAGGAACAGCAATGATGAATGCATCTTTTGAACGCCTTCGTCAAGAATATGCAACGCTGCAAGCAGAAGAAGATGCAAAAAAACGTGTTGCGGAAGAGTTGGCTGAACAGATCTTTTTGTTACTTTCAAAAGATCTTTCCAATAAAAATTCTAAATATTAAGCAATATTTTGTCCTGTTTTTTTCCAGTCATCGAGAAATATTTGCAACCCTTTATCAGTGAGAGGGTGTTTGACCAGGGCTTTTAAGATTGCTGGTGGAACTGTTGCAACGTCCGCACCACTGAGCGCTGCTTCTTTGACATGATTAACGGTGCGGATTGAAGCGGCCAAGATTTGTGTTTCAAAGTTATAGTTATCATAAATTGTGCGTATTTCATGAAGCAGTTCACTTCCATTATTTCCGCAATCATCAAGTCTCCCAATAAAAGGTGAAACGAATGTCGCGCCTGCTTTGGCTGCTAATAAGGCTTGATTGGCAGAAAAACAAAGGGTGAGATTTGTTTTTAGTCCTGCTGCTGTGAGGGCTTTACAGGCTTTTAATCCATCAAGTGTTAAGGGAAGCTTGATACAAATATTGTCGGCAACCTTTGCTAAAACAGCCGCTTCTTTCATCATGTCTTCAAATTGAGTTGCTGCAACTTCAGCAGAAACAGGTCCACGAACAAGGGCGCAAATTTCTTTTGTAACATCAAGAATATTGCGTCCCGATTTTAGGATAAGAGAGGGATTGGTGGTAACACCATCAACAAGGCTTAAATTCTGTAACTCTTGAATTTCTTCAATATTGGCGCTATCCACAAAAAATTTCATATCTAACCTCTTCTTTTTAGCTTTTATCCTATTTTTTGTTATGCGCTATTGTTGACTGCAAAAGCAAGAGAAAGAATTAATATCTGTGTAAAGAACAAGAATGCTATGGTGTTAATCATATACTCGTTTTCGGTAAATAAATATTACTTATTGTTTTCACACCTATTTCATAGCATTGTTCGTAATAAGACATAGAATTCATTGCGTACAAACATTTTTGCGTATTGGCATCTTTGCGGAGCGGTATTTTTATACTTATGAAAATAAGCTAGCATTATCACACACTTTGCTCATTTCCTATTTGCGATTGCTCTTGATATTTGAGAGTGTTCATAAGATGTCTTTCTTTTTCACGTGGTTTACGTTTAATTTTCTTTCACGTGTAAGCGAATGGATTCATTGTGTCGTAATAAAACACCATTGAAGAAGGCATGTAAAATTTTACGCATGAAGTATTTTATATGGTCAAAATATTGATTTATAATGATAAATAATTGTTTAACTTGAATTATAATGCCAAAGACAGAAAGATTTTCTCATCACGTATTTTGCTTTATATTGAATCAATTAAAATCATTTTTTTGCACGTCATAAGAGGGGCAGGAATGTGGGGAATAAGTATTTCAGAAAGTACTCAAGATGTTTCTTATGAATCGTTTCAAGTGCCAAGGGGTTTGTTGCAACATCCATGAGCTGGCAAGGTGTGTGATGGTGCTGGTTTACTCTTTTGTGAGGTGTAAAGATGGTGGTGATCAGTGGATTTATCATTATACTATTCATGGTTTGCGTTGCGAAAAGGGCGTGGATTTGTATGAGAGTTTGATAAATATTTAGAGAAAGGAGCTGTATCTTATAAATTAGCTTACTTTAGGAGGGAGATATGAACCACATAAAGAGGTTGTAAGTCCGTTTAGGAAGCAGGATTATTTACAAAACATTATGTACAGGACATTATTTATAGATCGGCGGGGTTAAGAATCTTCATTTTTGAAATGTGGCGAGGACCCTGACTTATGATCATTGGAAGTTCCATAAGATGATGAGAAAAATGGGCTAAAATAGCGTTTAATGTCTTAGAAATTTTATTGGAAAGATCTTTTGACAATAAAAATCTGTATAAACAATTTTTTAACCCTATACTTTTGTACTGCATTGCATTGACTTATAAAGATAATTCACTTTTTGTATGTTGAATGAGAACCCCGAATATCGTAGATTTTCTCATTCTAAACCTGTTTGATGTTGAATCAATAAAAATCATTTTCTTGCAGGTGACAAACGGGAAGAGCCGTGGAGAGTGAAACTGTCCAAGAAAGAAGAGAAAATACCTTTTATGAATCATTTTAAGTGCCAAGGGGCTTGTTGCAACATCCACGAGCTGGCAAGGTGTGTGTTGGTACCGGATTATTGCTTGTATTGTTGCTTGATTCTCAATCAAACTGAAAGATGTACGCACGTGTTTTCACGCTTTGGCATGAAGCCAAGGTAAATATTGTAACGGCTCCATTTGCAATATTATTCTCCTTATAATTAAAATCATGGGATACTCTTTCATCACTAAGGATTTACAAATGTTCCTCGATGGGTTTGAAATGAGAAAAATTCATCGTATTGAGTTTTTTTTATTACAATAGGTAAAATGATGATTATATCTTTATAAATCAGTCTGTTGAAGATAAATTGAGATATGAGGCAGTAAAAAATAAAAGTGTGCGTTGGAAAAAAGTCATACTATGGGATCGCTTTGTTGAAGGACGCACTTACGATCTCATGTTGAATGCTTAATAATGATGCGCTTTATTTGCACAGAAGAATGGTGCTGTTTTTTTGCTATAGAGTTTTTTGTTATAGACGATGAGATTGGTCCTTTTATTGGTACTTTGGTGATGGAATGCGTGTTAAAAAGAATTTTTGTTAAAAAAGTGTTGTGATCGGGGGGATTGAATCCTGCAATGAATTTTATAAGAGTGTTTAAAGATAAGGTGTAGACTTGTTGGTGCTCAATAGGTCGTAGATTGGTTTAAAAGATGAATTCAAACATGATAGAGGAAAAGATTGTATCCGTATTGGTTCCTCTTCCTGTTGCTCACGCTTATAGTTATAAAGTTCCATCTTCTATGGAGGTGAACGTTGGTTCTTTTGTTCGGGTTCCGGTAATGGGGCGTGAACTTTGCGGTTTTGTTGTGGATGTTGGAGAGAAGATAGCCGATGGGCAAGGGACCGCTCCTGTGGCGCGTGAAAAATTACGCTTTCTTCTTCATGTTTTTGATTGCCCCCCATTAAAGACAGAAATGATCACATTTTTGCGTTTTGTTAGTCGCTATACAATGGCACCTTTTGGTCTTGTAGCGCGATTGGTTTTGTCTGTACCGGCTGCTTTAGAGCCGGAAGCGCAGATGCTGGGGTTGCGATATTGTGGTGGAAATGTAGAACGTCTCACACCAGCGCGGTCACGGGTTTTGGAATTGGTGCGTAATGAGAAGATATGGACACGTTCTGGTCTGGCACATGCGGCTGGAACTTCGGTTTCTGTTGTTGAAGGTTTAAAAGCTCTAGGGGTTTTCGAAGATGTTATGGTCCCTGCTCCTGACCTTGTGGAAATGCCTGATCCTGATTTTTGTCCCCCTCAGTTACAGGGAGCACAAAATGAAGCAGCAACATTATTGCGGGAAGGTGTTTTATCTTCTCAGTTTCAAGTTTTTTTGCTTGATGGTGTGACTGGATCTGGAAAGACAGAGGTTTATTTTGAAGCGGTTGCTCAAGCTTTCAAAGGGGGCAAGCAGGTTTTAATTTTATTGCCGGAAATTGCTTTAACTCAGCAGTTTTTAGATCGTTTTTATGCGCGCTTTGGCGCTGCGGCAGCAGAATGGCATTCTGATTTGACGCCACGTCGTAGAGAACGCGTCTGGCGGCAAGTCGCAGAAGGGCGGGTGCGTGTTGTGGCTGGGGCTCGTTCGGCGCTTTTTCTTCCCTTTCCTAAGCTTGGCTTGATTGTTGTCGATGAAGAACATGATAGCGCTTATAAACAAGAAGAGCGCATTTTTTATCATGCGCGTGATATGGCTGTTGCACGAGGCTCTTTTGAGTGTTTTCCTGTTATTTTATCTTCAGCCACACCGTCGATTGAAAGCCAAGCCAATGTTTTAAAAGGGCGTTATCAAAAGGTGCATTTACCTTCCCGTTTTAAAGAAGTTGCACTTCCACAGTTGCGGGTGGTTGATATGCGCCAAGGGGGGGTGCAAAAGGGGCGCTTTATTTCCTTTGCTCTTGAAAGGGCTTTAAAACAAACGCTTGATAAGGGCGAACAAGCTCTTCTTTT
Source organism: Bartonella sp. AD13SXNS (assembly GCF_042196465.1). NCBI lineage: Bacteria > Pseudomonadati > Pseudomonadota > Alphaproteobacteria > Hyphomicrobiales > Bartonellaceae > Bartonella > Bartonella sp. AD13SXNS. The sequence continues at coordinate 378,951 of NZ_JBHIQI010000001.1, forward strand.
TCTTAATCGTCGTGGTTATGCACCTTTGACTTTATGCCGAATTTGCGGACATCGTTTTCATTGTACCGATTGTTCAAGTTGGTTGGTAGAACATCGTGCGCAAGGGCAACTGAAATGTCATCATTGTGGATATCATGAACCACTTCCTGAAGCCTGTCCTGAATGCGGAACCTTAGATCATCTTGTGGCTTGCGGACCAGGTGTGGAAAGAATTGCCGAAGAAACACAAATGCTTTTTCCTCAAGCGCGATCATTGATCCTTTCAACAGATCTCAAAGGAGGGATTGGGCAGTTGCGAAGCGAATTACAAGCCATTGCCAATGGCGATGTGGACATTATTATTGGAACACAGCTGGTTGCTAAAGGACATCATTTTCCCAAGCTCTCTCTGGTTGGTGTTATTGATGCTGATCTTGGTCTTGCCAATGGCGATTTACGCGCAAGTGAACGTACCTATCAGCTGCTTTCTCAAGTTACCGGAAGAGCAGGGCGTGTGGGATTGAAAAGTTTAGGATTATTGCAAACTTATCAACCAGATCATCCGGTCATCAAAGCCTTACTTGCATGCCAGCCAGAAGATTTTTACACACGTGAGATTGCAGCGCGTCAGCATTATCATTTGCCCCCCTATGGGCGGCTTGCCTCTTTGATTGTGTCGGCACAACAGCGCCAAGCAGCAGAACATTATGCGCGCGCATTGCGTCAAGCAGCGCCACGGGAAAAAAATATCTCTGTTATGGGACCAGCAGAAGCGCCTTTGGCTCTGGTTCGGGGGCGTTATCGTTTTCGGCTTTTGCTGCAAGGACAGCGTTCTTTTGATATACAAGGGTTTATACGTGCAATGCTTAGCGGTACACCCAAAATGCCCAGTTCCGTTCGGGTTCAAATTGATATTGATCCGCAAAGTTTTTTCTAAAACCAGTATCGCATAAAGTGAAGGTCTCTTTGCTTAAGGTGCTTTACTTGAACTCTTATATTATTCAGAATAAGCATCCTAGCAGCAAAATATGATATATGTACATTGCATTAAGTAGAGCCACGGGAAAAAATATCTTTGTGATAAAACGAGCAGAAGCGCCTTTGGTTCTGGTTCGGGGGTGTTATCGTTTTCAGTTTTTGCTGCTTTTTTTATTTTAGGAGCAATGTTCTTTGGATAAGGGGGCAATGCTTAGCGGTATACTCCAAAATGCCCAGTTCTGTTCTGGTTCAAATTGATATCGATCCATAAAGCTTTTTCTAAAGTCGGCGCAATATTAAAATGAAGGGTGTGGGCTTAATGAAGGTCGTGTTTTTGATGTTGTTTTACAGTCAAATCTCATACAGCAGCATGTAACAGAAAATAAAATGTTTTTGTTCTGTACGAGTCGTTTTGATGTTATGCCCAATTAGAGTGAAAAATATTATATCTGCTTTATTTATCTTTGACAATACATTGATTTATAATGATAATTTATCGTTATTTATATTGAATGAGAGTCCTGAATAACGTAAGATTCTCTCATTTCAAATCTGTTTATCTTGAATCAATCAAAACCACACACTTGCACGTCACAAGCGGGATGAGTGTGTGTATCAAATTTGTATAAGAAAGGACTAAAAATGGCTCTTATGAACCGTCTTAATGCAAGATCTGTCGCAACATTGGGGGCTGGCAAATATAATGATGGTGCCGGCTTGTTACTTCATAAGCGTAAAGATGGAGGTGCTCAATGGATTTACTGTTATACCATTTATGGGTGCTGTCATAAATGGGCTTGGGAGCGTTGCGAGATGTCTCTTTAAAACAGTCACGTGAATTAGCAACTGGGTGGCGTTCGGTTTTACGTGAAGGTCGTGACTCCATTAAAGAACGTGAAAAACAAAAGCGTGAAACAATAAGCAATCTCCATTATTTAAAAGACATTGCTTTAGAGACTTTTGAAAGTCGTAAAGCTGAATTAAAAGGGGATGGAAAAGATGGAAGTTGGTTTTTACCATTACGCCTTCATATTCTCCCTAAATTAGGCTGTCTACCCGTTTCTGAGATTACACAAACAGAGATACGCGATACCCTTGCCCCTATTTGGCATTTAAAAGCTGGAACTGCTTATAGAGCTCTTAATCGTCTTTACCTTTGATGAGAACACAGATTCATTTTGGAGCGTAAAGGTAAAAATGAGCGTCTATCGTTACCATCTTTTTATTTGATTTTATCGTTTTTAAAAGCGTTCATAGCAATATTTTTTATCATGGAGCTGTTCCAGTTCTTCACGCTTTTATTACCCTCATTTTTTAATGGGGTTGCGTTTTTCATGCAAAGCAGAGCAACCAAAACAGAATATTATTGTATTGTTACATTTCTTGTTTAAGTCAATGTTTCTCAGTACGCTCGAATTCATTTTACTATGTTATCCGTGAATAATATAATGTAAGGGCTTTCATGAATGCAGAAGCCGTTAGGGAGTACCACCTTTATTTTATAAAGTACCGGTTGGCACCATTATATTATTTTAGCTCTTAATCTTACGAAAGCTCTTGGTCCTTGAGAGCGTTTATAAGAGATGTTTTTTCTTTAATCATTTTATCCATCTTCCTTACTTGTAATGGAGCAAGAGAATGATTTTGATCAAAGGATTTGAAATGAGAGAATCTTACGATGTTGGGGTCAGTATGAAGAAAGAAGCATTATCATTATAAATCAATGCATTGTATATTTAAGTTGTATATTTAAAAAGTGTTTTTAAAAGGAAATAATTTGGTGAAATGTTTTCAGAAGCGTGGGTATTTGAAGAAAAAAGATCAAATTTTTCTTAATTTTAAGAAGGATATCCGTTATTTTTTCTTGCTTATGAGTTTGAAATAACACATTTTTTCAGTCGCAGTCGCAGTCGCAGTCGCAGTCGCAGTCGCAGTCGCAGTCGCAGTCGCAGTCGCAGTCGCAGTCGCAGTCGCAGTC